>MGFH01000159.1 GCA_001791795.1 Candidatus Wallbacteria bacterium GWC2_49_35
TTATAATTTTCAGGAGGTCTGTTATGAACAAGATAGTATTTTTAACCGCTTTATTACTCACGGTATCGGCTTGCGGATTATTGACGAGGTGCTCGATCGCCCACGCGGCCGGCACCAGCGAGATCGAAATATTGATCGAGAAGGCCGATACTCTTTTTGAAAAAAAAGATCTGGCGGAAGCTAAAAGGGTTTATCTGAAGGCGCTTTCCATTAACGCCAAAAACTTAAGAGCGCGCAACAACCTCGGCGCTGTTTACATGGCTCTCGGCGATTACTCAAAGGCTTTCGAACAGTTTGAAGAGATACTCAAACTCGATCCCGACTACGCCAACGCCTATGAAAATATCGGCATAATCATGTGCCGCAAGGGCGATTTCGAAAGGGCCGTAACGACGCTCAAGCAGGCGCTCTTTTTAAATTCGGAATCGTCCACGGCCTACTACAACCTTGGCCTGTCTTTCATCGGCCTCGAAAACTATCAGGACGGAATAAAAGCCCTGAAGGTCGCCGTCAAATTGAATCCTTCGTTCTCCGAGGCTTATTCGACGCTCGGCGAGCTTCATTACAGGCTCGACAATATCAAAGAGGCCGAGGAATGCCTGAAAAAGGCCATTACCGCGAACCCCGGCAATTATACGGCCTATAACACGATGGGTCTTCTCAACCTCAGACAGGCCAATTACGAAGATGCGTCGCTGAATTTCGGCAAGGCCCTGAAAGGCCCCCGCGGCGTTCAGGTTATCGCCTTATATAACATGGGCCTTATATACCTTACGAAAAACGACGCCGCCAAATCCATCGAATACTTCAAAAAAGCCACCGAGCTGGAGCCCGGTTTCGCGGCCGCTTTCAACGATTGGGCAATGATACTCATCAAGCAGGGCAATTTCGCCGAAGCCGAAAAACTTCTGGTAAAGGCCATAATGGTCGAGCCCAAAAACCTCACGTTCAACATCAACCTTATAGACTGCTATAAAAAAACTTCCAAGTTCAAAGAAGCGCTCGATGTCTGCGACTACCTGATAAAACTCGACGCGAAAAACGCCCAGGCCTATGACGAAAAGGGCCACATATATTATCTTTCCGGCGACGCGAAGAACGCGAAAGAAAACTATGAAAAGGCCATTGCCGCCAATCCTTCTTACGCCGAAGCGCATTACAAACTCGGCGTGCTTTACGATAAGGTGGGCGCGGGCGACAGGGCGCTCACCGAGTATCAGGCGGCCGTAAAACTCAATCCCGCTCATGTTTTTGCATACAACAACATAGGCTTTTCGCTTATGAACAGCCTCAAGTTCGACGACGCCGCGAAAAATCTCGAAGCCGCGGTAAACATCAATCCCAACTTCACTTTCGCGCTTTACAATCTCGGCATAGTTTATTTCAACCGCAATAAGGGCGCAGATCTGGCAAACGCCAGAAAAATGTTCGCCAAAATTCTCGAGATCGAGCCGAAAGAATCCAATTTTTATAAACTGGCGTCCGACGCTCTCACTCAGGTGGAAAGCAAAGGCAAATAGACGTTCCGCCTGCCGCCGCCGCGCCGGATTTATCGTCCGGCGCGCTTTGCTTAAAATCATAAATCGCACGGGGAGTAAAAGATGACATTTATAGATTTCGGAAAAAGAAAAAATAATGAAAAAGGCTTCATGGACGGTTTCGTCGGAAAAATTGTAACGGCCGGATTTATTTTCGGCGCGATAATCTGGGCCATACTTCGTTTCGCCGTTACCTACGACGCGGACATGATCAGGAAAAAATTGACGAAACTCGACGGCGAAGCCGTACTGCTGTCGGGCCAGGTCACCGAGTGGCGCTACTTCGAAGAATTGAAGATACAGGGCGTCGGCTACAACGTGATGAATCTGAAAACGCGCAAAGGCTCGATACTCATAGCCACTCTCAAAGACGCGCCGCAGATAAAATCGAAATATTTTATAGAAGCCGAGATCATAGGCTCGATAGATACCGTCAATAAAAGATTCAAGATGATACGCCCGCTGGATAAAAGCGCGCCCATCAACAGAAACATTCCGTTCCTGCTCGAAAAGACCCGGATAAGCCTTCCGTTCACGATCTAGGTTTTGTCCTGGCGGATTTCATCGCGTGGATATGGCTTTTTTGAGTTTTTCTATCATTGTCTTCACCCGCGTGTTCTGCGGATCGAGCCGCGTTGCCCGCTGGAATTCGATATAGGCCAGGTCGTAGCTCTCGACCTTCGCCAGAAACAGGCCGTAGTTATAGTGATAGGTGAAAGAGTCGGGAACGAGCTCTATCGCTTTTTTAAATTTTTCGATGGCGTTGTCCGCCTCGCCGCGCCTCGCGTGTTCGATGGCCTCGTTGTGGTAATCGCGCGCGCCCTTTCCGATATTCGAATTTTCTTTAACGGTTATCTGCTCTTCGCCTGAAGAGGGGCCTTCATCATCGTCTTCTTCGTCGTCAGGGTCCTCTCCGTCGCCGTCCGCACCCGGTACGGTTTTGAATGGGTCCGCTTCCGCCGCCGCGGCCTGTTTCGGAATTCCGGTCTCGCCGGTATCTGAAAGAGCGACGGCTGAACTTTCAGCCGGTCCGGCGCTTTTCTGAGGATTATTCAAAAACTCGATATCTTCTATGTCCAGGTATTTGTTTATCTTCGATTCTAAAGTAGCGTCCACGCGCGGTTTGGCGGATGCCGTCACCTCCGTCGTCGTCTGAGCGCCTTCATTTTTTTCGGGAGCGTCGCACTTCGAGCATTCCAGTTTCATTTCAGGCGTGAATGAATATTTTCCGCCTTTAGGGCAGGCGAGTTCGTATTTGAGATATCTGGCTGAAACAATGTCGTGCACGCTCACTCTGGCTCCGGCGGGAAGCTTGTTGTCGACCGCGTAAAGCTCGAGCGCGGCCAGGACTCTTTTTTTCACGCGCGCGCAGTCGAGCGGCGGGTTGATCTTATCCAGAAGTTCTCCGGCGGCGAGACTTCCGGGACCGGATAGCGAAAAAATCACCGCGGTCGAGGCCGAAATGAAAAAAAAGATGATAATTTTAAATATTAGTTTGTAATCGGTGTTTACATTCATGGCTGATTTATGCTATTATTAATATAGTGGATTTTAATCTTTTAAAAAAAAATTATTGAACGCTTAAAAATTTTATAGATTTTAGTTTATTGTTTATCATTTTATCATTTTTTTTAAAGATGTCAATTAAAAAAAAGATAAATTTATTGAACGTTTGAATTTTTCCATACTATAAAACCGAGGTTCGCTTATATGAAAAACGTTTCGGATTACCTTGTGGATCTGTCTTCCGAAGATGAAAAAATAAGGCTTAACGCCGTCATAGAACTCGGTGACGCCGCCGACGAGTCGGCGCTTTCCGTGCTCGCCAAATTCAAAGCCGACAAGAATTCGGCCGTAAGATTTTACGTAAAAAAATCCATTCTCAAACTTAAAACTAAATTTCAAAATTCCAGGGAAGACGAACTCATTAGTGCTATCAGCGACGAAGTCAGAGAAAAAATATTAAAGATCAAGGTAATTGAAAAAATAAAAGACCGCTCCAAGATCGATAAATTATTCTCCGATTTCGACCAGGAAACCGACGAACTGATACGTTCTACCATCGTTTCCGTCCTGGGCAAACTATGCGACGAGTCCCATCTGGATAAGTTATTCAAATTTACCGAAAACGTCGACAGCCGTATCGTCGCGAACGCCGTCGAGGCGATCGAATCGATTAACTCCGAAAAGTCGATCGATCGTTTGACCCCGCTTCTGTTCCACGACGATTCGCGCGTTAAGGCTAACGTTTGCAAGGCTCTGTGGAATTTCACGCCGTCTAAAAAGGAAATCGCCGTCATGGTCATGGCCCGCCTGCGTGAACTGATAGCGTCTGATAAGCCGTGGATAAGAAGTTCCGCGATCTTCGTGCTTTCGACCATAAAAACTGACGAGGCCGTCGAACTTATCAAATCATGCAAAAACGATACCGAAAAAATAATAAAAGACCAGGTGAACGACACTCTTAAAAAGATCGGTTTCGTCGAGGCGCCTCCGCCCATTGCTGAAGAAAAAAAGGCTGCCATCGAAGAACTTCCGCCCGACGATATCTGGCCCAAAGTTGTATTTTATTCAAAAAAAATTTATAAGTTCTCTTCCGAAAAATACCGGGTACTGGCCGAGAAACTTAAAGAGGCCGACCGCGATAAATTAAAACTCCGCCTGAAACAGGCCGGGATAGCCGTTGTCGCCCTGGGCTGCTTCATCGTCGTTTTTAACGCCATATGGGAGCTGATCTACCCGCCGCCCCAAAAGCCTTCAGCCGTCAAAAATGTCGTCAAAAAGAGCGTTTCAAACAGCGTTCTCGAGGCCGCCGGCTATCTTAAAGAACTGAAATTCACCGAAAGCATATCGCGCCTTGAAAAAGAGCTCGAAAAAAACCCGAACGATCCCGTCGCCAGAAAACTTCTGAGCGTCGCCTATAATCAGCAGGCCGGAGTGCTCATAAAGTCCGGCAAAAACGAAGAGGCGTTGCGGCTTCTTGACAAGGCCCTTGAAATTTCGCCCGAACTTTCCGACGTTTACCTTAAATACGCGAAAATACTTATGGTAAAAAACGACAAAGCCAAGGCGCATGAAATGATGAAAAAAGGCCTCGAGCGTGAGCCCAGGAATTCGGAATTGAATCTGGAATACGCGAAGTTCCTGATAGCCAGTTCGAGTTTCGCCGATGCGCGCGACAGCCTTCAGATCGTCATCGAAAACGAGCCGGCGAACGCTCTGGCTTATTATCATCTCGCCGACTGCCTGCTCAGCCTCAACGATAAAGCGCTCGCCCGCGACGCTTATAACAAGGCGCTCACGCTCGATCCGAAGCAGTACGATCTGCGGCTTCGCACCGCCGACCGCTTTCTCGAAAGCGACCTGATATCCGACGCGATCAGCGAGCTTTCCGACATCACCTTTAAAAACCCTAAAAAGATAAAGCTTCGCGAGAAACTTGGCAACATCTATTTTCAGATCAGTAATTTCCGCGGCGCCGCCGATGAATTCAAAGCGGTTTTAAAGGACAACCCGAACGACTACGAGGTCAACTTCAAGATCGCGCTCTGCTATCAGGCGCTCGATAATATCGATGAAATGTTCCGCTATGTTTATAATGCGGTCAAGCTCAACTCGAATTTCTTTCCCGCCTATTACACTCTTGGCAGCGTTTACGAGTATAAAAAAATGCAGGCGGCCGCTAAAACCTGTTACGACCGCGTTATTAAACTTAAGCCCGACCTTCCCAAAGGCTACGTGGCGCTTGCCCAGCTCTACATCAACAGCAACCAGCACGCCAATGCCATTACCGTTCTGAGTAACGCCCTGAAGGCGATGCCCGATCAGCCCGAGATCCTTTATAACCTGGGAATGACCTATCTCTCGGTAAAAGACTCTAAAAACGCGAAGGACACGCTGTCAAAACTGCTGAGCGTGGTCGAAAAAGACAGGGAAACGCCCGAGTATAAGCGCGTGGCTGAAATAGTTTCAAGGCTCCGGTAGCGCAAGTCATACGACAAAGTTTATAAGTTATATAAATCAAAACTGGCCGTCCGGTAAAGACCATGGACGGCCAGTTTTATTGTTTTATAAAGTTAAATATGACAATATAATAAATAAAATGTGATGTGTTATTTATTTTTCATCATTTTACTATTTTTATTCCCAGCGACTCTATGACGGCGAATTTTTCTTTAACGGCGGCGTTATCGATCTTAAGCGTTACCTCGCTGCTTGTGGTTATGAGCAGCTCGCAGCCGTTTCCGGCGTTGTTTTTCAGCCCGAGCCCATCCGTCAGCCTGGGAATGAGACTTTCCACCGCGATTCCGTCGCCTTTGATCGTCAATATCAGGCTGACCTCGCCGCTCGTAGCGTAGGCCGTCAACATTGAAAATGGTGAATTTATGGCCGTTTCGGTTGTAGACGCCGCCGCGGCCTGTGGAAGCGAGTTTTCAGCCGTCGCCGGAGCGGAAGACGTTTGTGTAACCGCGACGGCCGAGGTGTCATTCGCGGAAGCTGCTTCTTCGTTTATAAGAGCGGCGGCCACGTCCATTGTGGCGGGCGGCGCCGCCGAGGCGGCGTTGTTGTCGCAGGAGAGCACTTCGACCCCGGCGGTCGTATCGCTGCATAGCTCCTGCAGTGGACAGCCGTCGCAAAGGCCCGACGCGAGCGCCGCAGGCAAAGGAAATGCGGCACAGGCGAGTATTATGAACAAAAAAAACGAATTTAATTTAATTATATGTTTCATGCGTGGTTCCTCCGGTTTCTGCTAATGGTTTATTTTATTTATTTTTGTTTTCAGGGCTTTTCGTCTTATGGAGCGACAGCAGGCGGACCACCTCGATATGCCCTTTGGCGGCGGCCGCTTTTAAAGGGGTCAGGCCCGCGGCGTTAGCCGCGCTGATGTCCGCGCCTTTGTCTATGAGCAGTTTTACGGCGTCGGCGTATCCCTTTTCGGCCGCGGCGAAGAGCGGCGATTTGCCTTTGAGCGTTCTGACGTTAACGTCCGCGCCGTTTTCTATAAGCAGCGTGATCAGCTCGGCATAGCCGAAACCGGCCGCCAGATAAAGCGGCCTTACGTTTCCGCCCGCCGCCGCGTTAACATCGGCGCCATTTTCTATGAGCAGCTTCATGCCCTTGATATCGCCGTTAGCCGCCGCCACATGGACCGGAAGCATTTTACCCCGGACCCTGATGCAGGTGCTGTAAACGCTGTTCACGTCAGCGCCCTTGGTTATAAGGTATTTCACTGCTTCGATGTGATTGTTGTAACTTTTCTGGTCCTCCTGCATAAGTTTGTCGAGGGTTTTTTTATCGACGTCGCCGCCCTGGAAGTAGTCGATCCCCTTGAGCTTGCCGAGGCAGGAGGCGAACAGATCGTTCAGATGGACCAGCTTTACGTCCGCGCCGTTTTCTATGAGCAGTTTTAAGAGCTTTACATGCCCCGCGTCGGCGGCGGAGTGAAGCGCCGTCTGTTGGTGAGCGCTTTTTTCGTTCAGTTTAGCCCCTCTTTTTATAAGCATCTTCGCCACATCGTAGGATCCGCTCTCCGCGCAGTATTGCAGCGGCGTTTTGCCCGCGAAATCCTTCGCGTTAACATCGGCGCCGTGTGCTATCAATAATTCGGCCATTTTTATAAAATTTTTCCAGGCCGCGAAATGCAGGGGCGTTGAACCCTGAAAATCTTTGTGGTTTACATTGGCTCCTTTTTCGATCAGAAAAACGGCGGCCTTAAAAAAATTATTGTCGACCGCCTCGATGAGCGCGGTCCGTTCGCCTATTGCCCTGTCGTCGGGCGCGGCGCCTTTGTCGATAAGGTATTTTATCAATTCGAGGTGATTTTTGGTTGCGGCCCAATGCAGCGGGGTGCGTTTGTAGCAGCCGTCCTTCGAATTTACGTCGGCTCCTTTTTCCACGAGCAGTTTGACGGTTTTAAGATCGCCTTTATCGGCCGCCATGTGGATCGGCCGGGCGGAATTGAAGCCTGTCGCTTTTACGTCCGCGCCGTGTTCTATAAGAATCTGTGCTATTTTAGCGTTGCCGTTTCTCGCTGCGAAGTGCAGCGGCATGTCGTCGAAACGGTCCGTTTCGTTTACGCTGGCACCGCTCTGAAGCAGTTTCTTTACCGCAGCCGCGTCGTTTTTTTTCACGGCATCGGATAATTGCTGCGCGTGAACAGCGCCCGCGGACGTCAGCGCCGCTAAAATAAAAACCGCTGCCAGAGCGGCGACGAGCTTTACTATTTTTTTACTTTGATTGATATCCATAAATTTATTCCGCCTTTCGGAAATCATTGACCGGTTTAATCAGCGAGGGCCGGCGCCGGAGAAGGCTCTTTCGAGACGCTCCTGAACGCCAGCCCCCGCTGTCAGGTATGTTAACGGTTAAAAAGCTGTGCAGCCTTTTTATTCAGATCTTCTGGTTTCTACGTTGATGACATTGGGTCTGAATAAAGTGTGAAGGATAACCAGCGGTATTTTTACCGCGGTGGCGTTTCCGCTGTTGTCTTTGATAACTATAAACATCGAGGGCGCGTTGGCTCCGGTCGGCGACGGATCTCTGAATATGCCGTAGGTTTCTACCAGAGAGCCTTTCGTTTTCCAGTTGCCCATAACTTCGCCCAGCATTATCGGATCGCCCAGGTTGAGAGTGTCGACGTAGCAGTTGCCGGCCATCATCGCGCCGTTGTTCGTGGGTACGGGCTGCACGACGCTGATGGTGTTGTCGATATTGTCGACGGCGGCGATCTCGAATTTATTGCGCGCGTCTTCGATGAGTTCGAGCATGTCGCCGGCGTTAGCGGGAAGTATTTTGTCGAACTCGTAGTAGGCGAGGTTGGTGGGCGCGAAACTATTGTAGGTTTCGGCTATGCCGACGCTCTTGCCGCCGTATTTTATTACATAGCATGATTTAGTGCCTATGGTTGCCACGCCGAGGTCGGCGATATTGCTGGTGGGTCTCAACTGAGTGCACTTGCCGGTGTTGTTGGGCATCGAGGCTTTCGGGTGCACGGGATTGTTCTGGTTCGCGAGGGTGGCTACGCTGCCGTCGAGGTTGCAGTCTTTAACGTTGACCTCGGTCTCGCCCCAGGTCGTGAATTTGAGTTTATTGGCCGCCGTGGGGTCCCAGTCCATATCGTCGTGATTGGAAGCGTGGTCGAGGGGTTTATTGCTGTCTGTGGCGTCGAGAGTGCCGGCCGTCGTGACTATATACTCGCGGTAGACGTTGTCGCGTGAACGCAACGCGTAGAAGCGTATCGAGGGGGCGTCGTTATCGACTATGGTTATGAACGCGGGAGCGCCCGGGAATTTCTTTTCGGAGACCGCGGTAGTGGCGCCGGCGTTCACCCTGGCTTCGAGTTCGTTGTACTGCCCGTTCCTGTCGAAGTCGGACATCTTATTGCCTGAGCCGTCGGCGCCGGTGGCGTGCATCGGAAGGCTGCCCGTCATGTCGTAGGGCACCTTGGCCGCCGTGAAGCTGTTGGCGGGGTTGTTCATCTGGTATTTAGCCCTGCGGAAAGGCGCGTCGACGCCGTATCCGAAATAGGTGTTGATGCCTTTGTTAGTTCCGCTGGTGACTATCGTCGCCGTGTCGATGATGGTGACCTCGGTGGTTACGTCCTGTACGACGCCGGGGGCCTTGAGCCCGACTGGCGGATGGATGGTTTTTTCGAGGGCCATTTTAAGGCGGCCTATGTTGAATTCGTGATATTTCTCTTCGGTTTTGGTGATCGTGTTGAAATCAGCCCATGCGAGAGCTTTTTTGCGCGCGCCGACCATCGCCCTTAACGCGGCTGCGCTGAAAGGCTTGTTCGGGTTGTTGTCGCAGACGTTGAACTTGATCGTGCCCTTGAAAGCATCGCCCGTGGTGCCTCCCTTGTATTCGACGCCGCAGAGGGGAACGGTCGCGTTGGGAAGTTTGGTATCTTCTTTCGGAGTGTCGGCTGCTGGAAATGTATCGCTCGAGAAGAACGCCTGGGGCGCCTGGAGATCTTTTACCGTTATTGCAAGGCCTGCGGGCGAGGGAGTGCTGTCTACGACAGACCAGTTATCTACGGTGTAGTACGATTCGCCAACGCCATCGCTGACCAGGTCGTGGTATGCGTATATCTGGTTGTTCTGAGCGTCTTTAACGAGAGCGCCGTCCTTGTCTTTTTTGGGTGAGCGGCCTTCCCATTTGAGTTTTGGATATTTGAATTTGATGTAAAGATAGTATTTGCCCGGATCGAGAGGAACGTCGAAAGCGTAGCGCAGCGTGACGCGCACGTCGAAGCGCCTGTCGTTGTTGGCGTAATTGCTCCATAAGACGCCCGCCTGGCCGGACGGTCTTTCGTCGGAGAGCCTGCCTTTGGCGAGCAGAAAGTCTGGAATGGGCTTGGTAGCCGACGCGGCATCGAGCTTCGTGGTGTGATAAACCTTCGAGCCGTCATCTTTGATCTCTTCGGCCGCGAGCCGCCATTCGTATTCGACGCATCCGCGGTCGGCTTTGCTCAGCTGCATTGCAGGATTGGCGGAAGTGCCCGCGCCGACTACCCATGAGGGGAATGAAGGCGGCGTGCCGAATATGATATTAGGAGGAACGCCCGGCAATTCGGGGGTAGTAGCGCTGAATGGATTCGAACCGGGGGCCTTTTCGCCGAAGTTGCGGAGTTTGGTGTTCATGACAGATGTCGCCCCGGTCTTCACGCCGTTGGAAGGACCTGCGGGGGCGCCGGTGACGTAATTTTCGCCAATGCCGTCGAACGGAGGCAGGCCCCAGTCGGCGACTGCCGTGTCAGGATAATCCCACGCGCCTATGCCGTTATATGTTTCCATCAATATTTTGGCGCTCGGGGTGCCGACTTCGTGGTTGAATGATTTTACATATCTTAAATTGGCTTTAACGGTCCATGTGCCGATGTGGTTTTCGTTTATGGTAGTGGTCGGGTTTTCGAACTGGATGCCGGTGATGTATTTATCGGGAACGGGCTGTTTCGCCGTCACTACGATATATCTTTCGGCGATGTAATCTTCGCCGCCGTCTTTAACGCCGTTTTTGGCAATTCCGCCGCCTTCGCCGTTATCGAAGAACAGATAATGCGTCGTGCCGTCTTTGCAGCCGGCTATTGTTTCGCGGTCGGTTATGTAGGAAGGATAGCCGAGAACGCCGTAATTCCATTTTTTGGCGGAAGCTACCATGCTGACCTTGTAAACGCCGGGTTCTTTAGGGGTGAACGCGAAATCGGGCGGGGCTTCGGCCGCCGCCGCGTTTTCCTGGTTGGGAAGTTTGTCGGCGTTAGAGCCGCGAGAGCTGTACCAGGAGCCGTCGGCGAGGTTGACGTTGGTCGAGCGGGCGCCCTTGCCGGCGAGCGCGCCCCATGACGCGGGCGCCACGGTAACTTTCGTCAGCGTGACGTTAGTGGCCGGCGTGGTGCGCGTAGAAGCGAAACCGGTGTCGGGGGTTATCGTCTTTTTCATCGGTTCGACCATTTCGACGCGCCAGTAATAGCAAGCCGTGGCGGGACGAAGCGCGTAGTCGAAACCGCCTATAGTGCCGTTGCCGTTCTCGTCTTTAAGCACGAGACCGGATATGGTGTTTTTCTTGATAAGATCCTGTGAGAATACCGGCGGCGCGTTTTCCATGTAGCAGCGGTACTGCGTGTCTTCGGCTATTGAGTCGCCTTCCATTTTAGCTTCGGCGAGCGGGCCGGCATCGCGGTTGGTGGATGTGATATCTTTGCTCTTCATGTTGCCCAGGTTGACCGTAGACACGTTGGATGAAACAATATCGACGCACATTTTTTCGTTGTTGCCGACCGGGGGGCCGGCGAGATTGATCGTCGCGAGCGCGAGTTTTATGTCGGCTACCTTAGGCGGGATAACGTCGGGGACCGCCTGGCGGTACATGAGGTTCTGGCCGTTCGCGTCGGCGAAGGTTTCCAGCATCAGGGCTTCTTCCTGACCGACCGTGAAGTCGTTGAGTTTGGTTTCGGTCTTGGTGTAATAATCTATCTGGAAAAGTTCTGTGGCGGCGCGTGCCGTGAATTTGCGCTTCCACTGCCATACGTTTCCGTTGGTGGTGGCGCGCGGGCCGTCAGGCTTTCCGGGCGTAGCGAGAGGTATCAGGTTGGAAACGGACGAATTGTCGCTCCACAGAGTGTCGCCGCCGGCGGCCACGTCGAATACGGCGCGCGGCGAGGTAAGGTAGTAAACGCTGCCGCTGCCATCGCCGGCTACGACTTTGACGTCTTTATTAAGGTCGATAAGGCCCGATTTAACGCCGGCCGCCGTGGACGGAACGTAACCGCCGCCTTCCATTTTATTCCATCTTAACTTTTTAGCTTTGTTTTCATCGAATTTTCTGGCGGGAGCCCCGGGGGCCTGAAGAAGCATATAGCGCACGCCGCCCGTTCCGTCCCACTGATCGGCGACCGCGAAGCCGATGATATCCCAGCCGCTGGGGTCGCTCTGGGGACAGGTGTATACGTAATCGACCGTCGGGTCTTTGGTTGCCGCGCCCATGCTCAGCGTGTTAGAGTTGAGAACCTGAGTGCCGTTGAGGGCGGTGAAATCGGCGCTGTCCATCTGAGGAATGCCGAAGGTGTTGCCGGCAGTGAGCCTGATGGTGCCTTTCTTTATTTTAGGGGTAGGAAGCGACGAGTAAACGTAGCGCCTGCCCGCGCCTGTTGTAGTGAAACCGATCTTATAATCGGTGTTGATGTTGCCGGCGACGGGGTTGGAGCCGCCCGGGTGGAATGATTCGCCGCACATGGTAGCGCGGGCATATGTGTATTGCATGTTGACCGTGTCGAAAACCGCTTCGAACATGTCGTTGACCACGTTAGGCGTGATCGCCGGATCGGTGGGAAGCCCCGGAAGGGCGCCGGCCGGAACGAACGCCGCGTCGACGAAGTGGCTTATCCAGAGATTGACGCGCTGTATTTTAACATTGTATTTGACCTGCCAGGTGACCGTGCTGGCGCTGCAGGAGATTGACGCGCCGCTGCCGGCGGTCCAGTTCAGAAAGCCGCAATACCAGTAGTTGAGCGGAATTCTCTTTAAACTGCGGCCGGCTCCCTTGGCGTATTTGGCGTCGTAAACGGCTTTCTGAGCCGCGGGCGGATCGACGGGCGCTATTTTGTTGCCGGTGTTATGAGCGCTTCCGCCCGGCGTCGTGAGGTATGACCAGCCCGCATGGCCGCTGTATTTTTCGGGGGCTCTATCCGATTTGCCATTGCCGCCGTGCGGCTGGCCGGGTATGCTGTCGCAGTGGTTCAATATGTCGTGATAATCGTTCGCGCCGTCGTTGCCGACGCCGCATATGCCTTCTTCTTTAGGAGGGTCGACCCAGAAATGCTGGCCCGCGGGGAGATTTATGAGACCCGGGTCCATTTTGGCCGCGAGAACATAAATATTTCGGAACTGGTCGACCGCGAGCGCCTGGTAGTTACTCATTTTGGTCGGGTCGCCGAAAAGCTTGACGCCGTCGGGCCTCACGGTGATACGGTTTCCGTTTCCGTCGAGCTTCTGGCTCGCGTAAACGCCGAGGCGGGCGCCTTCGCCTATCATGACGTAGACCTCGCCGTTACGGGCATAAACCGTGTCTGCCGCGTTCACTTCGATCGGGGAGCTGAAAATGAATGATAAAATAAAAACGGGCAATAATAGTGTTAATAATGAGAATTTTCGTAACATAATACGCACCATCCCTTCGTTTTAACCGATAAAAACAATATCGGTGATAATAATAATAAACCACCTACTTCAATTATATAAAACCGTGAGGAAATTATCAACCTTTTGGTCAAAAAAAATTAATTATTAAGTACGGCGTCGCAAAGGGCGCCCGCTTTTTCCTTTGTAACTCCTTTAGCGGTCAAGATTTTGATCAGCGCGCCGCGCGTGAGGTCGGTTCCGCCGTATACTATAGGGCTCGCAGTTATTTTTTTCACGGGCGCAAGGCGCATGATATAATCTTTGGTGAAAAAACTGTTCGAGGCCATTTCCATTTCCTGGTCCTTCTGCATCTTGCGAAGCATATTAAGGTATTCGCTTTCGCTGAATTCCGGGTTTCTGGTGGAGACGAGGTCTTTGGTCACGGCGCCTTCAAAAGTCCTTAAAGCGCCGAGGATTTTGGTATAGTCGGGTCCGCTCGCAGCGATCCCTTCGAGCGTCGAATTGAACGCGGCCTTGTCTTCGATGTTTTTATACAGCGGCTGAGCGGCTTTTTCTGATTTCGGCATCAGAAGATTAAGATTTATTATTGATTTGACGCCGTTTTCTTTAGCCTCTTTCAGAATAGCCTGTCTGATCTCGGAGTTGATCTCCTCGAACTTTTTCGCCGTTTCTTCGGGTGTCAGGTAATAGATCTTTAAAAGAGAGCGCTGGATCTTTTCGAAAGCGTCGAGCAGCTCCGAAAGTTTTTTGTTTTTGTTATCCAGCTCGGCTTTAAATTTATTTTCTATTTTATTCATTTCTTCGTTTTTCGCGCCTGAGCCGTTATTTTGTTCGCCTTCGCCGGCGGCCGCAAATTTCTGATTGGTCGCTTCGATTTCCGAGGCCTTAAGCGAGTCGAGTCTCTCTATCTCTTTTTTCAGGGTCTCTATCTCGAATTTCAACCGCTTTATTTCGGGCGCGTTCGCTTCAGCCCCCTGCGTGAAATCTTTGCTTCTGTTTTTAATGACCGTTAAAAAATCCTGATAGCCTGCCGCCTGCCTGGAAGGTTTTATAAAAAGTCCGACATTCTGGTCGTAGTACTGCATATCGGGATGCAGTGCGAAAATCACCGCGATATCGACCGTGGCAAGGTAAGAGCCGCCGTCGTCGCTTTCGGCCGCGCCTAGTCTCTGCGGTGCGGATAGTAAGATCATAAAAAGTGCTATAAGGGAGATTGAAACCGATAAAAAAGCCGAACGGAAAAGATAGTTGATTTTCATTATTAAACGACCTCCAGTTAAAATAAAGAAAAAAGCAGGCCCGGATCGCCAGGCGATAATTTTAATTTGCGCTTTTTGTTTTAAAACGCGCTTTTTTTGTTGATTTTAATCCTATTTTGGCATTATATCAGATATTATATTATTTTGCAAGAAATTTAGCCTGGCGCACCCATATAAAAACTCATTAAAAACATATTGTTTTTGACTGGCTAATTTGATATAATGATCCTGCTAGAAGTTAACTGTTAATGGCGCTTTTTTTATGCGCCGCTTTGCGCCGATTATTAAATTATGTTATGGAGGCTCGCTCAGATGAAAACAATTATTGCCCGGTTTATCATGGTAACGATGTTTTGCTGTTTATGCCTGATATTTTTGGCAGTTCCCGGCGGGCCGTGCCTCGCCGTCGATTCCGAAAAAGACTCAACGGCTGGCGATCCTGAAGAAGCGGCTGTGGCGACGGTCGACATCGCGACCGTGTACGCGCTGCATCCGGCCATGATCTATTTTGATCCGGTCCTTAATCTTTTCATTAAGCCGGCTCCGAAGGGCGTGACGCCGGACGATTTTATGAAACTTACGACAGAACGCCGCGACGAATATAAAAAGAGTGAAGCGGCCAGGGCGGCCGAGATCCAGCGCGTCAAAAACGAAATAGATTCGGTGAAAGAAGAAATTAAAGCGCATGAAATAAAAAAAATTACGGAATGCGCCCCGGTGAACGAGAAATTCGACCCGCTCATCCAGAACGCCACCAGTGAAGCTGAGGTTAAAAAGTATCTGGTGGAGCGCACTGCTGCGTTAAAAGGCGTCGAAGTGAAATATGATCTGGAAATTAAAAACAAAAATAAAAAACTGTCCGACGCCCTCGATAAGTATCAAAAGATACAGATGTCTCTTTTAAGTTCATTTTATCTCACCGCCGAAGAGACGGCCGCGAAGTTCGAAGAGATCAACGCGGACATAAAAGACGCGGTAAAGATCGCCGCGAAAAAAAATAAAGCCATAGCCGTCGTCAATTTTAATCTTGACAATTATAAAGACCGGAATAAAACTTCGGGCGAAGACACGCAGAGCCTCGAAGCAAAAGAAAAAGTTAATTCCGAACTTGAAAGTCTTCTTAAACAAGGCCCCGATTATTCCCCGCTGCTCGATTCTTTAAAGACTTACGAAGCGGGCGCCTCGGCCAAGGCCGGCCAGGCCCTCAAACGCCGGTTCGCGCTGACGCCGAATGAAAGCGATATGGCTTCGAGGCCTTTTATCGCTAAAGGCAAAGACCTTACCTGGTTCACCGTCATAACTTTAATGGTGAAAAACGGCGTGCCGAAAGAAAAAGCGGAGGCGATCAGCGAAGTGCTTGCGGAAGTTTACGGCCGCCCGGCCGGAAGCGAATAAAACCGCTTCAATAATTAAGCTGAAAGGTATTTTTATGGACCCGGTCAATCTTATTTTTAATAACGCCCGAAAATTTTACTCTTGCTTTATCGCGTCCGCCTTAATTTTAGCCGCGTGCCTGTTACCGGCTCCAGCTCTTGCCTGCAGCTCGTCCGATTATAATTATCAAACATTTTTCGAGACTGAAAGGGTCGACTGCGACGTGGCGAATTACAATCCCATTTCCGATTCCGCGGTCAAGTTCGTCAATCTTTCGGTCAATACGGTGCTCGCCGGAAATAAATCTCCCGACGGCAGCGGCGAAGTTAAAGTGATGATCAAAAAGCCGGTTTTCTTCGAGCCGTCTCTTAAATTCAGCGCCGATACTATCAATAAAACCGCCGACTCGCTCGAAACCGAAATAAGCGGAAACTATAAAACTTATAATGTTCGCGCCTGCGGCTCGTCCGAGGTGGAAAGCGTCTATAAAAGTCTCGGGTTTGCCGGCGCGAGCGACGAGGTCGTCATTTTCACGCCCGAAATATTGAAAAGATTGTATTCCGAAAACGGAATATACGCCGTTATAGATATTTCATTTTACAGCATGAGCGTCGCCAAACATTACCAGATAAACATCAAAACGCCCGTCAGCGACCGTCGCGATCTCGCCCGCACGGATAAGTTCGAGGCGCGCATCCGCTACAAGATAACAAAATGCGAGACGGGCGATATTTTATGGATAGACGAGGTCTGCGGCCTGTCTGACGATTCCTTCTATTATTCGCTTTTCGAAAAAGGGCTCATGTATAATCTGAAGCAGGTCTGCATAAACGAGTCGGCGCTTCAGTAAAGGCGCGCCGGAGCGCGAATTAAAGCCATGATAAACAAATTCAGCGTTAAAAGTGAATTCGATTCAAAAATCCTGCTGCACGCTTGTTGTGCTCCGTGCGCGCTGTCGCCCGTTCCGGAATTCGCGGCCGCAGGCTTAGCTTTCGACGCTTTTTTCTACAACCCGAATATCTACGATGCCGCCGAACACGACAAAAGGCTCGCCGAAGTGAAAAAAATCGCCGGCATTTTCGGGTTCGAGCTGTTTATTCGAAATGACGAATATTCGAAATTTCTGGAATTCGTATCGGGTCTCGAGAACGAGCCTGAAGGCGCGGCGCGCTGCGCTAAATGCATCGAAATGCGGCTGGCGGCCGCTTTCGAGTTCGCTTCCGCCGGAGGCTATAAATATGTCGCCACGACGCTTTCTACAAGCCCTCACAAAAACGTTAAATTAATAAATTCACTGGGCGCGGCGCTTTCTGAAAAGCACGGCGGGCTGGTCAAACTTATCGAGTTCGATTTCAAGAAGAACGACGGCTATAAAAACAGCGTCGATTATTGCAAAAAATATTCGATATACCGCCAGACTTATTGCGGATGCCACTTTTCAAAAAGATAAACGCCCCCGCTCATCGCGAAAGGGCGTTTTTTTTATAGTTGAGAGTTTAGAGTGGAGAGTTGAGAACTAAAGGACTTTTTGACATTTAAAACAAATCGATTAAACTCTAATATTCTATTCAAATATATCAAAATTCCTTAACTCTCCACTCTCCGTTCTCCACTTTCCACTCTTAATTCGGATTATTATTTATTATTCATTATCTGCTGAACCCGCCTTATCTGCTCGTCGTTTTTGAGCGCGTCCTGCTCGTTGGCGTTAAGCACCGACGATATCTGGTAGTCGAAATCCTTGAACGCGCTGTTGAGATAATCTTTGGCGCCGGAGGTCACGAACGATTTCGAGGCCTCGTCGTATTTGTTGCCGAGAAGCAGGTTCTTGGAGACCGTGATCAGCACGGCGCTGAACATATCGTTGACCGCGCCGCCGATGTCGTCGGAGAGCGCCCGGTCGCGCTGCTGCTTCACGATGTCGTCCTGGCTCTGGCCGCCGGACGCTCCGTCCGTAAGGCTCTTTGTGACCGTGTCAAGAAGTTGCGTCGTGAACTCGGAAAGTTTTTGCGTTATCTGGCCTTTGAGCCAGCTTTTGAACGAATCGACGGCCGATTGAACTGCGGCCTGGGCGACGCTGCCGAGCTCGCTTTTTCCGATCTCGTCCACCATCGCCTTTACGCCGAGGACATTCAGCAGTTCGTCTATGGCGGGGTCAACGAGTTCGCCGATCTTTTTCTGCACGTAGGCGTTGATATTGATCGCGGCGCAGATCTGCTTTTTAATGTCGTTGGCGAAGGCCATGGCGAGAGTTTCCACAAATTTGAACACCAGTTTGGGCGTTTCCGGACCAGCCGCGTATATCAGGCGTGAAACCCTTGAAACGATCTCGACGCTGGATGTCGCATCGTCGATCGCGCGGACGTCTTCGTCTGAGATTATGCGGTATTTTTTTAATTTTTCAGTGTTGTTTTTTACGAAAGATTTTACTTCGGCCTCTTCGAGCGCGCCGGTCATGATTCGGTTCTTCAGCGCGCGGCAGTCGGCGGCAGATCTGCTCAATACGTAATCTTTTAAAAGCAGCGCCGCGGCGACCTTTTCTTTGGAGTTCGCGTAATCCTGGGCGATCTTGTCGGCGAAGATGTCCTTCGCCTGTTTTTTCACTTCGTTTTCGAGCTTTGACATGAAGTTGGAATAAAGAGGGGTCACCCTGGAAAGCGCTTCGTTGGCAAGGCTCGTCATCAGGCTGTTATTGATATTTTCAAAAGCGAGCCTGACGTTGCTCGCCTTTTTAAGAGAGTTGATCCAGTTGAGAAATTCGATCTGCGAAAGGTTGATGGTCAGCGGGTCGGTGAATTTCAGCGAGAACGGTCCGACCTTCGAGTATTTAGGATTCTGGTTCCAGAAAGGCTGATTTTTGAAGGCGATCTCGTCGCGGATATAAATCTTGTCTTCCTTGAAGGATTTCTGCGAAACATGAGTCAGTACGTTAGCCGCTTCTGCGCTGAGTTTTACATCCACGCCCAGCATGTGTTTGCTCATATCGTCCACGCCGACAATATTCGGCATTTCGATCTTCGTCAGGTCGAAAGCGGTTATTTTATCGAAAGTTTTAGTCTCGGCGAGCTTTGGCGGAGTGCTGAAAGTGCCTGCCGATTCGTTGTAGGAGGCCGGGTCGTATTTGCTGGCGTTCCTTACCAGCTGCCGTTTCGAGGCGTCGAAGAGATATTCGACGCGCATGAGCGCTAGCTGGGCGGATTGTTTCGTGTCTTTTTCCTCCTCGATGAACCGGTCGAGGGTGAGCGAAGCGGGGGTGATGACTACCGACGCGCGCCTGGCTGATTTAATGTCGTTGGCTAGATACTGCATGGCGAAATTAGTCAGCTCCTCCACCTCGTTTTTCTGAACTATCGTGAGGATCTGTCGGTTCTGCGACTGCATGTAAACGTAGAAAATGTTGAAAACCATCATTAAAATGGTCACCGCGAGAAGAGTTTCGATGAGAGTGAAGGCTTTTTTAGCCCGGTGTCCGAAAGCGCTGTTGGTATTCATTTTCCGGCTCCTTATTTATAAAATAATTACTTTTTTTGTTTCAATTTCATTTTGTCCGGTTTTAACGGGTCGTTAATTATTTTGCCGCCCGCTCTCACAGAACGAAGTCGCGGTGGATGACCGAAGAAAGGGTCACGAAGCGCTGATCACGTTTGGATTTCGAAAAATCGCCGTCATACCACCATACGCTGACCTCTATCAGGAGCATATCGTCGCTGCCTTCCAGCTTTGAAAGCGTGGCTTTTCTTTTGAACTTGTCGAATTCATGGTTGATATTGCGGTGCCCCTGTTCGAACTGGGTCGTGACGACGGCCGTCTGGCCGGATTCGGGCAGAAGGCTGAAATCGGGATTTCCGCCGAGCACCGAACGCAGCTCGGCGAAGGAACTCGCCGAATAATTCTCCACGGCGTCCTGCGCCAGACGCATGCCGACCTGGATGTCATGTATGTTGATAGTGTATTTTACGGTCGTGCCGAATAAATTGACCGAAGGAATTATAGTTATGGCGAGTATCACCAGAGCTATCATCACTTCCAGAACTGAAAATCCCCTTTTGAATTTCATTACTTTGTATTTTTGCGATTTGTTTATTTTCATTTTATCCCCCTGTTTTTATTAACCGCTCCTGCAGTGCAATTTCACTTGCACTATTCACTGTACACTATGAATTATTGCCCCACCCTGTTGATTTTGAAAGTGCTGAACTGCTCGGCGAGCACCGCGCGGTAACGGTCGGGAGCGAACCTGCCGACGTGCGGTATCAGGCTCAAAAACGAGCACGTCGTAACTTCGGGCGTGTACCAGATGGTAAGGTCGGCGTTGATCTTTTTCGGGTCGAACTTGTCGCAGACGAGATTGCCGATTATATGCGAGGCGGCGCCGCTGGTCTCGATGCCTTCTTTAGCGTATACGGGCGCCATTATGCGCGCCTTCGACGAGGGAGATATCGTCACTTTTTTAAAGCAGACTATGACGAAGGGAACCATCCGCCCGCCCGTGCCGTGGACTATTTTGCTGCCGTCGAAGCTGTCTTTTGACATCGGAAGGTGCAGCAGCTCGCCTTTGATAGTGAGGTTGCCGTTGACGACCAGTTGTCCGGCGCCGTAGAAACTGCTCGCGTTAATGCTCAGATCGCCGTCGACGTAGATGACGCCGTTGATCTTTATGACGCGGTTCGCGTCGCGGATGGCCGAGTCGTTGTTGAACGCCTCGCCCGTCTTATAGACAAGGCTCGCTTTTTTCTTGTACTGGTCGGCTTCGTAAATGTTTTCGATCATTCCATCGACCTTGGCCTCGGCCGGCTTCTGGTAGAACGCGTAAGAATATCCGTAGGACTCGGTGTTGTAATAATAGCCGCCGAATTTGAGCGTGCATGGCGGAAACGGCACGGGCACCGTAAATATTACGCCTTTCATGCTGCGGATGAGCTTGGTGACGTTTCCGTCGATGCGCAGTTTCATGGTCGGAAAGAGGCACCAGTCGCCGAAAAGGCGAATTTTAGGTTTTTTGAGCATGCCGTCTATGGCGCTTACGACAAGATGGCCTATCGCGTAAAACCCGATCGAAGGGGACGGGAGGAACGAGGGCATGACCGAAACGTCGACCGGGAAATCGGGTATGAAAGTGGTCGGCATGTAAGTGCGCACGGTACCGACCGGCCCGAATATCAGTTTGAATATCGGAAGATATTTCGGGTAGATCAGCAGTATGTCGTTCAATCCGGTGGGCATCTGCTGCTGCTCGGGGCCGCCGATGTAGCACAGGCCGGGGAAGCGCACTATCTGCGAAGTGAAAGTGCCTTTGAAAAAGTTGACTATGTCGTCCGGAAAGTTGAACTGCCCAGTATATCCGTAGTCGAGGCTAATATTATTAAGTTTGAATATTCCGCTGTGGTTGAAGCCCCAGTCGTCCGACGAATATTTCGTTTTGTCGGTATTAAGCCAGTAAAAGCTGTAAAGCGGGTTGGCGGCGGCCATGTCGACTATTTTGATGTCGCGCGACGCTTCGAGGTCGGTGCTGAAAGTTATATTGCTTCCGGCCGGGACGAAATCGACGCGGCACCTGAAAAAGAGAGTAGCCATTTTTTCGATGACGATATTTCCGGTGATGGGCTTGATGTCCGGCACGTGGATCTGGTCGGTGACCGAACGAAGCGCCGCTTTAAGCATGGCGCTTATGTCGATGTGTATGTCGAGAACTTTGAGCGAGTCTTTGAGCGAATCGGTGACGAAGGATATGAGAATGTCGACCGGAGGAGGGACGGAGCTGGCCACGAGCTGGCCTATCATGCTGCCGACGGGAATGTCGATCACGAGCTTGTTCAGGCCGAGGAAGTCGAAAAGCTGATCCCCCAGCTTATTCACGTAATTGTGAAGGGATTCGTCGAATTTCGCGCCCTTCCACAGAACGCATCCTTTGTCGGAAACGATGGGTTTCATTTCGCGCAGCTCTATCACGCAGCTTACCTTCGTTTTTTTCGCGTCGCCGCCCATGCTTTTTACGAGCGATTCGACGCCGGGGAGTTTAGATATATCGAGGGTCTGGCGGTACCAGTCTTTCGGAAGAAGCATATCAGGCGAAACCGTGAGCGAAAGGTCGGCGCCCGGAATGTATGAGCCGGCTGAGGTTCCGGCGCTCGCGATAAGGGTCGGGATCCTGAGTCGGGCGAACCATGAGGCGTCGGCGTTGGTGAATATCTTTATGATGTCTTTGATGAACTGGAAAGGATTGACGTTGTTGAAATCGTTCATCTGCTGACCGATATGAAAAATCGCCGCGCTGATGGCGCCTTCGGAAACGAGTTTTGATTTTTCTATGTTGACGATATGGAACGTTTTAGCGTCCTGGTTGCTCTGATAGCTGATGAAAAAGTACGCCATGACGCTCATAATAAAAACGGCAGTGAGCGCGAGCGGAATTGCCATGCCTTTATTGCCGCCCTGCCGGAGCTCGCCGCGGCGCTCATATTTTACGCGTCTTAACTTGAATAAAATTTCATTCATAATTTATCAATCCTTTGGCTTAAAAATCTTTGTTGGGCAGTTTGAAATTGAGGTTGGGCTTATCCGTTTCGAACCGCCCGATCGCGCCTTTGGCTATGGCTGATACGCTTTTAAGCGCGTTCGCCTTGTCCGGGAACATCTTCAGGTAATACTGCGTGTTCACCACCGCGAGGGAACCCCACGCGCGCTTTTCCTGGACGTTGTCGCCGGTGAGCCTGTAAACGTTGACGATGTGACTGAGCGCGAGAGATCTTACGCAAATATTGTCGGTAGTCTGTACGGTCGTGCGCAGCAGCGTTAGCGCCTCGTCGTACCGGCCGTTCTTTATCATATCCGCGGCGTTCTTAATGGAAGTATTGTTCTGTGCCTGGCGCATGAGGGAAAGCATTTCATGGTTGAAATCGATATCGTCGAGTTTGGTCATCAGTTTTTCTTCGACGAACGTGTCGAAACCGGAGCGAGCCATAGGGCCCAGACTCGCGGTATGCGCCTTGTAGTAGGGAGAATCGTCCCAGGTGAAATGCGAGTTGCGCACCGCCGCTATGTGCGAGAATTTATTTTTGGGAAGGACCACCGCTATTGTTTCGAAATGGTTATATAAGTAGCCGTCCTTAGGGACCTCAACGGTAGAGTGGGTCGCGGGTCCGGGCGTCACGGACGGGGGCGCCGAAGCGGTGGTGAACACCGATTGCTCGACCTTGCCGTCTTTTTCGGTTTTTTTGATATAGGTGAAGCCTTCGAAGGGTTTATTCTCGTGATGGTAGCTGTGCCGTCCGAACATGAGAATGTAAGTGAAAACCAGCACTAATACGAAGATTAGAACCAGCAGGGCGGTTAAAAAGGGATTCAGCTCCTGTTTGTCGTTCATAAAAGATCACCGTTTTATTAAAATTTTCGCCGCATCCGGCATTTTTGTAAGAGTAATCCTGGATAAAAATAAGCAGAAAAAAACATTAATTTTTTTGAAATATTAAAATTATTTTGAGATGGATTATATTACAATATTCTAATTATTTCAAGAAAAAAATATAATGTTGACTTTTTCACGGCTGCGGTGATAAAATTCAATCGGCCGGAAAAATTGTCCGGCCAAAGCCGATCGTAAAGGAGGGGCGCGTTGCCGGAAAGTCTGAAATACGCCATTATAACCAGCCTTGCGGATCCAGCCAGCCTCAACATAAAAGAAAAACTTATCGCGTCCGGCGAGTTCGAACCGCGCGGCGGGAGTTTCGACGGCGAGCCGGTATTTTTTCATAAAGGCGGTGCTGCCGCGCTTTATACTATCGCGCGGGATACCGTTTTTGCTGAAAATCTCGACAGGTCGATCGGCGCCGAAGTATTCATATTCGCCACGCGCCACGAAGCGGCCGCCGCCGTGCCGACTCTTTCGGCGCACGCTCCGGGCAATTTCGGCGCGGCCGATTTCGGAGGACTCGGCGGCATGCTTTGCCCGGCGCCCGCGTTTTTAATTAAAAACGCCCTTATGGGGCTCGATGCCCGTAAACCCGCCGGCTATACCGTCACGATGGAGGCTACCCACCACGGTCCTTATCTCGAAAAACCCGCGATGTTCATAGAGATCGGCTCGGCGGCGAACCAGTGGCGCGACGGCGCCGCGGGCCTTGCCGTAGCTTCAGTTATACTGGAGCTCGTCAAAGATCGAAACGCCGGCAGTTATCAGTCCGCCGCGGCCGTCGGGGGCCCGCACTACTGCACCGCGTTCAATAAGCTCATCTTCGATTCCGGTTACGCCATAGGCCACCTCTGCCCTAAATATCACTGCGACAAGCTCGACGAGGCGCTTATCACGCAGATGGCCGGGAAGGCGAGCCCGCCCGCGCGGATGTTTTTTATTGACTGGAAGGGCGTTAATTCGGGGACGCGCTCGAAAATAATTGGAATTATAGAAAAACTCGGATATGAATATGAACGGGCGTGACCGGGATGCGGCTGCGCCCGATTTATTATTTTCTTTACAAAGCCGTTTGGTTGTGATATAATATAGAGTATTTTAAGACCTGTCGCGTTATTTGAAAATGCGAATCAATCCAGAATTATCTTTTAAGATGCAGAATCCAGTATCAAAAAGTCCAACTAAAAATAAAGAGGTGTTGTTTTAATGATCGAAATCAGGATTCACGGCCGCGGCGGACAGGGTTCCGTTACGGCAGCCGAACTGTTAGGGTTCGCGGCGTTCAACGCCGGCAAATTCGTTCAGGCGTTTCCGGCGTTCGGTTCCGAACGTATGGGCGCTCCGGTTAAAGCGTTTTTAAGGATCGCGGAAAAAGAGATCCGCGTCCACTCGCAGATCTATACTCCCGATTACGTTATAGTGCAGGACCCGACGCTGCTGGCGACGGTTCCGGTGCTCCAGGGTTTGAAACCGGACGGCGTGGTCATCGTCAATACGAAAAAGACCCCCGAAGAATTGAACCTTGACACCAAATGCAAAGTCATAACCTTCGACGCGTGGGAGATCGCTACCCGCGTTATCGGACGCCCCATCGCTAACACGATATTAATGGGCGCGTTCGCGGCCGCTTCCGGCCAGATACCCTTCGAGGGCATCGAAAAAGCCATCAACGCCAGATTTAAAGGCGACGTAGCCAAAAAGAACGTAGCGGCGGCTAAAGAAGCTTATGAATTAATTAAAGGAGGCAAAAATGAGTCTAAATCACGGAGCAATTCTTAAACCGGGTTCGTCGAGAAATAATAAAACGGGTAACTGGCGCAATACAAAGCCGGTTTACAAACACGATAAATGCACGGGCTGCACCACGTGTGAAAGAATATGCCCTGAGGGCGTTATTTACCAGGAAGACAAGAAGAAATTCGACGTCGATCTCGATTATTGCAAGGGCTGCGGCATCTGCGCCGAAGAATGCCCGGTTAAAGACATCGACATGGTCCCCGAAGAAAAATAACGCGGCACGGCCGTTTCTGACTTTCTCACGGAAAGATAATTGCTATTAGGAGGCATTTTTAAGATGAAAAAATATATAGAAGGTTCAATGGCTGTCGCGGAAGCCGTTGTTTTGTGCAAACCTAACGTAATATCCGCTTATCCTATCACGCCGCAGACGCACATCGTCGAAGACCTTTCGCAGATGTACGCCAACGCCGAATTCAAAGGCCAGTTCGTAAACGTCGAATCAGAATTTTCGGCGGCTTCGGTCTGCCTCGGCGCGGTAGTCACGGGCGCGCGCGCCTATACCGCAACGACCTCCCAGGGCCTGCTTTTAATGTCCGAAGTGCTTTTCAACATGGCCGGCATGAGGCTTCCTCTGGTTCTCACATGCGCCAACCGCGCGATATCGGCCCCGATCAACATCTGGACCGATCACTCCGACGCCATGGCCTTGCGCGACAGCGGCTTCATCCAGCTTTACGCCGAAAACAACCAGGAAGCGGCCGACCTGCACTATCAGGCTTATAAAATATCCGAAGACGATTCGGTACGCCTTCCCGTCATGGTCAATATGGACGGATTCCTGCTCACCCATTCGTTCGAGCCCGTCGATATGCCTACTCAGCAGGAAGTCGACGATTTCCTTCCGTCTTACAAACCCCGCCATTACCTCGACGTCAAACACCCCATCACATTCGGTTCGATGGTCGGCGAAGACGGCTATATGGAAGTCCGCTACAACCTCGAAGAGGCCATGAAGAACGCATTCGGGGTTATCGAAAAAGTCACAAAAGAATTCGAGCAAAAATTCGGACGCAAGTTCGGCATTTTCATCGACACATATAAAATGGAAGACGCCGAAACGGTTATCGTAGCCTTGGGCTCGGTCGTCGGCACCATTAAAGAATCCATCGATTTGATGAGAGCTAACGGAATAAAAGTCGGTTTAATGAAGGTCCGCACCTTCAGGCCTTTCCCGAAACAGGCCATAGTAGACTGCCTTAAAAACATCAAAAACGTTATCGTTATCGACCGCGCTTCGTCGGTAGGCTCCGGCGGCATCCTCGCCACCGAGATCAGGTCCGCTTTCTACGGCAACACGAGCGTTCCCAAAGTGAACAGCTACATCGTGGGCCTCGGCGGACGCGACATCACCATCAAAACGATAACCGATATCGTCGGCAACTTCGCTAACGTGAAGGTTCAGGACTCCCAGTTCGTCGAACTCGACCACAAATACATGCAGGCCGGCGACGAGTATTTAAAGACGATATAACCGTTTGTTCCGCTATAATTTAAATCGAATTTTTTAATGGAGGAAATGATACACATGGATAAAAAGAAACACTTATTAGCCCCCGGCCATACCGCGTGCGCGGGATGCGGCCTTTCGATGGGCGCCAGAATGGTCGTAGACGCGGCCGGCCCGAACACAATGATCGCCAACTGCACAGGCTGCCTCGAAGTTTTCACGACCAGATATCCGCAGTCGGCGTGGGAAGTACCGTGGGTCCACTCGCTGTTCGAAAACAGCTCGGCCGTAGGTTCCGGCATCGAAGCCGCGCTTAAAGCCATGGGCCGCGACCAGGAAATACGCGTCATCGCCCAGGGCGGCGACGGCGGCACCGCCGATATCGGCCTGCAGTCGCTTTCAGGAATGTTCGAACGCGGACACGACGTGCTTTACATCTGCTACGACAACGAAGCTTACATGAACACCGGCGTTCAGAGAAGCTCGCAGACCCCGTTCGCCACCGCTACCTCCACTTCGCCGTTCGGCAAAGCCTCCTACGGCAATCCCACGCGCAAGAAAAACATGGCTAAAATAGCCGTAGCGCACGAAATTCCTTATGTCGCCACCGCCACCGTCGGCTTCGACATGGACCTTAAAAACAAGGTTAAAAAAGCGCTCAGTATCAGAGGGCCGAAATATCTGCACGTGCTCGTTCCCTGCCCGCTCGGCTGGAAGGTCGAAAGCCGCCTCACGATAAAGATCGCTAAAAAAGCCGTAAACTCCGGTATATTCCCGCTCGTAGAATGGGAGAACGGCAAAGTGACCAACGTACGCAAGATCACGCCCGAGCCCGTCACCGAATATCTTAAACTGCAGGGCCGCTTCAAACACCTCTTCGCCGACAACGACGAAGCCCGCGCGCACCTGGCAAGCATCCAGAAGTTCGCCGACGAAAATATCGAAACCTACGGTTTAAAGTCGTAGTCCGGTAGCAGACGGCAAAAAAACAAAAATAAAGAATTATATTAAAAAATAAATAAGATCGATCCCGGCGGAGGCTTCAGGGCCCGGCCGGGATTTTTTTATTTTGTCCGTACGGTCGGAAGCCTCTGTCTGTATATGTTTTGCATATTTTTAAATAATATATAAACGAGCCGATCTTTTTACCGATAATATCAGTGTGAAAAAGCATATTATAAAATTCGATTATAAATATTTATTTTATTTAGTTCTGCTGATGTTCATCGCGGCGTCGAGCGGCTGTAAACCTGGCGGCGGCGGGGGTGTCGGAAGTCCGATCGTCGAGATCAGCGGCGGCGAGATACCTCACGACCAGGAGCTTATTATCGACGAAAGCTCCATAAGCGTCGATAGAATAACGGATAAAAGCTGCAGGATCTACTGGAAAACCAACGTTCCGGCGAGCTCGTGCGTCGAATACGGGCAGTCGATGAATTACGACAAGACCTCGATCGAAGACAAGAACATGGTCCTGGATCACTATGTTGAGCTTTACAGCCTGCTGCCGCACACGCGGTTCTACTTCAAGGTCATTTCCTCCGACGCGTTCAAGCATCTTGCGCAATCGAGAAAAGAGATATATTTCGACACCTGGGATCAGAACTTCGCGCCGTCAGCCGTTACGCTCAACGCCGCGGAAAACATAACATCGAATTCAATGTCGCTTTCGTGGTCGCAGTCTTACGACGACGATTTTTTGCGCTATGAACTTTATCGCGACACGACGAGCGCCGTTTCGTTCATGTCTTCAAAGATAAGCACGATAACGACTAAAATGCAGACCGCTTACGATGACTCGAATCTGAACCCGAACACTGTTTATTATTACGTTTTATACGTTATCG
>MGFH01000160.1 GCA_001791795.1 Candidatus Wallbacteria bacterium GWC2_49_35
ATATGAGCGCCGCAGAAATCTATATAAATAAAATACACTATCCGGTCAAAAATCTGGGAGCGGGAACGCGCCTCGGGATCTGGTTCCAGGGCTGCCCGATACGCTGCAAGGGCTGCATAAATCCCGACACCTGGGATACCGGCGCCGGCCATAAGCTCGCCTTCTCCGAGTTCATAAAAACGCTCGAAAGTTTCAGGGACGAAAAGATCGACGGCATAACGATCAGCGGCGGCGAGCCTTTCGCCCAGCCAGAGGCGCTTTACGATCTCTGTGTTTTTTTAAGGACGATAACACCGGGCGACATACTCGTTTATTCTGGATATACATACAGCCGCTTAAGATCTAAATATCGCGGCATCTTGAAGGTCATCGACGTGCTGGTCTCAGGGCCTTATATCGAGTCTAAAACCGACAGGCTTATCTGGCGCGGCTCAGACAACCAGAAAATAACGCTTCTATCCGAAAAGGCGAAGGAAATTTATCCGGCCTCGATAGACCGGGCCGAATGGGGCGCCCGCAGTATGCAGTTTTCGATAATAGGCGAGTCGGTCTATATGGTCGGCATCCCCGCGCGGGGCGATCTGGATAAATTATACCGCAAGATGAAAGAAAAAGGCATCAGCTGCTCGGGGACCTGAAATATTAACCCGTCAGCTTCAAGTAAATACTTGCAAATTGTCCGCAATTTATGTATAATATCATCAAAAATCAATAAGAACGGAATGATCTGTTTGAACGATAAAACCAACGATAAAACGGCCGGCGGAATATTCAGCCGTATAACCGAAGCCTCCGCGAAATCCGCGAAAATAGTATTCATGGGAATCGGAAATTTCAACAGGCGCGACGACGCCATAGGCGCGCACATAGTAAGCAGCGTCATCGAGGGCCGCCTCGGCGTGGAAGACTACAAAAACTCCATGAGATTCTCGACTCCTTCAGGCGATAAAGAGGTCCTTCTGATCGCCGCCGCCACTACGCCCGAAAACTTCGTCGACGAAATAATAGATTTTTCGCCCGGCGTAATTTTTTATATCGACTGCGCCGACTTCAGCGACGCTTCCATAAAACCCGGCGATATGCGCATTTTTTACGAAGACTCTCTGGCCGATCCGAAAGCGCCCGTTTCCACGCACTCGATGTCGATCAACCTTCTCATCGAAATTTTCAAACGGAAAATACCCGCGGCTAAAAACACCTTCATCGGCATAAAGCCCGAAAACATCGACTACGATTACTCGCCCGATTACTTTAAAAACATCTCGCCGAAGGTCATCGGCGCCGGAGACGCCGTCATAGAATATATCAACGGCGAAGTATTGCCGGCGCTGGAGGCGGTTTAAATGAGCGGAGGCGGAGCTTTCCTCGGCGGCCTTGTGGGCTTCATGGTGGGCGGCCCCATCGGCGGCATAATAGGCGCCGTGTTCGGAAACGCCGTGAGCGAGGCCGGCACCGGCCAAAACGGCGCCAACGGGATTCCTGTTATCTGTCCCGGCTGCGGAGCCAACATTATGGTGGGCGGAAAAGGCCGCTGGATCTGCCCGAATTGCCGCACCAATTTCGTTTACGACGGATACCGCGCCGTTACGGATGACACCGGACGCGATGCCGGCGCAGAGTACGATTATGACGAAGACAGCAGGACCAGCGATAGTTTTAACACCGAGCAGGCACAGGACGTATTTTTCCTCACCATGTTCTCGCTGCTCGCGCTTATGGCAAAGGCCGACGGCGTCGTCAGCCGCGAAGAGATAATCCTGGTGGATAATTTCATAAAAAACGATCTGCAGCTCGCTTCCGAAAAGCGCGACATGGCCATTAAAATATTCAACGCGGCCAAAAATTCAGGCTATTCATTCGAAGGCCTCGCTACTCAATTTAATTCGCTCTTCAGGAACGAACGCAACATACTTACGACGATGTTCGACCTTCTCCTTCGCCTCGCCTATTCCGACGGCGTTTTTCACGAAAACGAAGAGCGCCTTATAATAAAGGCGAAAAAAATATTCAATATCAGCGATTACGAATATGAATCGTTCAAAGCCCGGTACGAGAACCGCGGCGAAGACGGCGCGCATAATCGCGACAGAAGCTCGTCGACGGGCGGACGAAGCGTGAACGAATCCATGGAACAATATTACGCCGCGCTCGGCTGCAGTCCGTCCGACGGCGCCGATAAAATTAAAGATGCCTATAAAAAACTCGCCCGGGAATACCACCCCGACGTCATAATCGCCAAGGGCCTGCCGGAGGATTTCGTCAAATTCGCCACCCAGAGGTTCCAGCAGATACAGGCGGCCTACGAAAAGATCAAAAAAGCCAGAAACTTCTAACTCTTATGAATATAATAAACTTCGGAAGCAAATATAAAATACTTTGGAAACTCGGCCTGCTCGTGCTGGCCATGTTTTTTCTGATAACGCTTTTAAGCCTGATAACCATTTATAACATAACGCTCCTTGACAAAAACGCCGACATACTCACCAGCTACAACGAGACCCTGAAGCTTGTCGAAAGCCTGCAGATAAAGTCGAACGACCTTCTGAACAACGAAAAGGCCAAAGAGATAATGTTCGATCAGGAGCTCGTCGAAAAGTACAAGGATTTCGACAATTACGTCAAACAGTTCATGGCGCAGGCAAAAAACGCAGTGTCGAACCGCGAGCTGAAAAAAACGCTTACCCGGCTCAACAGCTCCCGCGAAAACTTCAATTCGCTTCTAACCGCGACCTATCAGGCTTACGACGACGAATTCGACGTGTGGGACACCGCGGAGATCCCGATGACCAAGCTCATCAACAAGCGCGAGGGGCTCCATAAAGACATTGAAGAACTGCTCATTAAAAATAACGCCCTGATCAACAGCATAACGGTCAATTCGTCCAAGGAAAGCCGCATCATAGTAAGTTACATGATAGCCATAGTATGCGTTATCTTCGTCTGCCTGATGTGGTTCTCATATTATCTCACCAGGCGCATCACGTTTCCGATCAACCGTCTTATCGGCGCGGCGCGCGAGATAGGCGCTGGAAACCTCGATTATAAGATCGACCTCAAAGGCTACGACGAGATCGGCGAGCTCGGCCATACGCTCAACCAGATGACCGATTCGCTCAAGCAGTCGAACGAAAAACTCCGCTCCATGCTGCAGCTGGCGGTAACCGTCGCGCACGAAGTCAGAAATCCCATCGCCGGTATTGGAAACGCCATCCAGGTCATTTCCGCCAAATTTCCGAAGGACGATCCGTACCGGGAGATCATATCGGAAATGACGGGCCAGATCAACCGCGTCGACGAAATAATCGCCAACCTTCTGAACTACGCCCGTCCCGTGCCGCTCAATCTGACGAAATGCCGCCTGCGCGAAACATTGCTGAACATAATGGCGTTTTTAAAAACTTCCGGCACAGCCTCGGATATCAGCGAAAAAGTGGATATCCCGCCCGAGGCCGACCCGCTGGTAAATATCGACATCAAGCAGTTCACGCAGGTTTTTATGAACGTAGTAATAAACGCCCAGCAGGCGCTCGCGGGCGCTCCGGGTTCGGCGCTCGCCATCAGGGCGGCGGTCGAAGATAACAAGCTGCTGATCGAGGTTATCGACAACGGCCCCGGCGTCCCCGGGGACATAATAACAAAGATATTCGAACCGTTCTTTACAACCAAGCATAAAGGCTCGGGGCTGGGGCTAGCCGTTTCACAGCAGATAATCAGGAGCATGGACGGCGATATCACGGTCAGCTCCGTCCCGAACAAAGAAACTAAATTCACGATAACGCTTCCGGTATGCCCCGAAAAATAAGCGCGGCGGAAAAACGGCCGGGAAAAAATGGAAAAAGGTGTTTATGAAAAATATACTTATAGTCGACGACGAAAAACTTCTGCGGTGGAGCCTTTCAACCGAACTCAAAGAGCTCGGCTTCAACGTCTATTCGCACGAATTCGCCGAGGAAGGCTACAAATTATTCAAGGAAAAAGCCATAGACATATGCGTTTTAGATATCAGGCTGCCCGACTATTCGGGCATCGAGCTGCTCAGAAAAATAAAACAGGCGCAGCCGGACACTTACGTAATAATGATAACCGCTTTCGCCGAGGTCGAAACCGCCGTCGAGGCGCTGAAGCTCGGCGCATTCGACTATCTGATAAAGCCGTTCAGCCTCGAAAAACTCAAACACCTCATCAATAAAATAATCGAGACGAACGAACTCAAAAAAGAGAACACCTTCCTGAAGCAGAAAGAACAGAAGCATTTCCAGCAGGAACGCATGCTCAGCGAAGACCCCGAAATGCTTAAAATATTCGAGCTGATCAATAAGCTCGCCGACATCCCCATCTCTACCGTCATAATCACAGGCGAGACAGGCACAGGCAAAAGTCTTATCGCGCGCTCCATACATTATAAAGGGCTAAGGCAGTCGAAGCCGTTCGTCGAGATCAACTGCAGCGCGATATCCGAGTCGCTCCTCGAATCGGAGTTGTTCGGCCATGAAAAAGGCGCTTTCACCAACGCCATCGTCCAGAAAAAAGGGCTGGTCGAAATCGCCGACGGCGGGACGCTCTTCCTCGACGAAATAGGCGAGATGAGCATGCCGCTGCAGTCGAAACTTCTGAAAGTGATCGAAGACAAGATATTTAAAAGGGTGGGCGGCATCAAGGACATCTCGGTGGACGCGCAGATCATAGCCGCCACGAACAAAGACCTCCAGAAAGAAATAAAAGACGGTAAATTCCGCGAGGACCTGTTTTTCAGGCTCAACGTCATCCCCATCCACATTCCGCCGCTGCGCGAGCGGGTGGACGACATAATTGCCCTTTCGGACCATTTCATAAAGCATTACAACTTCGTTTTCAAGAAAACCGTAGAGAAATTATCCGACGAGGCCGGCATCCTGATGAAAAGCTACCTCTGGCCCGGTAACGTCCGCGAGCTGAAGAACGTCATCGAGCGGACCATACTTCTTGAAAACTGCCAGGTTATAGCGCCGGAGCACCTGCATCTCAGGTCGGCCGCCGGACATTCTCGCCCGGACTCGCTTTCGGCGCGGGCCGGAAAAGCCGTAAGCGCTGCACAGCTCGCCGATTTCGACATAACCATCGAAAAAAAAGGCCTCGATCTCGATCTTTTACTGACTGCCATCGAAAAAAAAATTATACAGAAGGCGCTCGAAGCGACTAACAACAACCAGTCTCAGACGGCGAAACTTTTAAACCTGAACCGCGACACATTCCGCTATAAAATGAAAAAGCTGGAGATAATGACCCCTGCTCAGGCGGCCGACGAAGCGGCGGCCGACGGAACCGAATCCTGATTTTTATAAATATTATCCAAACTAAAATAAAGCATTTTAAGGAGGAGTTGAAATGGGTAAAAACGCAACTGAAAGACACGGCCTGCTGAAACTTATCGCCGCGGGCGCGTTTCTTCTGCTTCTTGGTTCGCACGCCCTGGCGGCAGACGCGCATCTTTATAAAATACAGGCCGGCGGGAAAAGCGGATTTATAAACAAACACGGAAAAGTAGTAGTGAAGCCCATTTTCGATTCGGCCGAAAAATTCAGCGAAGGCATGGCCGTCGTAACTATGGGCGATAAAACGGGATTCGTCTCGACGGACGGAAAGATCGCCCTTAAAATGCACTACGAAGCCGCGCGCGGTTTTTCGCAGGGCCTCGCGGCGGTCAGAATTAACGGCGAATGGGGTTATATAAACAAAAAAGGCGAAACGGTCGTCAAACCGCAGTTCGAATCGGCGGCGGGTTTTTCGGAAGGCCTCGCGGCGGTCAGAAGAGACGGAAAACACGGATTCATCGACGCCCGCGGCGCGACGTCGATAGCGTTCAACTTCGAATGGACGGCAAGTTTCAGAGACGGCCTCGCGCTTTTTAAAAAAGACGGAAAGTACGGATTCATCGATAAAACCGGGAAAACGGCCATCAAAGCCGAATTCGAATCGGCCGACGATTTTTACGACGGCTACGCCATAGTTATGCGCAAAGGCCGTTTCGGCCTCATAGATAAATTCGGAAGTTTCGCCGCGCAGCCCGTCTACGATTATATATCACGGTTCAAGGAAGGCGCGGCTTTCTTCGAGGAAGACAACAAGTACGGCTTCGTGGGCGAGGCCGGCAAAGTAATAGTAAAGCCCCAGTTCGACGGAGTGTCCGTTTTCAGCGAGGGTCTGGCTCTTGTCAAAACAGGGAAATATTACAAGTATATAGACAAGTCCGGCAAAACGTTTCTCGTGCCCGGTCTTAAATTCAAGGACGCCGCTATTTTCAGCGAAGGCCTCGCGCGCATCACGCTCGATAGAAAAAATATATTCATCGATAAAAAAGGCCGCACGGTGATCGATTTCAAAAAGAAATTCTGCTTCTTCTCCGATTTCGAAAACGGGCTGGCCGCCGGCTACATTCAGGATAAATGCGTTTATATAGATAAAACCGGGAAAATAATCTGGGCCGACACATTTAATGCGAATAAAAGCGAAACGAAAAAAATAAAATAAGCCGATTGAAACCCAAAAATTCAACGGCAGAGATATTAAGCGAAATTTATTGATTTTAAAAAAAATGAACTTTTTGACCCGTACATAAAATAATATTTTAAAAAATTTTAAAGCGAAAAATAAACAATATGAAGATCGAGAAAATAGTAGGCCTGGTTTTTTCAGTAATCGGAATAGGTTTGCTGCTCGGAGATATTTACGCGTATAAACTGACTTCGCGTTTTATCGGCAATTCCGAAAAAGCCGGCGGCGTGGTGACGAGCCTTGTAAAATCCTATTCGGGACGCTCCGGAAGCTTCGGCGATTCGGGCATGTCCGGCTCTCCGGTTTACGCGCCCGTGGTCAGATTTAAAACGCCGGACGGCGCGGAGTTCGAGTTTAAATCGGCTATCAGCAGCAACCCGCCTTCATATTCGGCCGGCGACAGTGTCGAGGTTCTCTACGATAAAAACAATCCCGCCAGCGCCGAGATCAACGGTTTTTTCTCGCTGTGGTTCACCGTATTGATACTCAGCCTTCTCGGCACTATATTCAGCGGGATCGGACTGGCTATATTAAAATTCTCGCGATAAGAGGCGGATGATAAAAATTAATTCAGACTTCAGGCCCTCAATACTCGTTTCGGGCCTTATAAATTACGAGACCACGCTCAAAATAGACAGATTCCCTCTCGAATACTATCCGGTGACCTACCCCTTCTGGGGCGTCAACTCGACGATATCGGGCGTCGGCTTCAACGTCGCGAAGGCGCTGAAGACTTTAGGCGCCGAAACCCGCCTGCTGTCACTTACGGGCGCGGACATCGTCTCCGGTCTCGTCGACGCCGAAATGAAAAAATGCGGCCTGGGATCCGAGTTCATTGTCAGATCGCTCGAAAAAACCCCGCAATCCGTAATTTTATTCGACCAATCGGGAAAGCGCCAAATACACGTCGATTTAAAAGACATTCAAGCGGCCGTTTATCCCGCCGAAATTTTTCTCAAAGCCGCCGTAAACGCCGATATATTAGTTTTATGTAATATAAATTTTTCGCGGCCGCTATTGTCAGCGGCCGGAGAAATCGGCAAAACCGTCGCCTGCGACGTTCACGCTGTAAGCTCGGCCGACGACGATTACAACTCGGATTTCATGCGCTGCAGCGACATTCTATTTTTGAGCGACGAAAATATAGGCAGCGACGTGCAGGGCTTCATGAAACGGCTTTACAGGCTTTACTCGAACGAAATCATAGTCGCCGGCATGGGCTCGAACGGCGCTCTTTTATATGTAAAAAAGGACGGGGCTTTCCGGCATTTTGAAGCCGTTCATACCAGGCCCGTCGTTAACACCATAGGCGCCGGCGACGCGCTGTTTTCGGCCTTCATATATTTTTACGCCCAAACGCGCGACCCTTATCTTTCGATGGAATACGCTTCGGCATTCGCTTCCTGGAAGGTCGGGGCCAACGGCGGCGCCGAGGGCTTTTTGACAGAAAACGATCTGGCGGCTTTATGCGCCGGCCGTTTTGAGACGCGTACATAACTATACTATTTTAAAAACCGGAGGCCTGGCTAAACTAACTATTTATTAAAAAATAATTAATTAATACAAGAAGGGAATGATACTCAATTGTTCAGTAATTTTAAAAAACTCGCCGCGGTCGCGATTTTTTTCATCGCGGCGATAGCCGTTCTCGGTTATCTCAAAGAAGCCGAAAAAAAGAAAGCCGCGTCGGGAGGACGCAACAAGGGCGGCGCGAACGCCGAACTTATAGTGAGGACTACGCCGGTCATCAGAGACACCGTCGAAACTATTATCGAAATCAACGGGCGCCTTTTTTCGGAACTCGAATCCACCGTCAGCGCTGAGGTTGACGGCGTGGTCGAGTTTACGACAAAGGAAATGGGCGATACCATAGGCGAAAAGGAACTGCTCGTCAAGATCAAAGACGTCGAATACGAAATCAAATACAGGCAGGCCAATTTCGATTATATGCAGACGCTGACAAAATTGTCCGTCGACACGTCTTCGGTCAACGTCAACAGCGTGAATATCGAAAATATAAGCGCCGTAAAAAAAGCCCGCGCCAATTACGACAACCTCAAAGCGAGCTTCTGGCGCATCGCTGAGCTACGTAAAAACGAGCTTACCTCCAAACAGCTTCAGGACGACACCGAAAGCAAATTAAAGGTCGCCGAGGCCGACCTGCAGTTCGCTCGAGAAGACGCTAAAACACAGGTTCTGAGCCTTCAGGCAAAAAACGCCGCACTGGATCTTGCTAAAAAGAAACTCGACGACACCCGCGCGCTCGCGCCTTACGCCGGCATCATTCAGAAAAGGCTTGTATCGGCGGGCGAATACGTCAGGACCGGAACGCCCCTTTATTCTGTCATAAAGATCAACCCCATTAAATTCATAGGCGGCGTCCCCGAAAGTTATATCTCGGAGATCGCTCCCGGAAAGACGGTAGAGGTCACCGTCGACGCGGCCAACGGCACGTTCATCGGAAAAATAACCAGGATAAGCCCGTCATCTACGCCCGAAAGCCATTCGGTCGACATCGAAGTCGCGGTCGCAAACGCTAACCACGCATTAAAACCCGGATATTTCGCCGAATCGAAGATCATATTGAACGTGAATCCCGCCGGCATTCTCATTCCGACCGAAGCGCTCTATATGTTCGCTGGCGTCGATAAAGTATTTACTATCAAAGACGATAAAGCCTTCGAAAAAAAGGTGAAACTCGGGCGTCGGTTCGTCGACAGGATCGAGATCAAAAGCGGGCTTTCGGGAGATGAAATGGTCGCCATATCCAATATTTCCCAGCTTTACGACGGCATCGGCGTTAAAAAGCCTGATACAGCGCAAAAGTCAAGAAAGGAATAACCGAATCGTGCAGTCTTATAAAATAGAAATTAAGCGAGTGATAAATATATGTCGATAGCCGCAACGTGCGTTAAAAGGCCTGTTTTTACAACGATGCTCATGACGCTTCTCATCGTGCTCGGCGTTTTTTCCTTCGTCAGGCTCGGAGTCGATCTGATGCCTAACGTAGATATGCCGATGGTAGCGGTCAGAACCAGTCTTCCGGGCGCGAGCCCAGAAGAGGTGGAAACCGAAATAACTAAAAAAATAGAAGAGGCGGTAAATACCGTCTCGGGTATTGACGAACTTCGATCGACCTCGACCGAAGGCTCATCGATGGTCATGGTGACATTCGTCCTCGAAAAGAACGGCGACGTCGGCGCCCAGGAAGTGCGCGACAAAGTCTCGGCCATCCTCAAAAGACTTCCGACCGGCATCGACCCGCCGACGGTCTCGCGAATGGACCCGTCTTCAAGGCCGGTAATCAGGCTGGTCGTTTCAGGGCAGCGCAATATGCTCGAGCTCACCGAGATCGCGAGCAAAGACATAAAAGAATCGCTCGATTCGATCAACGGCGTGGGCGAAGTCAGCCTCGACGGCGGACGGGCGCGCGTAATAAACGTGGTCATAGACAAAAACAAACTCGAGCAGTTCAACCTCGCCATCGGCACCATCAAAAGTGCCATCATTTCACAGAATATGGAAGTTCCCATCGGCCGCATAACGCAGAAGACCGTCGAATACGGCCTGCGCGCGCTCGGACGAGTAACCGGCATGCAGGATTTCAACTCGATGATCGTAGCCTGGGTCAAGAACAGGCCCATAATGATCTCGGACCTCGGATACGCCGAAAACTCCGAAGAAGAGCCCAGATCCATCTCGCGTCTCGACGGCCGCCCCTCCGTTTCGCTGACGATCAAAAAACAGTCGGGAACCAATACGGTCAAGGTCGTAGACGCCGTCCTGGCAAAGGTAAAAACCATACAGCAGAAACTTCCCGCCGATATCAAGATCGACATAGTCGGCGATCAGTCGCGCTTCATAAGGGGCTCGATCGAAGAAGTCGAAATGCACCTGGTGCTCGGCGGACTTCTGGCCTCGCTCGTAGTTCTTATCTTCATGGGAAACCTCAGGGCCACGCTGATAGCGGCCATATCGATTCCCACGTCGATAATCGCGACCTTCACGCTGATGCTTTATATGAACTTCACTCTCAACAACATGACTCTGCTGGGGCTTGCCCTGGCCGTCGGCATAGTCATAGACGACGCCATCGTCGTTCTCGAAAACATTTTCAGGGTCATGCACGAAAAGAAGCTCTCACCAGTCCAGGCCGCGATAGAAGGCACTTCCGAGATAGCGCTGGCCGTAATGGCCACGACGCTTTCGCTGATAGTTATATTCCTTCCAGTGGCCTTCATGTCCGGCATGATCGGCCGCTTCTTCCAGAGCTACGGCCTGACGGTCGCCTTCGCCATCGCTGTATCGCTTCTGGTCGCCTTTACCGCGACGCCCATGCTTTGTTCGGTATTATTCAAAAAAACGGATAAGCTCGAAGGCGACGAAAAGGACGAACTGTGGATAAACAGGGTAATTAAATCCGGTTACGGCTGGCTCGTCAGATGGTCGCTCGATAATAAACTTATCATCATTTTGTGCACGGTGTTCACGCTTTACCTGATATATCCGCTGGTCAATTATATCGGAAAAGATTTCATGCCGCAGGACGACACGTCCGAATTCCAGGTGAACCTGACGACGCCCTCCGAGTGGAGCCTTGGCCGCGTCGATAAATTGTTTCTCGAGGTCGAGGAAAAGATCAAAAAACTCAAAGGCGTCAGATCGCTTCTCACCAATATCGGCGGCTCCGATTCGGGCACGGTCTCGAAGGGCGAAATACTGGTCGTCGTAGAAGACATTAAAAACAGAAATTATCCGATGACCGATATCATGCAGAAGGTCCGCAGAATAATGGCCGATTACAAAGAGATACGCACGGGCGTGCAGATATCGGGCGGTCCGGGCGGCATGGGCGGCGGCGGACGCAACACCAAATTCAACGTCAGCGTTTCCGGCCCGGAGCTCGACGTATTGAGCCGTGCCACCGACCAAATGGTCGAAGAACTTAAAAAGATCAGGGGTTTCGTTGATCCGGACACCAACGCCGACAATACCAAACCCGAGTTCCGCATCGCCATAAACCGCCAGAAAATGGCCGAAATGGGCTTTCAGGTCTCCGATCTTTCAACGGCGATGAAAACCCTTATTGGCGGCGAAAAAATTTCGCGCTTCAAGGACGGAGACGAACAGTACGACATTATTTTAAGGCTCATGGAAAAAGACAGGAACATTCCAGAGCTTATAAAAGAGATAAAACTTCTTAACAAAGCCGGAAAGCTCATACCGATAAGCAATTTCATCACGATCGATTCCAGCGTCGGGCCGACCCGCATTGAAAGGATCAACCGCGAAAGGCAAATAAGCCTGGGCGCGGACCTCGACGACAAGGTTAAGCCGCTGAACGAGGCGATAATCGACACCAAAAAGATATTCAACGAGCTGAACCTTCCTCCCGGCTACAGGCTGAACGCACTCGGCCAGGCGAAGATCTACGGCGAAACGATGATCAATTTCGTCATGGCGTTCGTGCTGAGTTTCATTCTGATGTACATAGTGCTGGCCTCGCAGTTCGAAAGTTTCCTGCATCCCATAACGATCCTTCTGACGCTGCCGCTGTCGCTTCCGTTCGCGATAATCTCGCTTCTTATGACGGGCGAGACTCTCAACGTATTCAGCATACTCGGGCTGTTCATGCTCTTCGGAATAGTAAAGAAGAACGCCATCCTTCAGATCGATTACACCAACACCCTCAGGGAGCGCGGAATGAACATAGTAGAGGCAATCGTCCAGGCGAACGTCACCAGGGTGAGGCCCATCATTATGACCACGCTCACACTTATCGCCGGCATGCTTCCGATAGCGCTCGGCAAGGGCCCCGGCGCCGCGTCGCGCGCTTCGATGGCGAAGGTCATCATCGGCGGGCAGTTCCTCTGCCTGCTGCTGACGCTGCTGGTCGTTCCGGTGGCATACTTTCTGTTCGACAGGGCTAGCGTGTCGCTGAAGAAAAGATTCGGGTTCGACAAAGAAAAGTAAAAAAATAAGTTTCAAGCAAAATATTCGATATTCGATATATTCAAATTTTTTAATATTTTTTTAGCGCGGCCGAGGTCGCGCTTTTTTATTTTAACGACGACGGCGCAGTCGCGCGTCACCCATTCAGGCGCAGGATCGAGCGTAACGAAGTCCAGCTCCGCTTCGAGCATCGAATGTATTTTAATGTTAAGCGGAACCGAACCTGCGAAAATATACGTGAATTGCCCGGCTGCTGTATTGTCGGTCATAAATTCCTTTTAAAATGAAGGCCTCACGGCCTTATAACATGTACCTTTTCATCGGCGAGAACCGAACACAGCAATTTCATGTTTCCGGGCTCTCCCGCTTTGAGTTTGTCTTTCAGGCCGTAGTAATCCAGACAGGTGCCGCACGAATATATCTTCGCCCCGGCGGCCGCGAATTCGGACATAGCGTCGAGCACGTGAGAATTTTCACACGCGAGCTTCACCGCGCCGTTGGCTAAAAAAATAGAAGTTATCTTCAAGGTTTCATCGGCGAGAACCGTCAACAAAAAATTTCTGATCAGTATTTTGCCTAGTTCATCGGGGCCGTTTCCAAGCGTGTCAGAATTCAAATATATTTTTTTTTCCATAATTCCTCAATTCATCTTCAAAGTACCAATTAAGTTTTACGGGTAATTGTCTGTTAATTTTATCACAAATGCAAATTAAAAAACAGGCTTTTCAGCCTGTTTTTTAAAAAAATATTTTATTGTTTTTCTTTTTTGCTTTAAGTTATTAAGCCGGTACTAGAAATTTTTTATTTTTTCAACGAAATCGGGACGGTCAACGAAAGGATTTCTGTTGCCCTGATAGCCGAACACTTTTTCGTTGCGGTCTTTTTCGTCCTGAACGACGGGATATTTCTGGTGCCAGTCGCGTAAAGTTTTTTCTTCGGCGTCTCTTATCTGGATGTTGTATCTTATCGAGAAGTAGAAGTACGCGCGCGCCACTTTGCCGCGATGATCTTCGCGGGGCATGAAGGTGCCGCCGTCGAATGACGAGCCGCCCTGAGCCCATTTAGGATTTGTAACGTTGCCGAACGGATAGCTCGAACGCGTCGAATTGGCGAAAGTGTCGGTAGGATACAGATGGTTGATATCGCTTTTAGCGGGCTCGCTGCCTGCGCCTAACGATTTGGGCCAGGTATGTTCGGTGTTCATAGCCTGGGGCGGATTGGCGTTCGGAGTGCTGTTGCAGCTGACCTGGCGGGCGGTGTAAACGCATCTTACTTTTCCGCCTTCGTTATCGACGTCGGAAAACATAGCCTTGCGAATGCCGGTATAGCCGAGAGATTTATGATTGCTTACAAGATCGTGAAGTTTTTCTTTGAGCGCTTCGTCTGAAAGCGAGTTGCAGGAATCGAAATTGCCGGTAGTAGCGGCGAGTTTATCAACGTTTTTTTTCAGAACCGCGAGTCTTGCGGATTCGGATTCTTTTCTGACGTTGAAAACGGTATCGAGTTCACCGAGCTGCCCGCTGATATCGTAATGCTTGTCGGACGCCTTTAAAAGCGGTTCGCGTTCATTAGACGATATTAATACGTTTGAAATTTCGTTTATTCTTCTTTTAACGAAAAAAGAAGTGGCGGGAGTAAGTTCGCCGCTAGAAGTGGTGGAATCGATGCTGGCCATTATGTCGGATAACATTTCAGCCCTGTAAATATTGCCATAGTTAGGATCCGGAGGCGGAAAATTACCCGCCGGCTCGTCATCATCATCATCTAACGAACCCGCCAGCGCCAGATTGAACGAGGTTAATAAAATCAAAAGAGCAAAGAGCAGATACTTTAAGAACTTGTTTTTCTTCATACGGCATACCTTCCTTCAATGTGCTTTACTTTTACTTTTTATATATCTTTACAAAAGTAAATTGATGCATTAATTTTACTAAAAATTATTGAATCTGTCAAGTTATTATGCCTAAATTAATAAGTCCGGCATAGGTCCGCAGAACAAATTCAGCGCGTAACGGCTCATCTTTGCTGACATATCAAAGGCATGCCCAAAAAAATAAAAAAATCTGAAGCCCTTTCGGATTTTCAGATTTTTTTACTTATTACTAACTAAAGTTACTCAGGTTAAAAATATTCAGCTCGAATTTTATTTTCACTCATTGACCCGTTCTGACTTTCATTACGCTTTTAGTCATCCGCCCGTCCTGCGGTTCGACTTCGGTGGCCTTTAACTCTTCAGGCTTCATTTTGCGGGCGTTTTCCTTGAAAAGTGTGCTGTAAAACATCATGGTCTGATGGCCGTTCGGATAGCGATAAGCCGAGTAGCCGTGAGCGCAGTGGCTGAACACGTTTACCTCCGCGGTAAGCCCGATCTCTTCTATCATTACCGAGAGTTTGGCGAGCTCGCCGTCGGGCACTTTTATTTTATTGCCGGCTTCGTCTTTTTTAGTTCGAAAATAATACGAGTTGCAAACGTCATTTTTATTGGTGTTGAGGTTGAATTTCAGGCCGGCCGCCCTTATTCTTTCTTTATTTTCCTCGAAGAATTTGAGCGCGTACGGAAAGGTTCCCAGGTCGGTCTGCATGCCGCCGGCGGCCGCGAAGCATTCAGGATTTCGGAACGCGGTTATCAGCGCAACGGCGCCGCCGCCGCAGGCTCCGTCGATCGCCCTGAAATCTTTCGAAGGTATCGTCCTGTAGTTTTCATCGAGAAACGCGAAAAGTTCTTCGGTGATGAACTTATCATAGTTCAGGTCCCTTCCGGACGACGGATGCCAAAGATCGACGGCGATAAAATCCTCGAAAGGATCTCCGGCCAGTTTTTCATTGAACCATTTTAACTCTTTATCGTTAATGGCGTATTCAAAATCTTTTTTCCCGAGCTTCTGCTTCGCGAGGTTGTCCATGACCCTCGGCAGTTTGCACCATACGGAAAAATACAGCGGCTCCGAACCGGCGCCGCGCCTCGCGCCCGAAGCGCCGCAGAGCATCAGCACAACGCCATACCTCTTATCCGATACTTCGTAATCGGTCGGAAGTATGACTTTAAAGGGAATAGAATAATTTTTATTTACGGATTTTATCCTTTTAGATTCCACTTTCCGCTTGCATTTTATCGGGCTTTTTCTCGCCTCGATGCTGTCCCACGACTCTTCGAAGGCCACCGCGCGTCCCTGCCCGAGCGGAGAAATAAAAAGGCCCGCCGCTAGAGTTACCGCCGCGGCCGCGCGCAGACCGGTTTTCAGGCAGGCCGGCAGAGCGGTTTTAAATAACATAATAATTCACCTCATATTGTCAGAATATGCCGTTAACTTAAATATAGCCATAAACCGACCGTTTTTGCAAGGGCTAAGACCGGGATATAAAATAAACGGCGGCCCTCAAAAAAATATTTTAATTCGGCGGCGGATGTCCCAATAAAAACATTGAAAATTTTAAAGTCTTTATGTTATAATATAAAAACTTAAAAAATAAATATATTCACAGGGGGGAATTTTCTTGTCAGACGATCTAAGTATACTTGACATTCTGATAAAAGACCTGCCGAAATACGAAGCTAAAACCGTCAGAATAAAAGGATGGCTCTATAACCGACGCCATAAAGGCAAATTGGCGTTTCTCGTCATACGCGACGGAAGTCAGATGTGCCAGGCCACAGTTTTCAAGGGCGACGTGACTGAGGAAGTATTCGACCTTTGCGCCACGAAGCTGACCCAGGAATCTTCGCTGATAGTCGAAGGCGTCGTCAGGGCGGACGCCCGCGCGCCGCTCGGCTTCGAAATATCGGTGAAGAACGTCGTCGCCGTCCAGATAGCCCAGGAATACCCGATCCAGCCCAAGGAGCACGGCGTCGACTTTTTAATGACCAAGCGTCACCTGTGGCTGCGCTCGTCCAAACAGTGGGCCATGATGCAGATCAGAAACGAATTTTTAAAAGCAACGCGCGATTTCTTCTACGACAACGATTTCACGTGCATAGACGCGCCGATCTTCACGCCTTCGGCATGCGAGGGCACCACCAATCTCTTCGAAGTGAAATATTTCGAAGACAAGGCATACCTTTCGCAGTCGGGGCAGCTTTATATGGAAGCCGCCGCCATGGCTATGGGCAAGGTTTACTGCCTGGGCCCGACCTTCCGCTCTGAAAAGTCCAAAACGCGCCGCCACCTTACCGAATTCTGGATGATAGAGCCCGAAGTGGCCTACGCGACGCTCGACGACATTATGAAACTCGCCGAAAATTACGTTTCATACGCTGTTGGCCGCGTGGTCGAAAAATGCCGCCCGCATCTCGAAATACTCGAACGCGACATTACGAAGCTCGAGAATATAAAGGCGCCCTTCTACAGACTTTCCTACGACGACGCCGTCAAATTCCTCAAAGATAAAGGCATGCCCTTCGAATACGGCGCCGACCTCGGCGCGCCCGACGAAACAGCGATATCCGAAGCGTACGACAAGCCGGTCTTCATACACCGCTATCCGACCTCCTGCAAGGCGTTCTACATGGCGCCCGATCCCGAACAGCCCCATCTGGCGCTTTGCGCCGATCTTATCGCACCCGAGGGCTACGGCGAAATAGTAGGCGGCAGCCAGCGCTCCGACGACATAGACTATCTGCTGAAAAGAATCGCGGAACATAAACTTCCGGCCGAATTATTCGACTGGTACCTCGACCTCAGAAAATACGGATCCGTCCCGCATTCGGGCTTCGGGCTCGGCATCGAACGCACCCTTTCATGGATATGCAAGGTCCCGCACGTCCGCGAGTGCATACCGTTCCCGCGTTTAATGGAAAGAATTTATCCTTAATAAAACCCGAGGAGGCAATTTATGAGATTCGATTTCAACAAAGTGTTCCAGATACTGGTGACCATAGTCCTTATTTACGTTATCCTGATACTGAATACCTTCTATCAGGGAAGACCTTCGCTCGCCCAGTCTTCTTCCTACGTGTCGCAGTCGCCCGAAGTGCCGACGTTCCCCGTAAAAATAACCAATCTCGAGCAGTTCAGCCCGAAATTCGTTTCGGCGTTCTCGGTAAACAAGGAAAACCAGTTCGTGGTCGTCGATAACCTGAACAGAAGCATCGTTTTCTACGAAATAACATGGAACGGCCCTACCGCGTCGATCCAGGTAAAGGCAAATACCGGTTTCTAAAGGCAGATCTTATGAAAAAAAATAGATACGCAATCATCAAAACCGCTCTTTTATCGATATCGCTCGCCGCGTTCATTCTGTCGGCCTGCGCCGTATCCGCTTCATTCGCCGCCTCTTCGCTGGCCGGCTTTTCATCCGACACGAATGATTATTCGTTCGAATTTTACGATTCGGACAACGGCCTGATCAACCAGCATATTACTTCGCTCGCCCCCGACAACAAAGGCTCGATTTATACCGGAACCTGGGGCGGAATCATGAAATTCGACGGTTCGATCTTCGCAAAAATCGAGGGCGCAGGCGGCAGGGTAGAGGGCGTAGCGCCGCAGTTTGTAAGCGCGCTGTTCTACGACGCTAAAACCGACACGCTGTGGATCGGTTCGATGTTCAACAAGAACGCCGGGCTTTTCAAATACCACAACGGCCATTTCACCAGATATTCCATGATCGACGGAATGCCGTCGGACAACGTCAGCGCCGTCTGCGCCGGCGGCGGAAAGATATACGCCGGCACCTGGGGCGGCGGGATCGCCGTATTCGACGGCACGAAATTCGAGGTCCTCAACCGAAAGAACGGCCTTTCCGACAACTATATCACCTCGCTCGCATACAGCGAAAAAACATCGGCCCTCTGGGCGGCTTCGAAATTCAGCGGGGCAAACCTCATAAAAGACGGCAGGGTCACGGTAATGGACGACCATACGTCTTCGCTGGTCAATAATTACGTGCACAAGCTCGTGCTGGACGACGCCGAAAACATGGTTTATTTCGGCACTTCCGGCGGCGTCTCGAAGTTCAACGGCGCCGCGTGGCAGAACGTGATAACCGGCCCCGACACCATCGGCGACAACTTTATAAAAGACATTTTTATCTGCAAACCTAAATCTTTCGATCGGTCCATCGTATATTACATTACAGCCAACGACGTTTCGGTCTCATTCGATAACGCCTATTATAACATCGTTATAAAAAAATTGAGCGGCCGCGACCTCGAGCTTAACGCAGTGGCCGCCGATGAAAACTACATTTACTTAGCAACGGACAGGGGGTTGTGTAAAATTGGCAGAAGATAATAAAAGCGCATTCAAAATACCTCGTAAAGAGGTCAACGTAATGAAAAAACCCAAGGAACCGCTCGGCGTCGTGATCGTCACCGAAAAAACCCGCATAGTGGGCGATGTCCACCTGACTGAAAATACCAGACTCTCGGACATGCTAAACATCGACACCAGCAAGAAGGATTTCATTCCCATAACCAACGCCAGGATCTACTCGTCGATCGACGATAAACTTCTGTATTCGAAAGATTTCCTTCTGATCAACAGGCAGTTCATAATGACGGTTTACGTCGAAGAAAGTTCCTACAAGCAGATCAAAGAGGTAATTTCCGTGGCTTCCGCGCTCATATCCCAGCGTCAGTTCGACGACGCCATAATAGAGGCGAAACGCGCGCTCAACATCAATAACAGCGATCCGGAGGCTCACTTCGTTCTTGGCATCGCCTACGCTAAAAAAAGCCTGCTTTCGGAAGCCTACGAAGAGTTCAAACTAGCCTCGGCGTTCGCGCCTAAAAACTCGGAGATCGAGCACCGCGCGATCGAAATGATGGCTAAGATCAATATCTAACTATTTTTTGATCTCCTCATACATCTTATTGATCTTTTTTATGTCGCGTACGTAATTTCTGCAGCTTGCGTAATTACGTGCGGTGGCGTAAAAAGGCGACCTTGCGTCCGTATGGGCGCTTTTTATTTTTTCGATATGACGCTCTATCGCACCGTTAAGATATTCGACGAAAGGTCCCGTTTCCGCCTGCGGTCCGAACGCACCGCCGGTCTTTTCGATAACGCGGTATTCGATCCATTTCGAATCGAATCCCGCCATGCTGCCGTCCGAACCCGTAATATGAATTTTTGAATCGTAAAACTGGCTGGTAAGCTCGATATTTTTTATCAGGCCGCCTTCGCAGATTATATCGAGATATAACGAATAATTTTTATTGACGAATACGAACACCGCGTCGCCGGCGGCAGCGGCGGCGATATAGTTTTCTCCGGCCGCGGGAGACGGGGCGTCCGGGCGCAGGATGCAGAGGCGGTCGAAACCGGCCAGCACGAGATAATCGAACCCGGCTTTCAGCGCCGGCGCGGCCGCAAACTCTTCACGGGCGCAGAATTCTTCGAAATTTTCCCGCACAAGCTCATATCCGTCGAGCGTGAACCTGCCCCTGCCCGACGTGAAAAAATTGAATAGCATGGCTAAAATTAAAAATGCGGCGAGTACGTAACTGAGCAAAACAAAACCTTTCACGAATATACTTTAATCATAAAATAGAAAGCTGAACTATTAGAGAACAGAGAATAGAGAATAGAGAACAGTTATGGTATTTTGACATTTAAATAAAGCATTAATTTATATTAAAGCCTATTTCAATTCATCAAAAGTCCTCCACTATTCACTGTTCACTATACACTATACACTATACACTATACACTATTTCAAGGAATTCTTCAAAAAAACTTACAGCGTTTTAAACATTAAAAGCCTTCCGCGCCCGGGGCCGTAATAATCCGGCACGGTTTTCTGCGTGCCGTAGCCGTTTTTCAGGTAAAACGACACGGCGCGCGGGTTGTCTTCTGAAACGCTGAGGTCGATCGATGCTATGGAATAAGCGTCCGCGAGACGCCTTTCGCATAATTTTATGAACATCGACGCAGCGCCGCGCGACCGGAATATTTCGTCGATATAAAACCCGAAAAGATGGGCGTGCGAATTATTTTCGAACGAGCGCATGAACTCGGCGGCGCCGTAAACCGCCTCCTCGCGGGCAAGCCCCTGCGGCTTATCTTCGAGCGGAAACGCGCCGATCATCCTCCGCCCGGCCGCCCGTTCTTCATCTTCCGGCGGCGCGGCCGGCGCTTCCGTAAAAACCTCCAGCGTGAACAGCCTGCCGTAATGAGCCAGAGGCTGAAGAGTGTACGAATTGATACCGGACTCTCCCATAAGGCGCGATTCAAGCGTTTCCAGCGCGGAAAGTTTTTTATTCGACAGATGAAAATTTTCTACAACGCCGATCCACATTTTAATTGACCTTTTTATAAAAAAATGATATACTCGCTATGATTTTAACACAATTCAATTATTCATTTCAAGATTAATTTTAAAGAGGTTTTTATATGCCCTTTATCATAAAAAATAGATTCGCCTTTATTCTGGCCGTGCTGCTTTGCTTTTCGGCCGCCTCGTTCTCCTGCATCAACACGCGAACGGCGGAGGCGCGCGTCACGCTTTTTCTCACTATGATCAAATCCGGCAACTTCAGCGACGCTTTAAAATACGTCGATTCCAAGCCTTTCACAAGGTCCGTCCTGAAGAAAATATCGATGCTCCCCGACGCGGCGCTGCTCGAAATTTTAAAATTGTCCAACGCGCCGGCCGAGGTTAAAGAAGGCTTTTTAAAGAACGGCGGCGCCGGAATGAGCGAACTGAAAAAAAGCATACAGGACATAATGGCGAACGATCCGCAGATCGTAGAGATGACGCTCAAGGAAATGTCGACGCACATGCGCGACAAGGACATAGACGTAATAGCCCAGAACATCAGCGAAATCACCGGCGAAGTGCACATACGCTTCAGCGAAGTGAACGCCCACGACGAAACTATAATTTTCTTCGTCGAAAAAATCGGGGCCGAATGGAAAATATCCGCCATGGAAGAGATCATTACCGGCTGGATATATTAGCGGCCCGTCAAAACAAGGACTTAAAAAATGAATATTAATCACCCTATCCTATCGCGCATCGGCGGCACGCCAGTAATGCGCGTTTTTAAAAACCACGCCGACGCCGCGACCGCTAAAAGAAACATATACGCCAAAATAGAATCCGTCAACGCCGGATTCTCGGTCAAGGACCGCATAGCGTATCAAATGATAAAAACCGCCATAGACGAAGGTAAGATCAAAGACGGCACCGTCATAATAGAACCGACCTCCGGCAACACCGGCATCGGCCTCGCGCTCGTCTGCGCGGCGCTCAAACTGAGCATCAGGCTCGTCATGCCCGAAACCATGACCGTCGAACGGCGCATCCTGTTAAAGCATTTAGGCGCCGACATAATATTGAGCGAAGGCGCGAAGGGAATGCGCGGGGCCGTCGAAATGGCCCAAAGCATAGCCGAAGAAGAGCCGGACAGGTACTTCATGCCTCAGCAGTTCGAAAATCCGGCCAATCCCGAGGCGCACCGCCGCACTACCGCGCTCGAATTCCTGCGCTTCATGAACCTTTATTCCATAAAGCCCGACGCACTCGTTTTCGGGGTCGGAACCGGCGGAACGCTCACCGGCGTTTCAGAAGTGATATTAAAGCATTATCCGGACGTCGTCGTCTGCGCCGTTGAGCCGGACGCTTCGCCGGTGCTGTCCGGAGGCCCTCCCGGCCCTCACAAGATACAGGGAATAGGCGCGGGTTTTGTCCCTAAAATTTTAAACGCCTCCTTAATAAATAAAATAATAAAGGTCAAAAACGAGACGGCCTTCGAATACTGCAGGATTCTCGCCAGAGAAGAGGGCCTGCTGGCCGGAATTTCTTCGGGCGCCGCGGCCGCGGCCGCGTGCGAGATCGCTTCGACGCTCGGAGAAGGCGCCAATATATTCACGCTATTCCCCGATTCGGCCGAACGCTATCTATCCATACTCTCGTAAATCATCACTTTATATTTACTTTAACATCCGCTTGAAAGGCTGGTATTGTAATGAATTCAAGATCTTATCGCCCCATTGAAGCCCGGACGGGCATCTTCGCCCTGACGGCGAAACTTGCGTCCGCGGCGGGGCTGGCAGCGCTTTTCGTTCTCTTTTTCACGTCGGCCGCTTTCTGCCACGACGAACTGGGCTCCGACGAAATATTGATCAAAGTGCTTCACACTAACGACACTCACGCCCACACCGACAGCCATGTCGTAAGCTCCGATAACGAGACGGCCGAGGTCGGCGGCCTCGCGCGCCTGACCCATTTCGTCAAATCGACCCGTGAAAAGCACAAAAATGTTCTGCTGCTCTCCGCCGGCGACGTTTTTCAGGGTACGATGTTCTTCAATTTCTTCAAAGGCCTGGTCGATTACGAATGCATGAATATCGCCGGTTTCGACGCTATGAGCCTGGGCAATCACGAATTCGACGAAGGGCCGCAATGGCTTCTGGAGGCCGTCGAAAAAGTCAAATTCGACGTGATCAACTGCAACGTTATCTTCGGCGACTCATATAAAGACGCGTCGAAAAAGATCAAACCCTACACGATAAAAGAGATAGGCGGCCTTAAAATAGCCGTCATAGGCGCGCTGACCAAAGAACTTTTCACGCTGGTCAACGTTAAAAATCTTGTAGATATCAAGGTCAGCGACCCCGTCGAGGCACTGATGCCTATAGTCAAAAAATTAAGGCCCGCAGTCGATATGATACTCATCCTCTCGCACATGGGCCTGAAAGAAGACCTCGAACTCGCTGAACTGGTGCCGGATATCGACCTTATCATCGGCGGCCACTCGCACTCGCTGCTCGTCGCGCCGGTCGTGCTGCGCACGTCTAAAGGCAAGCAGGTCGTCATAAACCAGGCCTTCGAAAAAGGCGAATACGTGGGCGAAGTGGATATGGCCTACTCGAAGACAGCCAAAAAATGGCGCCTGGTAGAGGGAAAATTGAACAGAATGGATAAAAACGTTCCACAAAACGACGAAGTGCAGAAAATAGTATCTAAATACGGCGAAAAGATAGCGCGCGAAGTGCGCATCGAAATAGCCGAAACGCTAACGCCGCTCATCGGCGACAAGAACTCGGCAAGATCGGTCGAAACAAACCTCGGCAACCTTATCGCCGACGCAATGCAGATACATTCGAAGGCCGACATGGCCTTCATCAACGGCGGCGGCATCCGTAACGGCATCCCCGCAGGAAAGATAACCATCGAAAGCTGCGTCAACGTATTTCCATTCAGCAATACCATAACCAAACTTACCATAAAAGGCTCTACGCTCAGAGAAGCCTTTATGATGGTAGCGCAGGCCCGCATGAGGGGCACCTGCGGATGTTTCCTGCACGTCTCTAAAGGCGTCAGGGTCAAATACCACGAAGGAAAGGTCGTCGAATTCTCTCTCAAAGGGCAGCCTGTAAACGACAACAACCTGTACACCGTCGCCATGAGCGATTTCACCGCCGCCGGCGGCGACGGATTTACCATGTTTTCATCGGTGCCGGAGCGCTTCAGCGACGGCATTAAAATAAACGATATATTAGTCGATCACGTTAAATCGTTGAAAACTCTTAAACTGGAAGTAGAAGGGAGAATAGTGCAATGAAAGAATATATGAACACTCAGGAACTAGCCGAATATCTGGGTATCGACGACAAGACCGTCGCCGGCTTTTTCCCGCCCCCGCCGTCATTCAAACTCGGCGAATTCGAAAAATACAAAAAAAGCGACGTCGACAGATGGGTCGATGAACTCAATATCGAGCAGGCCGAATTAAAAATGATAAGCGCGCTCGACGACCTCGAAAACGCCAAGCTCAAACTGCGCGACAAGGAATACGAAGAGGCGACAAAATTAATTAAAAAATCTATACTTTACTACGCGAAAGATCCGAATTCGCATTTCGTCTACGGCTATATCCTCGCGCGTCTCGAAAAGTGGACCGACAGTGAAACCGAACTGAGAAAGGCGCTGAAATTAAATCCGAAAGCCGACTGGCGCGACGAAGCCGCCTACCAGATAACTCTCTGCCAGAAGGCGCTGGGCACTTTCCACGCGAAGAACGAATAAATATTAAAGTGGCATTGCGATTGACATCCGCTCTTCAAATATGATAAAATAGTGCGGTGTTCGATTTTAGCCAAAGAACTATTTAAATTTTTATAAAGTATTTGGGGGATAAAAAATGAAGATCAATTTCTTAAAGCTGGCGGCATTGATAATGGTTGTATTATTTTTAGCCGTTGCCAACGGCGGCGCTTTCGCCGAGGAAAAAAAGGCTAAAAAGACCGCTGCTAAAGCGAAGAAAACTACGCAAACATCAAAAAATACCAAAACCGCGAAAGCCGCTAAAACCACGAAACCGGCCAAGGCCGCTGCCGCGGAAACGAAAAAAGCGGACAATTCAAAAAAATCCGCTGAAGAAGCTGAATTAAAGGCCATTTACGATCAGAAAATGATCGACGCCGTTAAACTGTTCTCTCAGAAAAAAAGCAGCCTGTCCCAAAACACTCGCGCCGAGCTCGAAGACATCTTAACTATATCGGCAACGCAGGCCCGCGAAGGTAATTACGAAGACGCAATATTCGTAATCGACGAGATCGAGACCGTTTTATCGGGCCGCGGCAAGCAGACCAAAAACATTAAAGTCGAAGACGCTTCGACCGGCGAGGTTAAAAATTACCAGTTCGACGTGAACAAAGACAACAAGGTCGTTTCGGCCGGCGAAACTGAAGAGCAGACCGCTCAGGTCGCATCCGAAGACGAAACCGCTACGGAAGCTTCTACCACGGCTCCCGACGGCAAATTTTCGCTCGAAAGGCTTTCGACCGACGAGCAGAAGCTCTACAAAGACCTTGTTGAAGTGCTGCCTATAGCTGAATTCGAATTCAATAAAAAGAAAAACCCTGAAACCGCGAGACGCCTTATGCGCTTAAGACGCGTATTCTACACCCTTAAGAAAAAGGGCATGGGCCACACGGTCGACGAAGAAGTTATCAACGAGCTGATCTCCGAAACTAAAAAAAGCCCTAAAAAAAGCAAATAAATAAAATCAGGCTTTATCGCCCGAGTTTATTTTTGCTATAATTACCATAGATAATAAAATAACAGGCGAGGTGTTTCTTTAAATGAAAAAATGCCCTAATTGCGAAGGAACCGATCTTATCGTTCAAAAAATATCCGCGAACATCGAAGTGGACGCGTGCCAGAAATGCGGCGGCGTATGGTTTGAAAAAGGCGAAGTGGGCGATTTCACTAACTTCGCTAAAGATATCCCCGATCTGGCGCGCCTCGCCAAAGAAGCTAAGCCCAGCGGGAAAAACTGCCCCGAATGCTCTGTGGGCATGAAAGAAATGAAATACACCGGCTCGTCCGAGCTCATGATCGACTACTGCGAATCTTGCCACGGCGTATGGTTCGACGGCGGCGAACTGGGCGAGCTTAAAAATATCGCCGACAAACTCGAAGACGTAAAACTCCGCATCAGCCGCGAAGTTTGGAAAGTGCGCTTCGGCCTCCATCAAAGAAGCGCACTGGCCTGCCCTAAATGCAAAGAAAAAACGCTGCACACCTTCAACACTTCCGAGGGCGTCACGGTCGATTTGTGCGATAAATGCCGCGGAATGTGGATGGATAAAGGCGAAACCGCCAGGGCGGCCGAACTCGAGGCCGATTTTCCCGATTACAGGGCCGTTGCCCCGACCGCCGTTCTGACCAATTTCGTGTGCCCGACCTGCGGCAATAAGATGGTCACGATGAAATATTCACCTGAAAGCGATCTTTTGATCGAATACTGCCAGAAATGCGGCGGCATGTTCCTCGACGCCGGCGAAATGTCGAAGGTCGAAACCATCAGCGCAAACGCTGAAAGCGC
>MGFH01000161.1 GCA_001791795.1 Candidatus Wallbacteria bacterium GWC2_49_35
AGATCATCGATAACCTGCTGCATGCCAACCACGGCGTTATTAAAAGCAAGAAAGAAATACACGCGATCGGCCACCGCATGGTCCACGGCGCCGAAATATTCACCCACCCGGTTATTATAACCGAAGCCGTAATCGAGCAGACCCGCAAGTGCTGCAAGCTCGCGCCGCTTCATAACCCGGCGAATCTTATAGGCATCGAAAGCGCTCTGGAAATATTGCCGGGAATTCCGCAGTGCGGCATTTACGACACCGCGTTCCACCAGACCATGCCGAAACACGCGTATTTATATTCCATACCGATGTCGTTATATAAAAAGCACGGTATACGCAGATACGGTTTTCACGGCACTTCGCACCAGTTCGTATCCGAACAGGCGGCCGATTTATTAAAAATGGATTATAAAAAGATGAAGATAATAACCTGCCATCTCGGCAACGGCTCCTCGATTGCCGCCATTAAATACGGCAAATCCGTCGATACTTCCATGGGCATGACGCCGCTGGAAGGCCTTATGATGGGTACCCGCTCGGGCGACATCGATCCCGCGCTGATCCAGTTTATCGCCGAAGAAGAAAAAATGAGCGCCGCGGATGTTACCAACATTTTATTGAATAAAAAAAGCGGAATGCTCGGCGTTACCGGCATATCAAACGATATGCGCGACGTTCACGAGGCTATAGCGAAAGGCAACCTGGACGCTAAAGCCGGCCTCGACATTTTCTGCTACAGGCTGAAAAAATATATAGGCTCTTATATAGCCGCCATGAACGGCGTCGATGTCATCGTATTTACGGGCGGCATCGGCGAGCTCGACGACATAGTCCGCGAACACACTATGAGCGAGCTCGACTGGCTCGGAATTAAAATAGACAATAAAGTGAACGAAGGCAGAAAATTCGAAGTGACGATGCTTTCGACGCCGGATTCGAAAGTCAAAGTAATGGTTATTCCGACCAATGAAGAATTTATGATAGCCCGCGAAACCGCTAAACTGGTCAACGATATGAAACACAGCGAGAAGTAATTTCCGCGAATTTACCCGAAACATTCTATAAATAATAAAAAAGCCGCGAATTAAAAACTCACGGCTTTTTTATATTTTCTTCAGGCTGCTAAGGGTTTGCGGGCCCTCCGCCCTGGCCGCTCACTTTCCTATACAGAACTTTTCGAATATTTTGTGGAGTATGTCGTCAGTGACCGTCTCGCCGACTATTTCGCCGAGGCTGGCGAGAGCGGCGCGTATGTCGATGGTGAGAAGATCTATGGGACTGTTAGCGTCGATGGTTTCGACCGCGTCGTCGAAGCTCGCGAGCGAATTTTTAAGCGCGGCGGCGTGCCTCGCGCTGGTTATGACCGCGCGGCCTGCGGCGCCGTAACTTTCGCCCATGGAGGCGAGCCCTGCGGTTTTTAATATCGCGGCTTTTAATGCGTCTATGTTCGCGTTCTCCTTCACGGAGATCTCTACCGGCTTTTCGCCGTCTTTGAGCGGGAGGCAGTTTACGCTGAAGGCGCGACTTTTCGCGTCGATCTTATTGACGGCGATAACGCGCGCCGAATCGTTAGTTTCGGCGATAAGTTCGATGTCTTCGGCGCTCACGGCGCGGCCGGCGTCGATCACCAGAAGGCAAAGGTCGGCCCCGCGGATGTTTTCGAAGGTGCGGTCGATGCCGAGCTTTTCGACTATGTCGGCCGGAGCGCGCACGCCCGCGGTGTCGGCTAGAGTGAACGCCACGCCGCCTATGTTGGCGGCTTCTTCTATCACGTCGCGCGTCGTGCCGGGAATTTCGGTCACTATGGCGCGGTTCTCGCGCAGCAGCAGATTGAACAGCGATGACTTTCCGACGTTGGGGCAGCCGGCTATGGTTATTTTTATGCCGTCTTTAAGCACGCGTCCATATTCATAACTCGAAAGGAGCGCCAGCGCTTTTCTGCGGCAGCCCAGAAGCGTTTCGCGGATTGCCGCTATATCGACGGGCTCGACGTCCTCCTCGGGAAAGTCGAGGTTCGCCTCGATATCGGCGAGAACCGCTATCAGTTCGTTTTTAATGGAGTTGATCTCGAATGAGAGCGAGCCTTTGATCTGCGAGACCGCCACTTTATGGAATGAATCGGTCTTCGAATTGATGATGTCGCAGACAGCCTCAGCCTGGCATAGATCGAGTTTTCCGTTGACGCATGCGCGCTTGGTGAATTCACCCGGCGCCGCCGCGCGCGCCCCCGCTTTAAGGACAGCGCCGAGGACTTTTGACATATTATAAGAGCCGCCATGGCAGAAAATTTCGGCCATGTCCTCGCCCGTGTAGGAAGCGGGTCCTCTGTAAAAGCAAACCATGGCTTCATCTACGGCCTCCGGCGCTCCGCCGGGGTCCATGACAAAGCCATGGTGCATATATCTGGGCTTTATTTCGGCGCGGCCTCCGAAAAGAGGCGCCGCGCCTTTGTCCGCCATGATCTTTATGAGTATGTCGGCGGATTTATCGCCGGTTATTCTAATTATTCCGATAGCCGCCGAGGCGTTCATAAGGGTCGCCGGCGCCGCTATTGTTTCGTCTAACAGCATATAAATCGCCTGTATTCAATTCTTTTATTATGATAAACTAATCGTTCTTTTCCGGATTCGAAGTTCTGCTGGCTTCGTTGGACTTCATCAGGTTTTCGACGGCCGTGTTGATTGCCGTGCGCGTCGGCGGGTTCTGGAACTGCTTGCGTGGCGCGCTGCTGCCGGTGTTATTGTTATTGTTGTTATTATTGTTGCCGCCGGTGCCGCCGGTCTTTTCGCCGTGGTGCGTGGAGGGCCTTCTTTTGCGGTCGCGGTTCCTGTTGTCTCCGCCCTGGCCGCTTCTTTCGCCGCGGGGGGCTTCGTCGCCGGATTTGCCCTGGCCGGCGCCGCCGCGCATTTTGTTTTTGGCCGATATTACGACTTTTCTGTAAGGCTCTTCACCTTTGGAATAGGTGTAAACGTCGTTGTTGTTTTTAAGCGTGGTGTGTATGACTTTTCTTTCCTGCGAGGTCATCGGCTCGAGCTCGACGCTCTTGTTGGTTTCTTTTACCTTCGCGGCGAGTTTCAGCGAAAGTTCTTCGAGGCTTTTAACGCGCGATTCGCGGTAACCCGAAGCGTCGATGTTGACGGATAATTTGTCGGTGCCTTCCTTGTTTACCATTACGTTCAAAAGATATTCGAGGGCGTTCAGCGTCGAGCCGCGCTTTCCGATTACGTTTCCGACGTTTTCGCCGTCGATGAGAAGCGTGGTCTGGTTTTCGCCCGCGTTTTCGACTTTTACGCTGCAGGGAACATTCATGTATTTGAGGATATTTTCGAGAAGATCGCCGGCCAGTTTTCTTTTATCGTCTTTCATCGTGACGCGGACCTTCGCGGGACGCGCGCCGAATATGCCGAGTATGCCCTCTTTTTCTTCTTCGAGTATTTCGATTACGACCATATCGCGCGAAGCGTTGAGTTCGCGAAGTGCCTCTTCAATGGCCATATCTTTGGTTTTCCCCGTTTTTTCGACTATCTGCATTAATAACATCTCCTCTGGCTTACATAGTTTTACAATCGTTATGCGGTAACTTTCCGTCTGTTTTTCGCTGCAGTTTCGATTCGTTTTCGTTTTTTCGAACTGGATCCATGACGGTTTTCCGGTTTTTGTCCCGGCGTTATCCGGCTTTTCAGGCCGGCAAAATCAAGGCCCTGTCAATGAGGCCTAAACTTTTTCCCCTCCTTTTTGGGTTTTAGCGGAACCTTCCGCTTTTTCGTCCGCAGCCGGGCGGCCTGCCGCGCCAACTTTAACAAGCGGCGCGTCTTTTCTCTTGTCGTACCACTGCTGCCCTACCTGCAGTACGTTAGACACTCCCCAGTAAAGCAATACGCCGGCCGGAAGAGTGTAGGTTATAAAAAACATGAATATAGGCATGAATTGCATGGCCGCTGCCTGGTTCGGGTCGACTTGCATCTGCGACTGCTGGATGTGCATCGAAAGCGCTATGGCTATTGGAAGGATCCAGGTGGGGTCGGCCATTGAAAGATCGGCGAGCCACAGAAAACCTTCGCCCTTGAGCTCGACCGAAGAACGCAGCGCGGTGAACAGCGCGAAAAGGATCGGCAGCTGCAGCAGGAGCGGAAGGCATCCGCTGAACGGGTTTATTCCATGTTCTTTATATAATTTCATGACTTCTTCGTTCTGCTTCTGCATGTTGTCAGGATATTTTTTCTTGAGTTCGGCTATGTGGGGCTGTATCTTCTGCATGTCTTTCATGGATTTCGTCTGCTTGTTGGTGAGCGGCTGCAGGAGCAGCTTGATAGCTACCGTGAGAAGGATTATCGACAGTCCGTAGCTTTTGGTTATGCCGTAGAAGAAGAAAAGCGACTGGAGTATCAGCAGGGCGAGAAAGTTTAACTCGCAGATATCCTCGAAGCCTTTATTGAATTTTTTCAGCTCGTCGTAGGTTTTAACACCGAGGAACATCGTGAAGTTGAAATTTTCGGATTCGCCTTCGTCGATCGAGAACGCGGGATATTTGATCTTGAACTCGGAAGCGAAGCCCATGCCGTCTTTCAGAGCGCCGCCTGCGACGCCGCCGCAGTAAGCCGAAGCCGGTTTCTTGTCGTCGAAGGCTATGATGGCGGCGTAGTAAGAATCGCGAATGGCGATCCAGCGCGTGATGTTGGTATCGGCCGTTTTAAAGTCGTATTTATACTCGTCGGAGCTCACGATTGCTTTGTACAATGAGCCGCCGAAGTTGGCGATAAGTTCGTCGTCGTGTGAATTCTTGCCGATATTAGGCAGAAAATTGATCGCGAAACCTATGTTGTGTTGATCGGAAAGGTTTAACGGCGACGCGGAAGAATTCTTGATCTTGACGCTGAATTTGATAAGTTTCTGGGCGTGATCGACGGTATAGGTCTTGGCCACGGTCACGGATTTGCCCGCGCCGGCGGCGATGGTGGCCGTAAATAAGAGTTTTTCGGCGGTGCCGGTTTTTTCTTGTTTGAGATCGTAGAGGACCCCGCCGTCGACTATCGTTACCGGCGCGCTTTCGCCTGCCGCGTAAAGTTCGAGCTCGAAGGGTTTCGAGACCGGCGTTTCGGCCGTCTGCAGGGCGGACGCGTCGAGCGCGAAATCGTCCCTGAATTTGGGGTTGGTGAGTTTATAACTTTTCAGGCAGGCGCCTTCTTTGGAGAAAATTATCTCGAAATCGCCAGTTTTAACGGTGACGTCGTTCGGTCCGGCTGTGGAAACCTCTGCCGCAGCGGGAACCGGCGTCTGCGCGCAGGCCGAGAACGGCGCGGCAAGAATAACCGCAGCCGTGAAAAAAATAACGGCTGCGGGCAGGGCCCGGCCGCAGTCTTTGGCGAACGTTAATAAAAACGTAGATATTGGAGCTTTAGATTTAATATTTATGTTAGAATCCGGTTTCAATTTTATTTTCACCTTTCCTGTATTCATATGTGACGATCCCCGGCCCCGCCCGCAGGCCTACCGCAGGGGGTCGTAGCCGCCCCTGAAAAAGGGGTTGCAGCGCACAATGCGCAGAGCGCCGTAAAAGATACCGCGAACGACGCCGTGCTTTAAAATGGCGTGCCTCGTATATTCGGAACATGACGGTACGAAACGGCAAATGGGAATGAAATTAGACGAAAAGACGCGCTGATAAGCTATTATCGGCAACGTAAAAAGGAGGCGTATTTTTAATTGCACTCGTTCTAAAAAACTAATTTCAGAACATCTGTTATGTTCAAGATTGAAGGGAAGCAACTTCTTTGTCCTGCCGTAAGGCGGTCGATCTGATAAAGCCCGCTACTTTATCGCTAACAACATGATAGCCGCGTTTTAACACTTCGGGCCTTACCCTCACTATGAAATCGACGCCTTTTAAATTAATGCCGCCCGCGCTCGTAAAAGTTTCATTTAAAAGCGCGGCTAAAGAATTCTTCAGCCAGCGCTTTATCAGATTGCGGCGGCAGGCCTTTCCTACTTTTTTTGAGACCGGATAGCCGGCCCTCAGAATTTTCGAATTATTGAAACGCCATATAAACAAAAGACAACCGCAGTCAAACCGGCTGCCTTCTGAATATAGCGTATCAAAATCCTTCTTTTTCTTTAAAGTGGTAGAGATGTTTTTAAAATTCAAGGCTTCTGAAATTATAAAGCGAGGCGCTTTCTGCCTTTGGCGCGGCGGTTTCTGATGACTCTCTGTCCGCCTTTGGCGCTCATTCTTTTTAAAAAGCCGTGTCTTCTTTTTCTGCGTAAGTTCTTGGGCTGATAAGTGCGTTTCATTTTGATTCCTCCTGTTTTCTTTCTTTATAGTTTAATTCACTAATTATTTTGTTACAAATAATTTTCCAACAAAAATCATAAAATTATACCACATAATCGGATGTTTTGTCAAGTGAATTTTTACTAATAATTAACGTACAATATATTACAATAAATTATTGATTTTTTCTAAATAATTTGATAAACTAACGCCGTCATATTTGTTGTTTTAATTATTTAAGTCCATAATATACTGGAGGAAATATAATAATGAGTACGCAACCGACCAAACAGGCCCCGCCGGCCGCCGGGCAGCAGCCGAACGCCGCTCCCCCGATGGAAGAAAACGATATTATCAAGGCGATGAAAGGCCTCGTAGGTGAAGTAAAAGCTTGCGGCGTGAACCCTTATCCTTATTCCTACAAAAAAGACTGCCGCATCGAAAAAGTGATCGAAAAACATAAAGATATCGAAACCGGCGCCGTCTGCGAAGACATCAAATACAGCCTTGCCGGCCGCCTCGTATCGTGGCGCGAGCACGGAAAGTCCATATTCGGCCACATAATGGACGAAAGCGGAAAGATCCAGTTTTATATAAAAAAAGGCGAGGTCGCCGACGATAAATTCAATCTCGCTAAATTCATCCGTGTGGGCGATTTTCTGGGCGTCAGCGGGCCGATCTTTAAAACCAAGACCGGCGAATTGAGCATACTCGTCAAAGATTTCGAACTTCTGAGCAAAATCCAGCGCCCGCTTCCCGAAAAATTCCACGGGCTTACCGACGTCGAAACACGCTACCGCCAGAGGTATTTAGACCTTATCACCAGCGAAGAGTCGCGCGGGGTTTTTATAAAACGCTCCAAAATAATAAGCCACATACGCCAATACCTGAATCAGAAAGATTTCCTCGAAGTCGAAACGCCCGTCCTTCAACCCATATACGGCGGAGCCTCGGCGCGCCCGTTCGAAACGTACCACAATACTCTGCAGATGAAACTTTATATGCGCATCGCGCCGGAGCTTTATCTTAAAAGGCTTATCGCCGGAGGTTTCGAACGCGTCTACGAGATCGGCCGCGTCTTCCGCAACGAAGGCATATCCATCAAGCACAATCCCGAATTCACGATGCTCGAATTATACATGGCCTACGCCGATTACGAAGATATTATGAACCTGACGGAAGATCTTATCAGCGAAACCAATATGTTCGTCAATAACAGCGAAACGGTTAACTACGGCGGCGTCGAAATATCGTTCAAAAAACCCTGGGCGCGCCTTTCAATGAAAGAAGCCATAACGAAATATGCGAACGTCCCCGCTTCCGTCCTCGAAGACAAGGCTCAATTAATGGACGCCGTCAAAAAGATCGGCCGCGAAGATGTCAATCAGCACACTTCGCACGGCGAGCTCATCAACATACTCTTCGAGGAAAAGGTCGAAGAGCACCTGATCCAGCCTACTTTCATAAAAGACTATCCCATCGAAATATCGCCGCTGGCTAAAAATAAAAGAGGCGACGAAGCCAATACCGTAGAGCGTTTCGAATTGTTCATGTTCGGCCGTGAAATGGCCAACGCGTTTTCGGAATTGAACGATCCCGAAGAGCAGTACTCGCGGTTCAAATCGCAGCTCGAAAAGCGCAACCGCACGGACGAAGACATAAAAGAAATGGACGAAGACTATATAACCGCTTTAGAATACGGCATGCCCCCGACTGGCGGCCTCGGCATTGGCATAGACAGGCTTATAATGCTTATGACCGGCTCGCAGTCGATCCGCGACGTTATTCTCTTCCCGCTTCAGCGCAACAAAGACAGAGAAAAAGACGCCGCGGCCGAAACTAAAAAGTAAAAAATTTCAACTTGTTTAAGTACGCGTAAATATAAAATATATCAAGGAGCGACAAATGGACGATTTTTCGGCTAAGATAATGGACAATGCCCTTAATTTCGCTTTCATGACCAAAGACACCGCAGAGAAAATTTTCGGCGAGTTCGTCAAGGCGGGCAAGGTGTCCAAAGAAGAGGGACAGAAGCTTATGGAGGAATTCGTGAAAAAATTCGAAGCGGAAGCGGCGAATCTGAACCATAAAATGAAGGCTGAAATAAAAAAGGTCATAGAAGAGTTCGGCTTTGTCGACGCAAAAAAGTACGAAGATCTGAACGCCAGGGTCACAAGGCTTGAAACGTACATAAACGAGCTACATAAAAAATTCAAGGACTGACCCCGGACGCTTAAAATAAAATTTGAAATATAAATAAAGCATTAATTTATAACGGCGCGGCCGGCAGTTCTTTCGCGCCGCCGATGGTTATAAATTAAAAAAGGTGTGGTTTATAATGAAGTGCGTATTTTGCGCTTATGAATTGACTAATGACGGGCGATGGAACTTCTGCCCCGAGTGCGGGGCGAGCGTTTCCGGCAAATGCTATAAATGCGGCGAAGATATACTGCCGGGCGCTAAATTCTGCGTCATGTGCGGCGCCTCGATGCGCCGCCGCCAGTTCGCGCTTAAACTTTCGGACGATGCCGCGATAATGGTCGAAACGGAAGCCGGCGGTCCCGCCGCGGCCGGGAAAACCGCGGTCAAAAAGACTTCCGCCGAGGTCCGCAGGTCCGAAAAGAACGCCGCCGAAAAACCCGAATACATATCGTCCGCGTCCGCGAACGGCGCGGAAGGCTCGTCTTCGCTCGACCTTAATTCGTTCAACCAGTCCGAAACGCCCGACTTTTTAAAGAACATCAACGCTAAACACGTCGAAAAATATAAGAACGAAACGGAGGCCAGGCCTTCTTCCGAGAGCGGTTTCCTCGACTCCAGGTCCTTCAACCAGTCCGAAACGCCCGATTTTTTGAGCGAGATAATCAAAAAAGGCAAACCGCCCCTGTTCGACATAAAATACGACGACGACGCCGGCGGCAATGACAAAAAAGAAAGCGCGGCGCCCGCTGCGGTCAAGCCCGAAGAAAAAACGCCGAAAACTCTTTCTGATACAAAGCCTGCCGAAGATAAAGCTCCGAAGGCGCAGGTCGAAAACAAACCCGCCGAAGAAAAAAGCGCTGCTCCCGCAGGTGTTTCGACGGAACCGGTCCCGGGCGGCGAGGCGCCGAAACCGCACTCGTTCGATAAATTCAAAACCGCGCCGCGCATCGACAGCATACTGAAGGAAGACGACCATCAGTTCTCGACCAACTGGGGCGTTAATGCGCCGAAAAAAACTTCCGCCGGCGAAGCGGATAAAACAGTAACGGAAGAAACCGATAAAACGAATATAGAAGCTCCCGAAAAAGACGAACTTAAATTAAAAGATGCTGCCGAAAAATCTCCTGAAAAACACGTCGAGGTAAAGGCGGCCCGCGAAGATGCGCCCGGGCGCGACGAACCCGTCAAACTGTCCGTCAGAAAGCTTATCGCCGTCGATTCCGGCAATAACAGAATTCAGTTCGTCACATCGGCTGCGAAATTCATGAGTTCGTTCGGCACCAGAGGTTCCGGACACCTTCAGTTCGATAACCCTCAGAAAGCCGTTGTCGACGCGCCGGGTAACATTTACATCTCTGATTTTTCGAATAACAGGATTCAAAAATTTACTTCCGAAGGACAGTTCATGCTCGCATTCGGCTCTCACGGCGGAAAGAACGGCGAGTTCAACTATCCCTGCGGCCTCGCCATATCGAAAGAAGGCCTCCTTTTCGTCGTCGATTCCTACAACAACCGCGTGCAGATCTTCGACTGCGATGGAAAATATATTTCCAAATTCGAGGGCGCCGAAATGGCCTCCGATATCCAGCTGGACACGCCTTCTGATATCGCGGTAGATTCAACCAATAACATTTATGTCTGCGATACCGGCAATAACCGCGTCATTAAGTTCGATCCGAAGTGGCGCAAACTGTACGAACTCGGCATCGCCGACAAAAAAATGCAGGGATTCGACAGCCCTTCCGCCATAACGGTCGACGCCGAAGATAACCTGATAGTCGCCGACACCGGCAATCATCTTATCAAGATATTCGACAACATGGGCGGCCTTACGATGAGCTTCGGCTCCAAAGGACAGAAGGAAGGAAAACTCGACAGCCCCGGCGCTGTCGACTGCGACGGCGAAAATAATATTTACGTCGCCGATACCTGGAACAATCGCATACAGATTTTTTCATACGAGGGCAAATTTATTAAATCTATCGGCTCGTACGGCTCCGATCCCGGCAAGTTCAACCATATCAACGACGTCGTCGTGCTGAACGAAATTATATAGCAGGCATTCACTCATGAGAAGCGTATCCCACCTGTTCATTTCCGGCAGGGTCCAGGGCGTCGGTTTCCGCTACTTTGCGGCGCGGCTCGCGTCTAAGTACAATATCTGCGGTTTCGTCAGAAACCTTTTGAACGGAGACGTCGAAGTATACGCCGAGGGCGAGAAAGACGACCTGGACCGATTCCGTCTTCAGGTAAAAACGGGGCCGTCATGCGCCCTGGTTACTCGTGTCGGCGAAAACGACGTCCCGATGATTTCCGCCAGCTTCAACTCTTTTGACATACTCGAAGACGAATGACTTTTTTTCAATAAAATGTGTTGCATTTTAAAATGTTTTGTTGTAAATTGATAGCGTAGTTTTACGCTGTTATAGTTCTCAGCTATGAGAAATTAAAGAAAAGATAAGGTGATAGGTATGGTGGACACAAGCGGTTTAAAGAAAACGCCTTTTTTCGACGCGCACGTCAAACACGGCGGCAAGATGGTAGATTTTTCGGGATGGTTCCTTCCGGTGCAGTTCAAGGGAATGACCGAGGAGCATAATTTCGTGAGGACCTCCTGCGGCTTATTCGACGTATCTCACATGGGCGAGTTTTTAGTCGAAGGCCCCGATGCCCTTAAATTCGTCGATAACCTCATCACCAACGACGCCGTCAAATTGAACGTCAATCAGATCCTCTACACTCCCATGTGCCGCGAGAACGCCGGCGTCGTTGACGACCTTCTCGTATATAAATATTCCGACACGAAATTCTTTTTAGTCGTAAACGCCGCGAATATCGATAAAGATTTCAAATGGTGCAATGAGGTCAAAGATAAAATGAAGGCGAATATCACGCTTCAAAATCTTTCCGAAAATTACGCGCAGCTCGCCGTCCAGGGCCCGAAGGCCGAAAAGATCCTCCAGAAGCTCACTAAAACCGATCTTTCCAAGTTAAAATTCTACTGGTTCTGCGAAGGCGAGATCGAAGGCACGCACTGTATCATCAGCCGCACCGGATACACCGGCGAAGACGGCTTCGAACTCTATTTCACCCCGAAAGACGGGCTCCATCTTTACGACGCGATATTGAACGCCGGCGGAAGCGAGATCATGCCCTGCGGGCTCGGCTCGCGCGACACGCTCCGTTTCGAGGCTAAACTAATGCTTTACGGCCACGAGCTCGACGATCAGACCACGCCTATCGAGGCGACGATCGCCTGGACCGTTAAACTCAACAAACCCGCCTTCATCGGCAAGCAGATCTTATCCGAACAGAAGGAAAAAGGCACGAAAAAAATACTGGCCGGCCTTGAAATGATCGATAAAGGCGTTCCCAGAGCGCATTACGATGTTTACCACTCCGGCGGCAAGGTCGGATACATTACCACCGGCGCGCAGTCGCCCACGCTCAAAAAATTCATCGCGCTCGCTTACGTTCCGCCCGAACTCGCTAAACCCGACAGCGTCGTCGAAGTTAAAATAAGAGATAAATTTTTAAAAGCTAAGGTAGTAAGTTTACCGTTTTATAAACGCGAAAAGAAATAACATAAAATAGAAAGGAGGTGCGATATAAAATGAGTAACGTAGAATACAATATTCCCGAGGATCTCAGATACACCGAACAGCACGAATGGTTGAGAATAGATGGAAAGACCGCTTACGTCGGTATTTCCGATTACGCTCAGCACGAATCCGGCGATATCGTTTACGTAGAGTTCACGGCCGAAGTCAACCAGAGCGTCGACGCCCACGAAAAAATGTGCGTCGTCGAATCCAGCAAAGCCGCCTCTGACGTTTATTCGCCCGTATCCGGCAAAGTCGTGACGCTGAACGTCGAACTTGAAGACAACCCCGAAATAATAAACGAAGACCCTTACGGCGACGGCTGGATGTTCGAGATCGAAATGTCGAACCCGTCCGAAGCGCAGGAACTTATGAGCGCGGCCGAATATAAAAAGTTCATCGAGGAGGCGATTTCATAATGAATTACGTTTCCAACACGCCCGAAGATATCTCCGCCATGCTCAAAGATATCGGAGATTCTAAAAAAAAGGCGCTGTCCTCGATAGACGACCTGTTTTCAGATATTCCGGGTAATTTGAGGCTTAAATCGCTGAATTTGCCCGGAAGTCTATCTGAAATCGAAGTGTGCGAAAAACTGAAATCGCACGCCAGAAAAACCCTTCCGTACTCCGATTACAAATGCTTCATGGGCGGCGGCTCGTACGATCATTATATACCGTCCGCCGTGGCCGCCGTTATCGGGCGATCCGACTTCTATACGGCCTATACGCCGTACCAGCCCGAAGTCTCTCAGGGCACGCTGATGAGCATATTCGAGTACCAGACCATGATTTGCAACCTCACCGGCATGCAGGCCTCCAACGCCTCGCATTACGACGGCGCGACCGCGCTCGCCGAATCGATGATCATGGCCTATAACATCAACTCGCGCAAAGAATTTCTGCTCGCATCGACCGTCAATCCCGCCTATGTGAGGGTTCTTGAAACCTACGCGCACGCGGCTGATTTCAAGCTTCATACCATTCCGTTCGACGCAAAGACCGGAAGGCTCGATGCCGAATTCATTAAAAAGAACCTGAACGACTCCATAGCGGCTGTTATAGTGCAGACCCCGTCCTTTTTCGGCATCGTCGAAGACTTTAAATGGCTCGCCGAACTCGCGCATGAAAAAGGCGCTGTGCTCGCGGTATCCGCCAATCCCACCTCGCTCGGCCTGCTGAAGGCCCCCGCGTCTTACGGCGCGGACATCGTCTGCGGCGACGGCCAGCCGCTCGGCATCCCGTCGTCTTTCGGCGGACCGGCCCTCGGTTTCATGGCCACTTCGCAGAAATATATCAGAAAACTTCCCGGCCGCATTGTCGGCGAAACCGTCGATAAGAACGGCAAACGCGCCTATGTTTTAACTCTGCAGGCGCGCGAGCAGCATATACGCCGCGAGAAAGCGTCGTCGAATATCTGCTCCAACCAGGCGCTCTGCGCGCTCGCCGCCACGGTATATCTGAGCTACGTCGGGCCTCACGGCCTGCGCGATATAGCCGCGCGCTGCTCCGATATGGCCCATTACCTGGCCGACAGGATATCTAAAGTCAAAGGCTTCGATATCAAATTCAAAAATACGCATTTCTTCCACGAATTCGTCGTCACCTATCCCGACGCGCTTACCTACGAAAAACTGTTCGATCACTTCGCCGCCGCTAAAATACTGCCCGGCGTCAGCCTCGCGAAAGTGGGCGTTGCGAACGGCCTTCTCGTATGCGCTACGGAAATGCGCACCAAAGAAGATATCGACGCTTACATCAAATGCCTGGAGGCGATAAAATGGTAGCTAATCTCGAAAAATTAATTTTTGAATATTCTAAAGAAGGCCGCACGAGCTTCGATCTGCCGGCGTCCCAGGTTCCCGATTCTACCGGCGGCGCTAATTACCCGGCCGGCATGCTCCGTTCGGGCGCCGAAGACCTGCCGAAACTGCCGCAGGTATCCGAGAACGAACTGATGAGGCATTTCACCAACCTTTCGCGCCTTAACTATTCGGTCGACGTCGGATTCTATCCGCTCGGCTCGTGCACCATGAAATATAACCCTAAAGTGAACGAACGCCTCGCGGCGCTCGACGGCATCGCGGGCGCACACCCGCTGCTGCCCGATAAACACTGCCAGGGTATGCTCGAAATTATATATAACATGGAAAAATACCTTTGCGAACTCCTCGGCATGAAACGCGTCACCATGCAGCCGCTCGCCGGCGCGCACGGCGAACTGACCGGCATCATGATGATTAAAAAATACCACGAATCGCGCGGGGAAAAACGCACGAAGGTCGTCGTGCCCGATTCGTCGCATGGCACCAACCCCGCCACCGCCGCCATGTGCGGCCTGGAGATCGTCTCGATCAAATCCGACGCCAACGGCTTCGTCGATCTCGAAACGCTGCGCTCAGTAATGGGTCCGGACGTAGCCGCTTTCATGCTCACCAATCCCAACACGCTCGGCCTGTTCGACCCCAATATCGAAAAGATCGCCGCGATAGTTCATGAGGCCGGCGCCCTGCTCTATTACGACGGCGCCAACCTCAACGCCATTATGGGCATCGCGCGCCCCGGCGACATGGGATTCGACGTCACTCACGTCAATCTGCATAAAACCTTCTCGACGCCCCACGGCGGCGGCGGCCCCGGCTCAGGGCCGGTCGGCGTTTCCGAACGCCTGGTTAAATTCCTGCCGCAGCCTTCGGTCGAAGCCGATCAGACCACCGGCCGCTACTTCCTTAAAGAGGGCGGCTCCGAATCGATCGGCAAGGTCGCCGCGTTCTACGGCAATTTCGGCATCGTCGTGCGCGCATATGTTTATATTCTGTCGCTCGGCGGCCGCGGACTCACCGACTGCTCCAAAAACGCCGTGCTTAACGCCAATTACCTGATGGAAAAACTCAAAAAATACTACGAGCTTAAATTCGACCGCACGTGCATGCACGAGTTCGTCCTTTCGGCCGATAACCTCTCGCAGTACGGAATAACCGCACTCGATGTCGCCAAACGCCTGCTCGACCTCGGTTACCACGCGCCCACGATTTATTTTCCGCTCATCGTCCATGAGGCGCTCATGATCGAACCTACCGAAACCGAATGCAAAGAACGCCTCGATATCTTCATCGATTCGATGATACAAATAGCCAACGAAGCTAAAAACACACCCGAACTTCTTAAAAACTCGCCGCAGTTCACCGTCGTCGGACGCCTCGACGAAACGCGCGCCGCCAGAACGCCCATCATAAGATGCTGCTCGTGCGAAGGCTGCCCGCCGCCCGTCTCCAAAGAAGAACGCGCGCCTAAAGCCGAAGGCGGACTCAAAAGAAAAAGCGCGAGTTAATTCAGATGAGACTTGACTCAACTGAACTGAACTAAACCAAGTCAAATTAGTCAACTCAAACTGAACTGACCATTAATATTTTTTTAGATAAGGGGAGAGGAAAGGCCGAGGGCCCTTCCTCTCCCCTTATTATCCCCTCTCTATCCCTGATGTTAAATCATCGCAGCATGCGCTGCGATGATTTGTTGCATTGCCTGAAAAGTCTCGTAGCAGACTTTTCAGGCAGGCGGAGGCCGCTGCCGCTGTCGTGGCGGCTGGTTGTATTGTGCCAATAAGCTCTGTCTTGACAACTTTTCTATAATTTTTAAGGGATTTTAAAAATTTCAGTTATTAATAAAAAATAAGCAAAACGAAAGGCAGGAATAAAATCAACGAACATAGCAGTTGCAGTAAAGAATTAAGGGCAGGAAAAGGAAGCCGGCAGTGCACTAAAATAAAGCGTCAGGTAATTTAGGGATAGATGGGGGTTTATAAGGGGGAAGAAAGGGTTATCAATCCTTTCTTCCCCCTTATCTCTTCTCCGGCGCACATTATTTATTTAAGAATTTCAAAAAATAAGTCAAAAAACATGAAACAATTTAATTAAATATCTGGTATAATAAGATAGTGTTTTATGATTATTAAAAAAAACGGAAGGTGATATTTATGAAGTTAAAAGTTACGGCCATATCGATATTGCTTTTAGCCATGATGGTTTTCAGTATGCCGGCGGCGGATGCGGGCATCACCGAGGTCAGTGAAAGCCTCAACAATTCGAACATATCGCAAAATGAAAATGCGGCGACCACGAACAGCTCGACCGCCGAAAACACATCGACCGGCGTGACTTCGTCGGGCGAGCAGAATAGCGCCGTGAGCGCTACCGCCGGAACCCAGCAGACCGAATCAGGCGGTGCGAGTATCGGCCACGTCGAGGTCAACACCTGGCTTAATGTAAGAACCGGCCCCGGCACCAACTATCAGCGCATCGGCAAACTTTATAGAAACGATAAAGTCGAGATACTTGAAACCCGGAACGGCTGGCACAAGATAAAATGGCAGGGCTCGACCGCGTGGGTATGCGCGCGCTATGTCTCGAAAAGCGAATTGAAAGACGATGACGATAATAATAATAACGCAACGCAGAGCGGCAGCAATCCTAAAAACAGTTCGAACCAGTCTAATAATACAACAGGCGGCAATTCGAGCGGTCAGTATCAGAATACAACCGCTAAAGACGGCGTTCTCGCCGTTCCGAAAAGATCTCAGTTTTCGAGCGAGAACATCGCGAATGGCATCGATTATCGTAACTCATGGTGCGGTCCTAATAGTTTCGCCATGGTCATGGATTATTACGGCGTTCACAAAAGCGCTTACGAAAGCGCGAAGCTCGTCGAATATACATTCAAGCAGCGCGTCGGTACTCCGATATCGGGAATAGTCCACGGCGCCCAGAAGGCCGGCTTTGAAAACACAAGGCTTTACAACGGCCAGTCGATGGATTGGCTCAAATCTCAGGTTTCAGGCGGCAAACCGGTTATCGTCAGCGTCGACGTCAAGTGGAAAGGCCACTACATAGTCGTAGTCGGTTTCCAGGGCAATAACGTAATCGTCAACGATCCTGGCAAAGGCTCTCTTTCGAGGGTCCAGTACAGCATATCGAAAGAAACGTTCTGGTCGTACTGGTCGTCTAAAGGCAGAGGCGCTGTAGTAGTTAAAAAATAAAAAAACAATATAAATAAAGCGTAATTAATTTAAATTAATAAAAAAGCGGAACCAATAACGGGTTCCGCTTTTTATTTTGTGTTCGTTATGGGCATTAACTAATTAATTGTAACTTTCTTGCAACTCCTTTTCATTTTGAATTGATTGTGATGGGCGGGTGCCAGAAATTTTTTTTGGGGACGCGGTCGCAAAATCCCTCCAGGCTTTTGCGCCGCTCGTGCTCGTCGCCTCTCGCCCATCCGTGGGCTCCGGCGACTCCGCAACGCCCCTAAAAAAATTATCTGTCACCCGCTCCAATGTTTGAAAAATAATTAAATTAATATTTTTGTAAATTAGAGCTATCGTTGTTTTTAATTGCTTTTAGAAAACCGATACAGCCGTGTGTCTACCGTGAGCTGTAATATTGACTTGCCGGGGTGCCTTAATGCCATGCAGCAAAGGCGCGAAGCGCCTTTGTCTGCGAAAGAAAAGTAGTTCAGGCCTGAATAAAGGGCACGAAAGAGATTATGCCTGAAAAATTAAAGACGAGACAGAGAAACCGGCAGCGCACTAAAATAAAGCGTCAGGCAATTCAGGGATAGGCATGAGGATTTTAAGGGGAAGGGAAAGGCCGCGCACCATGCCATCCATGGCGCGCGCGGCACTAGCGCCTCAGGCGCGTCGGGCCTTGATCTGTTTCCTTCCCCCTTATCTAAAAGACATGCGAGTTATTTTGCAAGTATTTTGTTTTGTTTGATTAATTTTATTCAGACCTTCTGGTTTCGACGTTTATTACATTGGGTCTGAAGAGCGTATGCAGTATTATGAGCGGCATTTTCGCGACTGTAACGTTACCGGCGGCGTCTCTGACCGTCATAAACATATAGGGTTTATTACCGGCCGGCGTCGGATTTCTGAATATGCCGTAAGCCTCTATTCTGGCGTTTTTCTGTTTCCAGCTATTCATGACTTCTTCAATGGTGGCGGCGTCGCCTAGATTATCGGTATCGACGAAGCAGTTGCCGGCCATAAGCGCGTTCGGCGCCGGTATCGCAGGAGAGGATACGGTGATTATGTTATCGACGTTGTCAACGACCGATATTTCAAAGCGGTTACGGGCGTTTTCGATAAGTTCGAGAACTCCGCCGGCGTTTTGCGGCAGTATCTTTTCGAAATCGTAAACGACGGCGTTAGCGGGCGAATATCTGTTGTAGGTTGCGCTCAGTCCCGCATTTCGGTTGTTGAATTTAATGGCGTAGCAGGGCTTGCCGCCGATGGACGTAACGCCGACGCTGGCGTTGACTGTAGCGGGAGTCAGCTGGTTGCAGCGTCCGTCGTTGTTAGCCATTGAAGTTTTCGCGAAAACGGGGTTGTTCTGGTTCGCAAGGTTGGCCGTGGTGCCGTCGAGGTTACAGTCTTTGACGGTGACCTCGGTCTGGCCGAACGCGGTGAATTTAAGTTTACCGGGTTCCGCGGCGTCCCAGTCGAGCTCGTCGTGGTTAGCGTCGTGGTCGAGCGGCTTGTTGCTGTCGGCCAGGTCGGGGTTGCCGGTGGATGTCATTACATATTCGCGGTAAATGTTATCGCGGCTGCGCAGCGCGTAGAATCGCAGCGATGGCGCGTCGTTATCGATTATCGAAATGACGGCCGGCGCGTTCGGGAACTGTTTTTCGGAAATGGTGCTTGTGGTGCCGCTGTTGACAAGATTTAATATTTCGTTGTTAGCTTTGTTCGGTGCCGGGTCTTTGTCGAAATCGCTCATCTTATTACCCGAGCCGTCGCTTCCGGCCGCGTAAAGCGGAATGGTTCCGATCATATCGTAAGGGATATGGTCTTTGGTGAAAGCGTTCTTCGGGTTATTGAGCTTATATATGGCACGTCTGTAAGGTGCGTCGATGCCGTAGCCGGGATACTCGTTCACGCCTATCTGTACGGCGTCCTGAACCGTTCCGGGCGGCCTGCCGGCGGCCTTGGGGTTGATCGTTTTTTCAAGGGCCATCTGTACTTTTGTTTTATTGAACTCGAGATATACGTCTTCTGTTTCGACGAGTCCTTTTGAAGCGTCAAAATTGTTCCAGGCGAGAAGTTTAGCGCGCGATCCGGTCATAGCCATCAGCGACGAGGTAACGGCCAGGTTCGGGTTATTGTCGCAGACGCTGTATTTGATAAGGCCGGGGAACGGGTCGCCTGTGGTGCCGCCGTCGTAAGCCACGCCGGTGGCCGGCAGCGCCGAACTCAGAGCGGTCGTCTGGCTGGGATTTGTGGGATAATTGTCGCTCGAGAAAAACGCCTGCGGCGGCTGAAGGTCTTTAACGGTTATAGCGTAGCCGGCTGGTTCCTGTGTGTTCGAATTGATGGTGAGCCAGTTATCGGTGTGGTAGAACGTTTCACCCACGCCGTCGCCCACCAGGTCGTGGTAGGCGAATATCTGTTTGCCCTGAGCGTCTTTAACGAGGTTGCCGTCCTTGTCTTTTTTAGGCGATCTGCCTTCCCACTTGACCTTCGGGTATTTGAATATAATATACAGGAAGTAGCGTCCCGGATCGAGCGGCATATCGAATGCGTAGCGCAGATTTACCGTGACGTCGAAGCGCCTGTCGGTGTTGGCGTAATTAGACCAGGTGACAGCTTTGTTAGATCCGTCGCCGGGGAAGGGCTTTTCATCGGAGAGTCTGCCTTTTGCGATAATTATAGATGGGCATCTTTTCAAGTCGGAGGGCGAAGTGACCGATGCGTCGATCGCCGTGCCGTGGAATATCTTTGAGCCGTCAGGCTTTTTTTCTTCGGCGGCCAGGTGCCATTCGTATTCGATGCAGCCGCGGTCGGCTTTACTTAACTGAGTCGTCGGACTGGCGCTGGTGCCCGCGCCGACCACCCAGCTGGGGAATGACGGCGGCGTGCCGAAGATTATATTCGGGGGAACGCCTGCCAGTTCGGGCGGAGCCGCGCCGAAAGCCGTTGAACCCGGCGCTTTTTCGCCGAAGTTACGCATCATGGGCTCGACTACCGTATTGGCGCCGGTCTTTTTGCTGTTGGAAGGCCGTGCCGGAGCTCCGGTGGAGTAATCTTCACCGACGCCGTCGAACGGGCCGAGGCCCCAGTCGGCGACGGCCGTGTCGGAATAATCCCATGCGCCTATGCCGTTATAAGTTTCCATGAGCAGTTTTGCGCTCGGCGTGCCTGTTTCGTGGTTGAACGATTTGACGAACCTCACATTGGCGGTGGCTTTCCAGATGCCGATCTGATTTTCGTTGATGGTCGAAGGTCCTTCGATCTTGACTCTGGTTATATACTTGTCGGGTTCGGGCTGTTTTGCGGTGACTATGATATATCTTTCTGAAACATAGTCTTCGGCGCCGTCTTTGACGCCGTTACCGGCCGTTCCGCCGCCTTCGCCGTTATCGAAGAAAAGGTAGTGCGTGGTGTTGTCCTTGCAGCCGGCCGCCGTTTCGCGGTCGGTGATATAGGACGGATAGCCGAGAACGCCGTAGTTCCACTTCTTAGCTGAGGCGATCATGCTTACTTTATATATGCCGGGTTCTTTCGGCGTGAATGCGAAATCAGGCGCTGCTTCGATCGCTCCGGCATTTTCAGCCGCCGCGGTCGTGTCGGCGTTCGCGCCGCGCGATGAATACCAGTAGCCGTCGCCAAGGTTGACGTTATTAGCGCGCGTTCCCTTGCCGGCGAGCCCGCCCCATGAATTGGGGGGTGCCGTGACCTTGGTGAGAGTGACGTTACGCACGGGATTGGTGGAAGTAGTGAAGCCTATATCGGGCGCCAGCGATTTTTTCATGGGTTCGATCATCTCGACGCGCCAGTAATAGCAGGCAGTTCCGGGTCGCACCGCGTAGTCGAAGCCGCCTATGACGCCGTTGGCGTTCTCGTCTTTGAGCACGAGGCCGGATATGATATTTTTACGCACAAGGTCGTCGGAGAATTTAGGCGGCGCGTTTTCCATATAGCAGCGAAACTGAGTGTCTTCGGCGATCTCGTCGCCTTCGATCTTCGCTTCGGCGAGGTTGCCGCTGTCGCGGTTGGAATAGGTAATGTCTTTGATCTTTCTGTTTGCCGCCCCTACGTTGGACGACATTATATCAACGCACATTTTTTCGTTGTTTCCGGTCGGCGGACCCGCGAGATTGACCGTCGCCAGAGCTAATTTGATGCTGCTAACGCCGGGCGGGATCACCTGGGGCATGCCGCGCGATATGAGGTTCTGTCCGTTAGCGTCGGAAAAGGTTTCGCTGACTATCGCGTCTTCGTTGCCGACCGTAAAGTCGTTAAGTTTGGTTTCGGTCTTGGTGTAATATTCTATCTGGTAGAGTTCGGTTGCCGCGCGCCCGGAGAATTTGCGGTACCATTTCCAGACGTTAGCGCCGTCCTGGAGGAACGGGCCATCGGGCTTGCCGGGTGTCAGGAGCGGCTTCAGGTCGGTCGGCGAAGAAGCGTCGCTGTGGAAAGTGTCGCCGCCGGCAGCGTTGTCGAACACGGGCCTCGGATCGGTAAGGTAATAGACGCTTCCGCTTCCGTCGCCCGCTATCGCCTTGACGTCTTTTTTCAGCGCTATAGTGCCGCTCTTATTGCTGTTAACAGCGTACTGGTTGAGTTTTTCCCATCTCAATTTCTTTTCGCGTGCGGGGTCGAATTTTTTGCCGACCGCTCCGGCCGTCTGAAGGAGCATGTAGCGCACGCCGCCCGTGCCGTCCCACTGATCGGCGACGGCGAAGCTGATAACGTCCATGCCTTCGGCGCTGAGCGGCGCGGTATACACGTAGTCTTCGTTGGCGTTCTTAGTGGCTGCGCCAATGCCGACGGTCGCTGAAGTGAGCGGCTGGGTGGCGTGAAGCGCAGTGAAATCGGCGCTGTCAACCTGCGGAATGCCGAAGGTATTGCCGGCAGTCAGCTGGATCGTGCCTTTTCTTATTTTCGGCGTGGGAAGCGACGAATAAACGTAACGCCTGCCGGCGCCGGTGGTCGAGAACGCCAGCCTGGAATCGGTGTTGACGCCCGCCTCGGTTTCTCTCTGATCGCCCCTGTGGCCGGATTCGCAGCCGCTGTGGCGCATGAATTTATACTTCATATTAGTGGTGTTGAAGACCTGCTCGAACATATCGTTGACCTGTCCCGCCACTATTGTCGGGGGAAGCGATACGCCCGCCGGAACGTTCTGCACGTAATGGCTGATCCACAGGAATACGCGCTGGATCTTGAAGTCGTAGTGGATATACATTTTGCCGCGTTTCATGCCTTCGTGGCCGCCGACGTACTGGATGTTATTCCACTTATCGTAATCGCCCGGGAACCAGACGTCTTCGGGCATGCGCCTGATCTTGGCGGCCGTTGCGGCAGGATATTTGGCCGAATAATTGGTGTTGACATTTTCAGCCGCGCCCGTCACGAAATTGAAACCCTGCGTGGTAGCGGGCGGCGCCTGCGCCTCATTGACGAATGTTCCGGCGCGCCTTCCGCTGCCGTATGTGCCTGCGGTCGGATGGTAGTCGGAACTGATGGAGCGGTTGCGTCCCGACCATATCATGGTTTCATTCCAGAAAAGTTCGGCGCCGTGAAGATGGGCGATGTCCGCGCCGCTATTTTTAGAAAGATAGTTGAGCACGTCGTAATATACGTTGCCGCCCGCGTCGCGGCCTATGCCTGCGATGCCGCAGCCCACCGGCGGGTCGACGGGGACGTAGAGCGATCCTGCGGGCGTGATATTTCTGACCGTCTGAAGCCCGGCGTCGAATTTTCCGGCCAGAACGTAAACGTTTCTGAACTGATCGACGGCTATCGATTGATAGCTGTCCATTTTAGTAGGATCGCCGAAAAGTTTGATGCCGTCGGGCCTTATCGTGACGCGGTTGCCGTTGGCGTCGATTTTCTGGCTGGCGTAAACGCCCATCCGGGTGCCTTCGCCGATCATGACGTAAACTTCGCCGTTACGGCTGTAAACCGAGTCCGCCGCGGCGGCCGCGCCGCAGAAAATAACGGCGGCTGAATTGAATGAGATAAATGCGATTAATAATAATGAAAACGGAAGTGAAAATAAGGAAGATAATGATAATGATGATGATTTTTTGAACATAAAAACTCACCGACCTTTCCTGACCTGTTTATGCTTTTTGTAAACGTTACTTTTTTGTCACGAGATTCTCTTTTGGATATAATTACATAACCAAAATAATGCGGATGTATTTAAAACATCCCCTATTGAAATTATACTAAATTTATCGATGTTAATCAATCTTATGATTAAGAATAAAAAGAAATAATAAAGTAACTTAACCGGAATTAAACGGCAATCGTGAAATGACCAGACAGGTTTATTTAGCGTTTTATCCGGACGGCTAAGCTGAATTTTTACTTTACCGCGCCGTTAATTTTAAAAAGTTCTTTAACGGCCTGCCCGGTGATGTCGAATCCACCGAAAATAACCGGTTGTGAAATAAACTCCTTTACTTTCGGGATTTTGCGGACGAGGTTTTTAGACGAAAGAAGATCGGAGGCAAACTGAGAGTAATTCTGTTTATAAAGGCCGTGCAGTATTTCAAGATGCGCCGGATTTGTTATACTTTCGTCATCGCTTTTTTTAAGGGAATCCTCATTAAAAATATTTATGGCGTTTGAAATTTTTGAATAATCGGGGTCGTTGTCCATAATGTTTTCAAATTCTAAAACCCGGGCAAATTTTTCATTAACGCCGATTTCGGCCGCGGATATTTTTTTAACTTCCGTAGAAAACAGATTATAATTGATCACAGCCCTGACGCCGTTTTTTTCTGCCGCGGCCTTCACGGCGCTTATGATTTCACCGTTGATCGTCTCGAATTTTTTAGCCGTTTCCTCCGGCGTGAGATAATAAATTTTAAGCAGCGAAAGGTATAATTTGTCATAAGACGCGATCGTGTCGGATAGTTTTGCATTAGCGGCGCCGATTTCTATATTGTATTTCGCTTCTATAGCCTTAAGCTCTCTGTTCTTTTTGAATAAGAGCTCGCTTTTTACGAGTTCGTCGGCCGCGGCGTCGATAAGGGCGTCGTATTTTTCGGCGGCAGGCTTTAACTCGTGTGCCATTCTTTTGTTGATAGTTTTAATTTCTTCGTTTAACGATTTTATGCCGGATACCAGCTCGTTGAGTTCGCGTGAACTATTTTCGTAAGCGCTTTTAAATTGAGCTCGCCTTGCCGCGATCTGCGCGGGAAGGTCTTCGTTTTTTCCGGCCGGCTTCAGCGGTTTGATGAAAAGCCCGGCGGTCGGATCGTAATAAGTCATTTCGGGATGCGTCGCATAGAGCAGGGCGATATCCGCCGTGGCGAAAAGCGAGCTTTCAGATACAGCGGCCGGTGCGGCGACGGGAGTCCGCTGGGCGTAAGAAACCGCCGGCGTGCCGGATAATATTGAGAAGCTGAGAAAGACCCAGGCTAAGGCAGCGAATATTTTTTTGCTCATTTTTTATCAACCCTTTACTGAATTTTCGAACAGGCCCGGTCCGCAAAAACGCCTGAGCGGATGTCAAAACACTCAATTTTGTATTATAACAGACATTTTTCGTTTAATCAAGAATAAATTCACGAATAAAAACGGTCATTTTTTAGTGTGAATTCGTGGAAAATAAAAACATGTTAATCAGATTTTCAATAAAAACCGGTAAATAAATTGCTTTACATATAGCTGAAAAAATATTATATTATAACAAAAAATCGCAGCGGCGATCTAAATTTTATAAAGGGCGGACTGCCGGATAATGAATGGTAAAATGCTCAAAAGACACCCGGAGCTGAATTATTTTTTACTGATATTCGCCGTTTGCGCGGCGTTGTATGTTTGGCCGGGCGAGGTTTCCGCCTCGCGGGTTTACAATCCCGCCCGTTACTGCCTGTCGAATTTGAAGACCATCGAAGGCGCCATCGAGCTGTATCTGATGGAAAACACATGCGAGGTGTCTTCTGTCGACATGCTCGTCAAAAACCAGTATTTAAAGAGCGAGCCCCGCTGCAGTGCGGCCAAATCGTTTTATGTATTCGAAAAATCCATAAACAATTCTAATTTTAAAGAATTTTACAAGATTGTCAAATGCCCGAGCCATGGATTTTATTTAGAGGATAAAAGCGTTTTCGACCAGGAGCAGTTCCACGCGCAGAAATATAACCGAGAGCGCCGCGCCTTTTTCGCGGCCGTTACCTCGCTGATAGCGCTTTTAACCCTGTGGCAGCTGGTCGTGCTTCTCAGGACGCAGCGGCGTACGGGACCGGCTTCCACTCCCTCCGGCGGGCGGGCGGCGGAAGAAACCCGTCCCGGAGCGGATGACGGAACCGGCCGTCCTTAAACGCGTATCGTATATTCTGAAAAACTTATATTAGCATATTCGCCCGCTTCGGAGGGGACGCTATGATAACTATCGATTACGCTAAATGCGTGAAATGTATGAAATGCCTTATGGTCTGCAAGCGCGGCGTGCTGCGTCCGGCGTCCGACGGTTCCGGCCGGCCGGAGGTCTATTCCGGCGAAGGCGCGGAGTGTTTTTCATGCGGCCACTGCGTGTGCGTGTGTTCCGCCGGGGCGATCACGGCCGCCGGAGCTGATTCTACCGGATTCGCCGCAGCGCCCTCATCCGTGCCGGCGTATGAGGAGTATATCGGTTTTATCCGATCGCGCCGCAGCGCGCGCAATTATAAAAAAGACCATGTGCCGGGAGAACTCGTAGCCAGGGTGGTCGATGCAGCCAGATATTCGCCCACGGCCAAAAACGCGCAGGGCGTATGCGTAACCGTCGTCAGCGGGGGCGCGGTTAAAAAACTCGCCGGCCTGACCTTCGATTTTTATAAAAATTTGATGGACACGGTCGCCTCGCCGCTGAAAAAATATGCATTCATGCTTCTGGCGGGGCTTTCTACGGTCCGGACCATAGAGCGCAATGCGCCGGCGTTCGAATACGGCTATAAGATGTGGCTCGAAGGCGCCGATCTTCTTTTTTATGACGCGCCGGTGCTGGTGATAGTACACGCCGATAAAACCCTGGTGATGCCCAAAGACGACTGCGGCTACGCGCTTTACGCGATGGCGCTCGCCGCGGAGACGCTGGGGCTTGCCACCTGTATCAACGGTTTTTTTTTAAGGGCGGCCGAAAGGTCCTCCGGCATAAGAAAGTTTATAAAACTGCCTTCGGGCCATGAAGTTTACGGCGCGATGACGATGGGGTATCCTGCGCTTAAATTCAGTAAAGTTCCGGCCCGCAGGCCGGTTAATGTAACTTATATAAATTCCGAACTATGAGCGACGCATTCGAAACCGGTTTCCTGAATTTCATAAAACTCACGAAAATGATATTGCCCGGCGACAAAATACTGCTCGCATATTCCGGCGGCGCCGATTCCACATGTCTAATGTATCTTATGCATAAATTCAGCGCCGCGCTTAAGATAGAACTTGCGGCGTTTTATCTGAACCACCGTCTGAGAAGCGAAAGCGAGATCGCTTTCGAGATAGCCCTTATCGAAAAAACCTGCTCCCGGCTCGGCGTCAAAGCGGTCATCGGTGCCGCCGATATTCGCGGGATTGCCCGAGGCAGAGGCCTTTCGCTCGAGGAAGCGGCGCGCGTCACGCGCTACGAGCTTTTGAGCGACGCGGCGCGCGAACAGGGCTGCAACAAAATAGCCACCGCGCACCATCTTGACGATTCGGCCGAAACCGTCGTGATGAAACTCATCAAGGGCGCATCGCCATCGGCGCTCTGCGGGATAAAAGAGTCGGCCGGCAATATAATTCGGCCTCTTCTTTTCGCGTGCAGAAAGGATATCGAAAGATATCTCGGATCGCTCAACCTGGCATATTCGATCGATTCGACCAACGGCGACGAAAGATATGAAAGGAATTTCGTCAGGGCTAAGATAATGCCGCTGATAAAAGAATTGAACCCGAACTTCGGCGCGCGAATATCCAGTTTTATGAATATTCAAAAATATGAAAACGATTTTATAGATTCGGCCGTGCATGAGTTTGTCAAAAAGTGCCGCGTCGCGTCCGGCGGGCGGGTCGAAGTCCCCGCTGCGGAGTTCGCGGGCCTGCACACGGCCGTAAAAAGGCGTTTTCTGCTTCACGCGGCGCGTCTGTGCGGCGCCGGTTCGGACACGGTTAATTTCGGCGCGCTCCGCGGCGCGCTCCATCATATCGATAAAAATTTTCAGGCTGAATGCATCGAAGTAATAAAGGGGCGGTTTTACATTTCAATGGCGGCCCGTTTCGATGCTTCGGCATTATATAACGCTTCGTCGAAAACGATAATATTTTCTTCAGAAAGACCGGCGGCGCGCTTCGGCGGTGAAGGTCTCGAAAGCACAAGCATTGATGCCGGCAAGAGCGTAACGGTCAGCGGCGGCGGATTTGAATATGTTTTTACAGTCTCCCCGCTTAGCAAAGTCATCGTCCCCGCAGCCCGTTTTGATTTTGTTCTTCCTGAAAATACCGTTTTTCCTCTGGCTATAAGGCGCTTCGCGCCGGGCGATAAGATAAAGCTTTACGGCATGAAGGGCTCGTCACAGAAGCTGTCGGACCTTTTCATCAACGCCAAAATTTACGGGCCGCTCAGGAAATTCGTGCCCGTAATAAGCAGGGCAGACGGCGAAATACTCGCCGTCTGCAATATTAAATTATCTGAATATGTCTCGCCCGCGGCCCGCGAAAAGCGTCCCGGCTTATCGGGCTATTTGTTTTCCACGCTCACGAAAGAGACCTTATAGACCGCGAATCCTCCCGCGGCGACGCCGATACCGAACCCGTCCGTCACTGCGGCGTCATATTTTTTAGACGCGCCGCTAATAATGTCGGTTACGATGGCTGTTTTAAGCCGTTCTGCCGCCCCGCTTTCGGCATCCATATATCCGGATATTTTTTTGAGGTCGGCGCGGATACTTCCGTCTTTTTTTGAATTGTTGAAAGCGGCCAGCACCGAGGAATTTCCGTAAACGCGGACGAACGAATATATGCCGGTTTTCGCGTCGGCGGAATAGGTGAACAGTTCGCCGCGCCTCAGCTCGATGTTTTCGTTTCTTGCCGCTATGGCTTTCTTATAAAAATCAAGAAGCGATTTATTCCATTTCGATTCATCCCAGATCATGCAGCGGCGGTTATCAGGGTCTTTTCCGCCGTCGAGCCCGATCTCGTCGCCGTAATATACGCACGGCGCTCCGGGATAGGTCATTATGAACATGATCATATTTTTGAGAGCGGCCATGTCGCCGCCGCACACGGTTAAAATGCGCGGCGTGTCGTGCGAGCCGAGAAGATTGAACATCGAGAAGAACGCCGAATCGGGAAGATTGATCTTATCGGCGGCGAGTTTTACGTCGAGTTGATCCGCGCTTATCTCTTTTTTGACGAAAAACGCTATAAGATCGTTTCTGAGTTTGTAGTTCATTACCGAGTCGAACTGGTCGCCGGCAAGCCATTTCGAGCCGTCAGCCCAGATCTCGCCGATTATGCAGGCGTCTTTATTGACGCTTTTGACGGTCCTGCGGAAGTCTTTCCAGAAAGAGTGCGGCAGCTGTTCGGGAACGTCGAGCCTGAAGCCGTCCACGGCGGAAGTTTTCAGCCAGTGCGCCGGAACGGTTAAAAGATAATCGTAGACTTTCTGATTTTTGATATTCAGTTTTGGCATCGAACCGATGTTCCACCAGCAGTCGTAATTCGGTTTGCGCATATCGACGGGGAAGCTCTTGAAATTGTACCAGTCGGCGTATTCGCTCTTTGCGCCTTTTTCCCGGACGTCGGCGAAGGCGAAAAAATCGGTTGAAGTGTGGTTGAAGACCCCGTCGAGTATTATTTTCATTCCTCCGCCGTGGGCCTTTTTAACCAGCGTATCGAACTCCCCGGGGCCGCCGAGCGTCGGGTCGATCTGAAAGTAATCGACGGTATCGTATTTATGGTTGGAGAAAGATTTGAATATCGGGTTGAGGTATATCGCGTTCGCGCCGAGTTCTTTAAGATGGTCGAGCTTTTCAGCAGCGCCCTTCAGGTCTCCGCCCGTGAAATTGTCGAATTTGGGCTCGCTTCCCCACGCCTGGACGAACTTCTGGTTGATCGAGGCGTCCGCGTCGCGGAAGCGGTCGGGAAAAATCTGGTAAAAAACAGCGTCCGGCAGCCAGCCCGCTTTATTGACGCTCATGAAAACGTAGTCGGGGACGCCGAATGCGTTCGACGCGAGCGATTCGCCCCGCCCCGGCTCGAAGGCGCCCTTGAAGCCGAAATAAACCGATTTCGCGCCGGAATCGGCCTTGAATAAATATACGGCATGAGAATCGCAGTTTTCGATATAAGTCCTGTAGTAGTCGTAAATGCCGTCGCAGGCGAATTTTTTCATTCCGGCGAGCTCGAATCGGGCCTTTTTATTTTTCGCCTTCAGTATATACGCCGCCGAAAGGTCGTTTTTGAAAGAGCGCAGAACGAGCCTGACACGGTCCTGCGCGGTGAAATCTATGAATTTAACTTCCGTCGGTTTGTGCATGAGTCCGTCAGTTTCCACTGCGGAGTCTTTCGGCGCGATCTTTCCGAGGCGCTCGTAAATTTTGCGGCCCGCGTGAATAACGCTGTTTTTTCCGCCCTGGCCGTCGTCCATGGTCTCCGGATTGGAAGGATCGGCTACCCATACGCCGCCGTTTATGACGAATTTATAATGGTGGCTTCCGGCGGGAATATCTAATTCCGCTTCCCACACGCCGCCAGCGGTTTCTGTCATAGGCGCGGCGTCCTTGTTCCACTCGTTGAAAGTTCCTGCTACGTTTATGCTTGTGGCGGCAGTGTTCGGGGTATAAGAAAATTTTACCCGCTCGGTTTCCTGGGCTTGTGCCGGCCGGAAAACTAAAAGCGATGCCGTCAGGAACGCCAGGAATAATGCAATGATCAAAATTTTATTTTCGGATATCCTGAAATTGAATGTTTTCATTTTGAATTTTCCCCCGGCTGATTATTTTTTTATTTTAATAAAATTATTTCTCTTTTTTCTCGTCACCGGCTTCTTTGCCGTCTTCGGTTTTCGGCTGTTCGTCTTTAGCGGCGACGTCTTCGCCGGACAGCGATTTTTTGAATTCTCTTATGCTTTTTCCGACCGCGCCTCCGATGAGAGGCAGTTTATTCGGACCGAATACCACCAGGGCGATGACCAGTATAACTATAAGTTCCGTAGTGTTTAAACCAAACATAGTCCACCTTCCGTTATTTACGCTTTTTCTTTCGTGCGGTCGACGAGCAGCAGAAGATTGTCGAGATCGTTCAGCGCGTTCTGAGGTTTGTAATCCGAGTGTATGTCGACCCTTTTGACCAGTTTAAATTCGTTTCCCGTCATTTCGAAAAACAGGAAAGGTTCCAGGATTTTAAGCGCTTCTTTGAATTTTTCGTTGACTGTCTTCTGCGCTTCGGCCACATTAACGTTCTGCACTATATATTTCGAATCGAATTCCGCGTCGCCGACCTTTATTTCGGCCGAAAGGCTAACTTTATCGAGGAATTTGCTCACGACGTTCTCCGGCCTTAAAAGCAGCCTGTGGGGGGGCGCCATGTTCACTTCGATCAGAAGCTCCGTCGCGTCGATAAAATCGATCTTTATGTAATGCTTTTTATAATCGGCGTAAAGCCTTGAAAAAGGCCTGGATTTGACGTCGGTGATATTTCCCATCCCGTCTTCTTTTATGATCTTTCCACCCGTTAAAGTCTTCAATTCTTCCAGAAATTCGATGACCGTCATATAAAACCTCCCATAAATTATTATTTTTATATATTCGAAAATTAGAATACTTTTGCAGCCGCTTGAATTGAAAAAACGTCATTGACGAGTTTTTTGAATTCGGCGGTCCGCGTCCGTTCTATGGTCCCGCCCTGGGCCACCAGCGGGCTTCCGCCGCCTTTGACGCCGAACGAGGCGGCTATTTCGGCGAACGCCTTTTTCGCGTCGCGCGGATAATTTTGCGTTCTGCCGATAATGAAGCGGAAAAATCCCGAAGCGTCGCCGGCTATCAGAGCGAAGCCGAAACTGCCGGCTGCCTTCGAAAATATCTGTCCTATCCTCGCCAGCTCGCCGTATTCAAGATCGTCAGGCTCGAGCCAGTATATTCCGTTTTCAAGATATTTTCCTTCGCCCAGCTCGCAGGCCGTCTTCGCGTAAAAATTATCGAACAGCTCGTTTTTTTTCTTAGCCAGCGACTTGTTTTCGGCGCTTATCTTCTCTATGGACCTCGTCAGCTCGGAGCCTTCGACGCTCAGGTATTCGGCGGCCTCCGCCAGCACGTAATTTTTTCTGCGGTAATCGTTCAGCGCCCTCATGCCGCTCACGAATCTTATCCTGACGGCGTTATTCGCCTTCTGCTGGCCGATAATTTTGATGATTCCCGCCTCGCCCGTCGACGCCAGATGCGTGCCGCAGCAAAGCGAATTGTCGAAGCCTTCGGCCGAGACCAGGCGCACTTTTTCATCGGCGAGTTCGGGCGTCTTTCTCAGGCTGATGCCCGTCAGTTCGATTCTGTCGATCAGGCGTGAGCGCACCTTAAGGTTTTGATGCACTATCGAATTAGCCAGGTTTTCGGCGTTATCGAGTATCGAGCGGTCGAGTTTGAAGTTCTTTTCGCTTATCTTTCCGTGCTTTTCCGTCACCAGAAGGTCAATGGTCATATATTCCGGGCCCATGTGCATGGATATGGTGTGCAGGTCGGCCGTTCTGATAAACGCTTCCGAGAGTATATGCTGCGCGGTGTGGTCCTGCATATTCTGGAAGCGCGCCCCGAAATCTATCTCGCACGAGACGGCGTCGCCGGGTTTTACGGCGCACGGCCCGCAGAGGCGGTGGACTATTACGGCGCAGCCGTTTTCATCCTTTTGCTCGTAAACGGAGTCGACCGTCAGGCCGTTAATTGTTCCGCGGTCGGATATCTGCCCGCCGCCTTCGGGGTAAAAACAGGTTTTATCGGTTATGATCTCGCATTGGCTTGTTTCGGCGCCGCTTTCGCCGGCGCGCTTATATTCGCGGGTTTTTATGACGACGGCTTCGTTTTTTTTCATGTAAGGGTCTACGTAATATAATTTAACGGTATCGGCCATGAGACTGTATCTCCTTCGGACGGCGCGCTTTTCGCGTCATAAAAAAACGCCGTCATCGAATATTTATTTGATGACGGCTGTATTATATTATATTATTCGAAAAGTTTCAAGCGCGCGCGCTTTTTTTATTTCGATATTTTTGCGCATTATTCAAACGACGGCCTGCCGTTTTTTATCGAGCATCTTATTTT
>MGFH01000162.1 GCA_001791795.1 Candidatus Wallbacteria bacterium GWC2_49_35
CGTATAAGGCCACCCGGCGATATTATCGCTCCATTCGGCCGGTATCCCGTTTTTCCCGACGCCCGCGCCTATTATGGCGCCGGCTATGGCCGAGGTCGTGTCGGTGTCCCCGCCGCAGCGGATCATCGAAATTATGCCTTCTCGGAAATTACTCTGATTGCTAAGCCAGCAGTGGATCGCAGCCGGAACCGTATGGTACGAGTATCCGCCGACGCCGCCTGCAAGGCCGGACCTCTGCGTGAATTCAAAAGTCGTTTCGCCGCGCGCCGCGCTTTCAGCCGCGGAACTTATCAAATTTAAAAACTCCTGCTCGTCAGGCATAAGTCCGCGGACCGTTTCAAAATATTCCGCAGGGCTTATATTCTTTTTCGACGCGGACGCGTAAGCCGCAGCCGCCACCGCAAGCGCGGCGTTCTCGGCTTTTTTGTCGGTATGCGTTATGCGCGTCGCGGCCCTGACGAACGCTTTCAATTCTTCCGCATCGCCGCCGAATATGATACCTATAAGGGCGATACGCATCGACGGGCCGTTGCCGGCCGAAAACACTCCGCTGGTATGGGGAGAAAAACCCGCAATAAGTTTCAGGCAGGAGCGCAGCGTGGCTAACCCCGCGCCGGCGGGCATGGTAAATATCCATTTTTTGAGCCTGCGCGCAAATTCATTTAAAAACGATTCAACGGTAAAATCAGATCTTATAAGGGCGGCGGCCATCATCAGCGTGTGTTCGGTGTCGTCCGAGATCATGCCGCGGCTGAAGAAGAATTTTTGTTTAGAAATATCCGGATATAGTTTGTTCTGCCTGGCGGGAGTGAGATTTTCATATAAAAGACCGAGCGAATCGCCGGCCGCGGTTCCTGAAATGCAGCCGGTTATCGCGTCTTTTAAATTGAAATCAAAATTAGCTTTCATATTTTTAAAAGTGGAGAGTTCAAAGTGGAGAGTTGAGAACTAAAGGATTTTTTTGAAAATTTGATGAAAAATATATAAATTATAATTGATCAAAACTTGAATTCAATAATTCAATCTTTCAAAAATCCTTAACTCTGCGTTCTCCACTCTCAACTCTACACTATCATCGTTATTGAATATTTTGTATCTGTTCCCTTATTTTTTCGATCTCGGATTTGACCTCTATCGCTATTTTAGTGATATCGGTCAGATTCGATTTGTTCGTGAGAGTGGTTATCTCACGGAACAGTTCCTGGCATAGAAAATCCATCTTACGCCCGGCGGACTGGTCTTTGTCTCCGCCCTTAAGAAGCGTTTCGAAGTGTTTGATGTGCGTGAGAAAACGGTCGATCTCCTCTGTAACGTCGCATCTGTCGACCATCATGACGATCTCCTGGCCGAGTCTTTCCTCGCTTACCTCGGCGTTTATCTTAGAAGTTTTCAGGAAATTATCGATCCTGTCCTTAAGTTTATCGTAGAAAACGCTCTTTACGTCCTTCGTGAATTTCGATATCTTCGTTATAAGCGCCTGAAGCCCTTTAAGCCTCTGTGAAACTATCTTAGACAGCTTCTGCCCCTCGACGGTCCTGAATTTGTTCAAAGCCTCTATGGCTTTGACTATTAATTTTATCACGGCGTCCTTGTCGGCTTCGGCCTCGTTATCGACGATATTTATGACGCCGTTCTGGCGCATGATCATTTCGATATTCGGCTCGTATTTTATCTTCAGATGTTTAGCCGTCTTCGTGAAAGCGTCGTTATAGGCTTTAGCCGCGTCCAGATTAACTTCGAAGAGCTTGCTTTTTTTAGAGGCGGCACCCGATTTTTTTATATTGTATAAAAGCCTTACGCTTCCCCTCTGAAGTTGCGCCCTTAAAGTTTCGCTTATCTGGAGCTCGAAGCATTCTATTTCGCGGGCAAGGTTCAGTTTCAGATCGATATATTTGTGGTTCAGGGTTTTTATTTCAATCGTGTGCTCCATGCCGCTGATCGTTTCAGAAACGCGCGCATAGCCCGTCATGCTGTATATCATATTTCTCCTTTATATTTAACGGTTTTCGAAAGCTGACATTCCGGGCGCGCCGCCCGGGAGCCGCTATGACGAAAGATTGGCCGTCATCGATTTTTTTATGTCTTCGAGGGCGTTTTCGGCGTCGATCTCGATGGCCTTTACCTTCGATATGAAGTTCGCCTTTATTTCAGGATTGTCCCAGCTTCCGCACAGATTGAGCCTGGCTACCGCTATCGAGCTTACCGCGCCGGCGTAGCAGTTGAAAAGGCCGGTAATGGAATCGGAAACGGCTTTTTTATTGCCTATTTCGACGAGTTTCAGCATTATGCCTATCGCCGTTATAGCCGTTTCAGCTATTTTAAGCGGCACTTCGGTCGATTTGACCGTCGCGGCGAAAATCGCTTTTTTTCTGGCGTCTTTATCGGCGTCGGTCTCTTTTTTCATTTTAAAAGCGGCCACCACGCCGTCGTAAGCGTCTTTGTCGCGGTCCATGAGCACCATGGCTTCTTTTTTTATCTCTTCGAGCTCCACGACTATTTTATGCACGTCGTTCTGGACGCCCGCGAATTTTTCCTTGCCCAGCGTCACGTTCGCCATCAAAAGCGCGCACGCGCAGCCGCCGGCGACGTTGAGCGCCGCGACCGATCCGCCGCCCGGCGTCGGGTCGCTGCTTGCTACCTTATCGAAAAATTCCCTGATCTTAAGTTCTGAAAACATTTATATCACCCTTTCCACGGATAAACATTCATAATTTCGAATATTATTTCCGTCGTTCCTTTAAAATTCAAAATTCCTTAGTTCTCCACTCTCCACTCTCCACTCTCCACTCTCCACTCTCCACTCTCCACTCTCCGCTCTCAACTGCCTGCTTCCGCCCCGGAGGCACTATGCACTATGCACTATGCACTGTAAACTATTATTTCTTCCCCGGTTTGTTCGTCGGCGCTTTCGGCTTCAATCCGTAAAGCGAATCGTCGTCGGCGACAGGCTTGAAATTGCCGCCCGCCCGCCCCGAAGCCGCCGCCGGCTGAGTGTTCTGCGACGAGCCGTAGCGCTTCTTGAAATCGTCCTTGTTATAAGACGCTGCCATGGCTTCTTCGAAGGTTATCTCGTCGCGCGACATGAGCTCGGCGAGCGAGTCGTCGAGTATCTGCATGCCGTACTGCTTTCCGGCCAGCATATAATCTTTTATCTGCGTCGTCTTTCCTTCTTTGATAAGGTTTCCTATGGCAGATGTCATCGTCATTATCTCGAAAGCCGCGATCATGCCTCCGCTCTTTTTAGGGACCAGCGACTGAGCCACGACGGCTATGAGACCTTCCGTCAGTGCGGCGCGCACCTGCGAATGCTTATCGGCTGGGAACGCGTCTATCAGGCGGTCTATCGTGTTCGCCGCAGAAGAGGTGTGCACCGTGCTTAAAACGAGGTGCCCCGTTTCAGCAGCGGTTATAGCCATTTCGATAGTTTCCAGGTCGCGCATCTCGCCGACCAGGATTATATCCGGGTCTTCGCGCAGCGACGAACGAAGCGCGCCCGCGAACGATCGCGTCGATGTGTTCAGCTCGCGCTGCGTCACTTTCGACTGTATGGGTTTATGTACGAATTCCACCGGGTCTTCTATTGTAATTATATGGGATTTCCTGTTTTTATTGATATAATTTAACATCGAAGCGAGCGTCGTCGACTTGCCGGATCCCGTCGGCCCCGTAACGAGCACAAGCCCTTTCTGCTTCTGGGCAAGCGTTTTGATGATCGCCGGCACGCCGAGCGTGTCCAGATCGGGTATTTCGTAAGGTATCACGCGAAACACCATGCCGATGCCGCGCATATCCATATACATATTCACCCTGAAGCGGGCGAGTCCTTTTATCTCGAAAGAAGTGTCGAGTTCCTGGCTAATTTCAAAAGCGTGCCTGGCGTGCGGGTTCAGCACCTGATAGGCAAGGTGGCGGATATGCGGCGCCTCGAGCGTCTGCAGATATTCCTGAAATTCGATATGGCCGTTTATCCTGAAGGTTGGCGGATAGTCGGTCGCGAAATGTATGTCTGAAGCCTTCTTTTCAACCGCCTGCCTGAGTATCTCTTCTATCGACATAGCATATTCGCGCGTTTCATGCAGCTGGTAGCTGTGTTGCACCGCCGCGGCCTGTCCCGCCTGAACTTCTTGATGGCCGGCGCCCTGATAAGCCTGCTGGCCTGCAATTTGCGAAACTCCCCCGGCCGCCTGAGCCTGCCTGGAAGCCTGCGCAGCCGAATTCATTATTCCGCCGCACGCGATGCGGGCCATAGCCGAAGCACAGTCGTTCGATCTGATAAGTTCTTTCACCTGTTCGTTGTCGCGCTGCTCGAGGCCGGTTTCCCTTATCATCGCAAGCGCCTCATCAAGACCTTTTTCGCGCGAATCGAAATCGACTTTCAGATGAACGAACTTTGCCAGCTGATTGAATGCGGCGTTTCTGACCGAATAACCTTCATCGGAAAGCGCGTTTATCAAAAACAGCATCCTGAGCCTGTCTATGTCCTCTTCCCCCGAGTTATTTATCGAGCGCAATATCTGTATCTTCTGGCGTTTCGACGCCGCCGCGAATATTTCGGCCTGCACGAAGAAAGCCTCCCTGGTATCGAAAGCGCTGAGAGCGTCGATGAACCAGTAGCGGGTCGTGCCGTTCTGAGTGCGCGTAAACGCGGCCGCTATCTTCGGCGCAACGCTATTTCCATAATGTATCAGCAAATTCGCCGCGTGCCTTTGCACCAGATAATTAGGCTCGGTCAGCGAGTCGCACAGAAGGTTGAAGACGGTTTCGTCGTCCTGCTCTGCCAGAGCGGAAAGCAGCATTATCTTCGTCTCGGTGTCGTCCAGGTTCAAAAAATCGCGGACGGTCGTAAACGCCTTATCCTTCATAATTTTCTGGATTATCTTTATAGAGTGGAACCTGTCGTCGGAACTGCCTTCCACTATATTCTTCTTGAGATATTCGAGGGCCGACTCTCCCATTTTTTCGAGGATATCGGCCGCCTGAATCCTTATGAGCCACGACGGGTCGGCGACCTTAGCCGCTATGGCGGCGGCCGCCTGCGGATCGTCGCTTTCGGAAAGCGCGCATATCGCGTAGTAGCGCATTTCCTTACGCTCCGATGCCAGCATGTTCTTGAAGAACGAGTAAGCGTCCTTTCCGAGTATCTGGCCTATGATCTTCGATATCCAGGTCCTGATCTCGATCTTTTCGTTCGAGAACGCGCTCTGCAGCTGCGGTATGATATTGCGGCCGAACGCTATCAGCGCGGCCGACGCTTCCTTTTTGACGATCCAGTTCTCGTTCCCCAACGCCTCGATCAGAAAGGCGACCGACGAAGTGTCGTTGATCCGCGCGAGCGCCGTGATGAGGTGTGACATGTAATTTTCAGGATAAGCCTCTTCCACGGCCCAGTTCATAAGGTAGCCCGCCGCGTTGTTTACGCGTATGCCGGCCGCGGTCTGCAGCGCCCAGTAGAGGTCGTCCTCGTTTTTGAAGCCCGAAGCCGTCATATAGCCGTTGATGATATCGAGCGTATCGCGGTTTTTAAGTCCGCATCTAACCAGCGCCTGCGACGCGTATTTTCTGATGGCCCATATCTCATGGTGAAAAAATTCTATTAAAGACAAAATCGCGGTCCTGTCGGCTTTTTTTTCGAGCTCCGCGATCCCCGCCGCGATCTTTTCGGCCTGAATTTTAAATTCGGAATTCTTTTTTTCTGAAGCCATGGCCGTCGATTCCTCCCGCAAACAATATTAGTTTATACGAATATTTCGCTCTTGAATATATTTTCGGCGTATTCTATCGGGTCTTTCGCCTTCGCGCAGGCGAAGCCGCGCAGCCTGAGCGCGCACGAGTCGCATACGCCGCAGGCCTTTTCATTGCCGCTGTAGCAGCTCCAGGTGTGAATGAAAGGCACTTTCAGCTTATTGCCGAACCTCACTATTTCAGCCTTTGAAAGTTTTATGACCGGCGTCACTATCCTGATGGCTCCGCCCGCTTTTGTGCCGGTCCTGATAACCTTTTCGAACGCTTCGTAAAACTCGGGCCGCGTGTCGGGATATCCGGATGAATCTTCGCTGACAGCGCCTATGAATATTTTGCGGGCCCCGATAACCTCGGCCCACGAAGTCGCGATCGCCAGTATATGAGCATTTCTGAACGGAACATATGTGTTGGGGACCTCTTTCGAGCCGATGTTAGCGCGCGGCACGATCATTTTATGGTCGGTCAGCGACGAGCCGCCTATCTGCTGAAGGTATCCGACGTCCACTATAAGCCTGCGCTTTATGCCGTAGTGGTCGCACAGGCGGGTGAAGCATTCGAGCTCCCTGTTCTCGGTGAGCTGGCCATAATTCAGATGCAGCGCCGCCGCCTCGTATTTTTCCAGAAGCACTCCCAGCGACACCGCCGAGTCCATGCCGCCCGAAAGCAGTATCACGGCTAACTCTTTTTCAGGCACCGCCTTTTTTTTCGCGTTAATAATTTTTTCGGGTTTCGAGGTTTTCATTGTTTTCGCTGCCGCAGATAATTTAGCCGTTTTCGTCGTTTTAGACGACGACAACTTTTTTGAAGATGATCCGACCGTTTTTTTTACTATTTTCGCCATATTTTATTCACCGGACCTTCTATAATGTTTATTTCAAAAGTAATAATCGCCTTTATTCGTTTTTTTATAAGTGCGCGCTTCGCGCGCAGGCCGGAGCGCCAGCCGCCGGTCACTTGTTGTAATTCCAGTAGGGCTGCAGCTTGAAGCCGTACAGATACCTCGGATTGATCGACGTCGTAAGGATAACTTCGGTATTCGACTGCTTTATTTTGAAATTAACCCTTACCAGCGATATTTTCGACCGCTGAATGCTGTCGTTTATCCGGCCGTCGAACATGACAAGAACGTCGTCCTTGTCGTAAGTGTAGGCTTCGAAAAGATTATCGTCGATGGAATCAAACTGCATGATCTTATATTCCTGATTGTCGACGGAAAGTATTATCGCGTCCTGCTTGCCCAGAACGTCTTTTTTA
>MGFH01000163.1 GCA_001791795.1 Candidatus Wallbacteria bacterium GWC2_49_35
AGAAGCCGCCTTTTTCAATGATAACCTTGAAGAACTTAAGAAATTCCCGGCGGAATACGCCGATCGGTTCGCCAAATATGGTATAATAGAAGATGTATTCGTCAAACGCCTGAAAAAAAACATACCCTGCACGGCGACGGGCGAAAACGGCGACTGCGTTTTTTCCTTTACGAAGCAAAAAACCTATTACTGCTATCTTCAAAGCACTCAAACGATTTTTAAAAAGCCCCTGTCGTGCAGTCTTTTCCCCATACGCGAAAAAGCCGCCGGCGGGATGACATATCTCAATCTTTTCGTTTACGAAGAGTGCGAAGGCTGCTACGGCTCGTCGAAACCGCCGCTGGTGAATTTTCTCGAGAGCGTCCTGCGCGGCAGGTACGGTGATAAATTTTACGACGTGCTTCGAAGGGAGTCTGATATCCGCCATGGAAGATAATAAAGAAGGAACAGGCGCGGCCGGCGCAGCGGCCGACAGGCAGTTCGTTATAGGAATTCTTTGCGCCGTGGCGGGCGTTTTATGCTTCGCTCCGGGCGCGCTTTTCATAAGGATGGCCGACGGGATCGACCCGCTCGAGATAACGCTTCACCGAATGGCGATCGCGTCGCTGGCTATCTTTATCTTCGCTAAGGCCGCCGGGTCCGATCTGACCGCGAAAACCCGTAAAGAATACGCGGAACTCGCCGTGTTCGGACTGATAGCGGCAGTGCATTTCGGCTGTTTCGTCGCCTCGCTTTCGTTCACTTTCGTTTCGCACTCGCTCGCGCTTTGCTATACGGCGCCTATTTTCGCGGCGCTGTTTTCAAGTTTTATTTTATCCGAAAAGTGCACGGGCAGGCAGATAGCCGCGATAGTCGTTACATTCGCCGGCATTTTCATCCTGGTCGGCTTCGAGCCGGCGTCGGGTCCGAAAGTGCTGTTCGGAGATTTTCTGGCGCTGATTTCGGGAGTGGCACTCGGCCTCTACCAGACGGTAAGCCGCATGTATAAAGACAGGTATTCGCTCCTTAAATACAAGGCCAACGCCTATTTTTTCGCGGCGCTGTACCTGTTCGCCGTCCTCGGCGCACTGAGGTTTTCGATGTGCGGCAGTTTCGGATCGGTATATACGCCTTACGCCGTGGCGGGCGTCTTATCGTCGGCCATATTCTGCACGCTGATAGGCCACGCCCTCATCAACTTCGCGCTGAGAAGGGTGGGGACGGTCCTCGTATCGCTGATAACCACGCAGGAGGTCACCGGCGGGATAATATTCGCGATGATATTTTTAAATGAAAAGTTAAGCCTGACTGCCTTTACGGGCATCTTCGTGTCGCTATTGGGGATTGCCCTTGTGATATCGGGCGCCGAAAAGAAATGACCTATTTTCTGCCGTATCTTAACGCTATACGCTGCCCGGTTTTTTTCACTACGCAATAAACCTCGAGTTTCTGAGTATCGAGTTTATAAGCCGAACCCCAGGGATCGACGGGTGCCTGCGAAAGATATTTTCCGACGAGCGCGTCGATGGAAGGCGGGTACTGGCTTCCGCTCTGCAGATGGTACATTTTAATGGCGCCCTTTATGCCCTCGAGGTCCTGAATCGCTTTGGTGCGCCTGGTGTTTTCCATCGTCGAAGAGTAATACTGCATGGCAAAAGTGGACATGATACCCATTATCATAATGACCACCATGAGCTCTGTAAGCGAAAAACCCTTATTACGGTTGATCTTATCTGCGCCGTTCATAAACATAAAGTATCCTCCCGGCCGGGGCCTGCGGCTTCGCCTTGAAATAATTCCGGCCCCTACTATTATATTCTATCACAAAATCGCCAATTATAAAAACTTTTATCGAATTTTTATTTCAGCCGCCGCCGTTTTTTAATTCGACGCGCCGTGCATGCTGCACTTCACGAACCCGTTCTCGTCGGTCAGAAACTTTCCGCCATCGGGGCAGTTCGGCAGGTCGCGCAGATATCCGCTTTCGACGAGAGACCTTATTTCGTCATCGCCGATCGATGAAAGTTTTTCGTCCGGGTGGTCGATCGCCCTCAAAAACAATGCGTAGTCGAGCATCTTGCGGCACTCGGCGCATATGTTCTTATGGTAGTTGAACCTTATCTGCTTTATATCGTGGACACGCGCGGTGAACACCGAAAGACTGCCATGAACAGGACATATGACATGATTTATGTAATTGGTATAGTATTTTCCGGTTTCCGGGCAGCGGAGCTCGGTGCCTTCGAAAAAATAAAATAAATTCTTTTTAGAAAATTCCTCATACGAGATAAGATACTCTGATGGCGCTATATAAGTTTCTTTATCGCCGGTCGGGGAGGCCTTGTCGATAAGCGTCATTTTCTTGATCTCGGCGTTGAAATTGATGGCAACTTCGACTATGAAAGCCTTTAAATTGCAAAGTATCTCGTTCTCGACGGCCGTCCTTTCGTGCTTGTCCACCTTCGAGACGTTCCTGAGGATCTTGAACATATTGAAAAGATAGTTGGCCATAAGCGGCTTGTCGTCGAGTCTGGAGTAAATCTTGAAAAGCCTGTAATTAGCCATGAGATGGTCGCGCCGCATGGAGATGACCTTTAAATATTCGGCAATGGCAGCTTTTTTGCGATCGTTGGTCTCATAGAGATAGCCGAGGTTGTAAACCGGGGAGATAAGAGTCCTGTCGATAAGGTTGGCCGTTTTAAACTCGACCTCCGCTTCCTTTATGAAGCCGAGGCGGTGGTATCCCACGCCGAGCGAATCGTGGTAATTGGCGTTGTTCGGATCCGTTTCGACCGCGCGTTTCAAATATTGAAGGCCCATCTGGGCGGTCGACATCTTTTCGGAGTAAAGAAGCCCGAGGTTGTTCAGCGCATCGGCGAAATCGGGATTCAGCCTGAGCGCATTCTTGAACTCGAATATCGCCTCGAAATTCTTTTTCAGTTTCATACGGGCATAGCCAAGGTTATTATACGCTTCGGCAAATTCGTATCCGGCCTCGATGATCTTTTTGAAGACCGCCTCGGCCGCTTCGAAATTGGAGTCGACGATATAATCGACGCCCGCTTTATATAGTTTACGGATATCTTCGCGCGTTTCGGCGTAGACCGTCGAAACCGGAACCGAAATGACGCATGAAAAAAACAGGGTGCACAGTAAAAATGCGCGAAAACCGTTTGTTTTCATCATGAAATTAACGCTCTTTTTTTTCCTGGATTTTGTCGATGACCGATTCCGCGTACTGGCGGAGGTCGCCGCTCTCGTCGTTCAAAAGAGGTATCAGAAGCTTCAGACAGCCCGGCGTGGCGAGTTCGCCAAGAACGCTTACCACGTTCATTTTCAGGTTCACCGAAGCGAGCGGGTCCTTGAGTTTCTTTTCGAGGCGCGGCAGCACGCTTTCGCCCTTGCGGACGAGCGATTTGACGACGTTTTTAATGACGAACCAGCAGCCGTCGTCGAGCGTGTCGATCAAAAAGTCGGCGCTGCGCTCGTATTCGATGACGCCAAAAACGTATGCGGCCGATGCGCGCATCCAGTCGTCCTTCGAGTTTATCATGTTCTTGAGCACTTCGAGCGCTTTGTTCTCGCCCATTTTGAACAGCGCCTTTACCGAGTTGGCCTTGACGCGGTTGTTCTCGTCGTCGAGAAGAGGGATTATATGTTCGCGCATATCGATGGTCGTGCTGCCGGATATCCTTTCGATGGCTTCGACGGCGTTCGCCCTGACGCGCGCGTTGGAATCTTTGAGATAGAGCGTTATTATCGGAAGCACCTTCGCGCCGCCGAGCTCGCCGAGCACCTTTATCAGGGTCGCGCGTACCTTATCGCTCTCTTCGTTTTCGAGGAACTGCGACAGCAGTTCTATATGCTTTCTGTCTTTATAAAGCCCGATAGTTTCGACGGCGTGCACCCTGACCCACTCGGACGAATCCGCGAGGGCGCGTATGAGATGCTCGAGTATTTTCTTGCCGCTGAAGGATTTCAGCGCTATGACGACCGAGATCCTCACCTGTACGTTATCGTCGTCAAGCAATTCCAGAAGGAGGGGGACGGCTTCTTTGATTTTCTGCTCGCCCGCGGTTTTGGCGGCGATAAACCTTTCTACCCAATCATGGCTTTCGAGTTTTTTTAAAATATCTTCGACCGATGATAACATGGCTCTCTCCTGTTTTATACACTTAACTAAAACTGTTAACTAACTCGATTTTTATTTTAGTAACTTAAAATAGAAGCGACCTTAAAGTTTTTCAACTGATCGCGGCCGTTGAGGAATGAAAGTTCTATAACGAACTGCACGGAGTTGATTTTTCCGCCCGTCTTTTCGATAAGCTCGCACGCCGCTCTGGCTGTGCCGCCCGTCGCGAGAAGGTCGTCGACTAAAACTGCGCGGGCGCCGTTAGCGAACGCGTCGTTATGCACTTCGATAGTGTCTTCGCCGTATTCGAGGGAATATTTTACTTTAGTGGTTTCCCAGGGAAGTTTTCCGGCCTTGCGTATGGGTACGAAGCCTTTTTTAAGTTTGAGCGCGAGCGCCGCCGCGAAGATGAATCCGCGCGATTCGATGCCGCAGATAACGTCAACTTCGTCCGGATTGAAATTCGCCGCCATAAGTTCTATGGCGCGCCCGAACCCTTCAGGGTCTTTCAGCAGCGGAGTGATGTCTTTGAACATGATACCCGGTTTAGGGAAATCAGGGACGTTTCTGATAAGATCTTTTATTTTATTCATCTAAAAAATTCACCTCTGTAGCGATTTTGAACGATATGTCGAAAACTGAATATTTTCTTTTGTTCTTTTTTTCGCGGACGCCTACTGAGCGGCGCTATAGATCTTTTCGATCATTGCCTTCGATTTTTTGATCAGTTCGCTGTTCTCGTCGGGATATCGGTCTTTCTCTATCGAAATGACCTTTTTGAAACTTTCGACGGCCTTTTCGTATTCGCCCTGGCATTTGAAAACGAGTCCTATGTTGTAGTAAAGCGACGGGTGGTCGTTTATTTCGAGTGCCTTACAGTATGTTTCGTAGGCCTTCGAATAATTTTTCTTCATGTAATACTGGTTTCCGAGATTTTTCAGGCTGAACATCTTCGCTATATTGTCTTTCGCGAAATTGCCGCCCGGTATGCCGCTGTCTGTTCCGTCGGCGTTCTTCGCGGAAGCGTTCATGCCGTCCTGCATGAATTCGAAGTTGCTCATTTTATTGAATCTGATATCTTTGAGTTTCATCTGGATCTTCTTGTGGCCTTCCCAGAAAGTAAAATCGTCGAGTTCGAAAACCAGGTTGACGTATTGCGCCGGCGATATTATCTTTTCGTCGAAAGAGCCCATGTTGAATCCAATGCCCTCCACCATGCTGCCGGTCTGTTTGACCTTGAGCAGAAGGTGAGACGAAGTGCTGTTGCCGATCTTTTTATGGTCGGTTATGAAAACGTTCTCGGCGTAAAGAAGCGGTTTCGGGTTCTGCTGGCCGAAAGGCTTCAGCATGGCGATCTCGTTTATAAGGTCGTTGTTTATCTGTTTTAATTTGATCTCGGAGTCGACCTTCAGTGTAGGTATCAGATCGTCGGGCTTGATATGCTCGGAAGCGAGCTGATTGACTTTTTTTCTGAAAATATCGATCTTGGAAAATTCTATGGAAAAGCCGGCCGCGAGCTTATGGCCGCCGAAGCGCTTCAGAAGGTCGGAACAGTTGGTCAGGGCGTCGACTATCGAAAACGAATTTATGGAGCGGGCAGAGCCCACGCAGTTGGTTTCGTCCTCGATGGAGATAAGTATGGTCGGCTTGTAATATTTTTCTTTTATCTTTGAGGCCACGATGCCTATAACGCCCACGTGCCATTTATCGGAAGCGAGCATTATAACGTTATCGTGATGGCCGGGGGAAAGCTGCTCTTCGACGTCGGTAAGGATATCGTTTTCGAGCGACTGGCGCTTGAGATTGTCGCCGTTGAGGACTTTGACGTAGTGAATGGCCTCTTCGTAGTTATCGGTGAGGAACATCTTAATGGCGACGTTCGGATCGCTTATGCGGCCGGCGGCGTTGATGCGCGGCGCTATGATATAACCGATGTGCGTGGTGTTTATCTGGGTATTTCTGAGATTGAGCGTATCTAAAAGGGCTATGATGCCTACGTTTTTAGTGGTCTTGAACATGTCGATGCCGTACCTGGTCAGTATGCGGTTCTCGTCGACCAGCGGAGCGATATCGGCCACGGTGCCTAAAGCCACGAGGTCGAGCAGTTCGCTGGTTCCCAGATCGCCGTAATGCTTTTCGAGCGCGCATGCGAACTTGTAAGCCACGCCTACGCCGGCGAGCATTTTAAAAGGATACGGGCAGTCGGGCTGCTTGGAATTCAATATCGCGAAAGCGTCCGGGGATTTCTGCGGCACTTCATGGTGGTCGGTTATAATGGTCTGCATGCCGAGCTTATTGGCGTATTCTATCTCGCTGTGATTGGATATGCCGCAATCGACGGTTATGATAAGCGATATGCCGTCTTTCTGAGCGTTCAGAATATCGTTCTCGTTGAGGCCGTAGCCGCCTTCGATACGGTTGGGTATGAAGTAGCTGACGTCGATATTCAATTTTTTTAACACGGTATAAAGGACGGCGGTAGAGGTAATTCCGTCGACGTCGTAGTCGCCGAAAATTCTAATTTTTTCTTTGCGCTCGACCGCCAGTTTAATTCGGTCGCAGGCTTTTTGCATGTCCTTCATAAGAAAAGGATCATACACGTCGGTTAATTTGCAGTTAAGAAAGAGATTCGCCTTTTCGAGCGTGACTATGCCGCGGTTGATGAGAAGCTTAGCCAGGATAGGAGATATCTTCAGTTCGTTAGAGAATAACGATATTAAATTGTTGTCTTCTGGATAAAATTCCAAACGTTTTTCAATAATTTTCATGTTCCTTGTTTATTTCAAAAATTTTTGAAATTATAACATAAAAAAAAGATATAAACAAGCATTATTTTTCACTTATTTAATCTTTTTTCGTTATTTATTTTATGGAATTTTACCGGCGCCTGAAAAATGGATGATTAAAGTTAATTATTGACGCTTTTGCGGGAATTGAAAAGATCGACTATCTTAAACACGCTGAAGTTAATAAAAAAACTTGCCATTAAGGGGATCACGAATAAAAGCATTACCAGGTAAAAGATATCGACTAGCAATTAAGAACACCCTTCTAACAAAAATTTCCGCGACCAGCGGACAAAATAAAATGCCGGCCAGCAAAACATTAACGCGGATTCAAATTTCTATGATAAATATCGGCATGATTTTAAAAATTAAAAGTATGCTATCACATTTTCTGTTAAATATCAAATCTTTTTTTAATTTTGAAATAATTAAACTGATATTTACTTTTAACGGTATTTTTGCTAAAATTAATGCGTCAAAAAATAAAATCAGTAATCAATATTTCCGGGAGGGCAATATGACGGCGAAACTTGTTGGAAAAGTAATGGTA
>MGFH01000164.1:0-11268 GCA_001791795.1 Candidatus Wallbacteria bacterium GWC2_49_35
GGCGAGCGTCGATACCGCGTCGAAGCCGATATATGCGAAAAAGACTATCGCGGCTCCGCTGAGTATGCCTGAAAATCCGTTCGGAGCGAATGGCGTAAAATTGGCGGGCTTTATGTAGTAAAATCCGACGCAGCAGAAAAAGGCCAGCACGATGAGTTTAATAATGACCATCACTTTATTGAAGCTCGCGCTTTCTTTAATGCCGATGGCGATAAGAAATGTGAGAAGCGCCACTATGCCGACGGCCGGAAGGTTGAACACTATCGGAATTCCAAGAAAGTGCGGCGCGCCATCGATAATGCCGCCGTGCGCGAGCGCGGTGCGGTAATCTATGCACATCCACTTCGGAAGGATAATGCCGAATCCGGCGAGGAGCTCCGCGAAATAACCGCTCCAGCTGATCGCTACCGCCACGTTTCCGATGGCGTATTCGATGATAAGGTCCCATCCGATTATCCAGGCAATCACTTCGCCGAGGGTCGCGTATGAATAAGTATAGGCGCTTCCGGCGATGGGGACCATGGCGGCGAATTCAGCGTAGCACAGCGCCGAAAAGCCGCAGCCGACAGCCGTAAGCACGAACGAGAGCATAAGGGCCGGGCCCGCGCCGAGTCTGTGGGCGTCGCCGGCGGCGGCGGTGCCGATCGTGGCGAATATGCCGGCGCCAATTACGGCGCCTATGCCCAGAAATATAAGGTCGATGCCGGTAAGTGAGCGTTTCAGATGTTCTTTGGAGCGTTTGTCCTCGCCGATGATGCGTTCGACGGATTTGATGCGGAAAACTCTTGTCAATAAACTTTCAGTTGAAGGAGCGCCGCCCTGATCGTTGGATTGAATGTTAACCACCCTCTTTAATTTTATTTTAAATGATTCATTTTTCAAATCGCTTTTATGGGTTTTCGGGTTAAAATTTTTATCAATACTATATTAAAGAGCCTAAAATGTCAATAAAATATTAATTTTTTTGTTCCGTAAAGTTACGGCAGCCTCATCGAAATTAAACTATAAAATTATGAATTAAAAAATATGAATATAAATTGCAATTTAATTTAAATTATGTTATAATCGCAAATACCGATGGCCCGTATTTATTCGAGCCTAAGTTCATCATATATAATCGAAAAGGTGGTAAACGCACAAATGAAATTCGTCGCTAAATCAACCGATTTAATAAAGGCCGTGCAGAGCTGTTCGCGCGTGATCGTCTCGGCGTCGGCTTCTCCAATTCTGACAAATATTCTCATCGACTGTTCGTCCAAAAAAGAATCAGGCTTGATAAGGCTTTTTGCGACCGATCTCGAAATGTATTACGAGGTCTTCATACCGGCTCAGATCGAAGACGCCGGTGAAGTCATGGTCTCATCAAAAATGTTCGCGAGCATTCTCGACGTTTTTTCCTCCACCGATACAATTGCGTTTTCATGCAATAAAGAAAACTTCAATATCGAATTGAGCGGCGGAAAGACCGAAAGCACTCTCTACGGAATGCCGCCCGACGATTTTCCGCAGCTTCCGATATTCGATTCGGCCTCGCCCTACACTTTCAAAGTGCCGCTGGCGAAGCTTCAGTCGCTGATCAAAAACACCAGCTACGCCATCGCGACCGACCAGGTCAAGCCGGCTTACTGCGGCCTTTATTTCAAAACTATCGAAAAGGCTGTCCGGGCGGTTGCCACCGACGGAAAACGCCTTACCATGGCTGAATATAAATTCGACACCGACTCGATAAAAGAGCACGGCGAAATAATAATAATTTCGAAGGTCATAAACGAATTGTCCAAAAACACGTGCGAGCTTCCCGGCGACGAGGTCGAAATATCGATCTATTCGAATCAGGCGGCGTTCAAAACCAAAAATTATTCATACTACTCGAGGCTCATCGACGGAAAATTTCCCGATTACAATATGGTCATCCCGAAAGAGCATAAGATCAAAATGGCCGTGAATGTTACTGAAATGCTCCGCGAACTGCGCAAGATGATGCCGATAGCCTCCGAAAGCAGCAACACCGTCAAGATCAACATCGCCGGCGATAAAATTTTATACTCTGCGCGCTCGCCGAAAAGCGGGTCCATTAAATCCGAATCCACCGTCACCGCGCTCGAGGCCGGAGAACTCGAGATCAATTTCAACGCCAAATATTTCATAGACGTTTTATCCACCATTAAATCCGACGAGTGCATTCTCGAATTCAACCTCGTGCAGTCGCCGGTCAAAATCTATCCCAAGGAAGAGCTAGAGAACGAATCCCACACGCATGTGCTTATGCCTGTGCGCCCCGGCTTCAACGTTTAAAAGCGGGCCGGTCCGATTCGAACATTTTTAACGCGTGAATAAATCCAGTCCTTAAGGAGGCGTATTTTGGCTAAAAAGTTTAAATTAATATTTTTTATTGCATTTTTTCTATGGATATGCTATATTATAAAAACTAAAGTGCTGGACCTTATTGTAGGCAATTACATGCTCGGCAAGAAGATCGAAAAGTACGAAAAAAAGTTGAAAAATCTTTCTGAAAAAGATGAAAAGAACGAAAAAGAAACCAGGAACGGAAACGACAAAAAAGACATCCAGATAAATCTTTTCACGCTCGGTTTCATGTATTACGACAAACTGCGCGATTACGAAAAGGCTCTGGAATATTTTCAGCAGATAATCGCCGAGTATCCGAACTGCGATTTCGCGGAGATGGTTCAGTTCGCGATAGGCTACTGTTATGAACAGCTGGGCCGCATCGAACTCGCGGTGCACGAATATAAAAATTATCTGCAGAAATATCCGGAAGGCAAGCAGGCGACGATACTGCACGAAAAGCTCAAAAAACTCGAGGGCCAGGCGGCCTAGGAATTCATCCCGGTGAACGGCTTCATTAGGTAAGCGATAAATAAAAAAGCAAAATTATTAAAATTTTCAGGAGGTATCACAATGTGGTTTAGAATGTTAGTTGTAGCCGTAGTGGCTTTTTTTGTCGGTAAGTTTTACGGTCAGAAGGAAATCGAAGAAGAATTATACGAAGAAAAATCCTGCGTTCCCAAAAAGAGCGTTGTTTTCGAACACCAGGACAAAAACGCTAAAAAAGTCGTTTTAACCGGCGATTTCAACAACTGGGACATCAATTCCGATCAGCTTTTCGATCTCGGCGACGGCAACTGGAGCATTACCATGTTTCTTGAACCCGGCCGCTATGAATATAAATTCGTTGTGGACGACACAGAATGGATAGCCGACCCGCTCGCTAAAGAATTCGTGGACGACGGATACGGCGGAAAAAGATCCGTCGTAGTGGTTCAGTAGTCCAGCCTATAATATTTGAAAATACGATCAAAAGGGAGATTTTCATTAATCTCTCTTTTTTATTTAATTTAAGGTGCTCTGATAGCGGTGATCAAGCTTAAGATAATCGACAAATATATCCTCAAAGAGGTCGGCAGTTCCTTTTTTTTCGGCACTTTCACCTTTCTTTCGATATTCCTCGTCGACATACTCATGGAGCTTATCGATTATATAATATCTAAAGGCATTCCCGTCGACACCACCATCAAACTTTTTCTGTACGCGCTGCCGGCGGTGCTCGTTCTGGTGATACCGATGGCGCTTCTTTTTTCAGTGCTCATAGCTCTGAGCAGGATGCAGTCGGACAATGAGATAATAGCCATGAAGGCGAGCGGCATACATTTTTACAGGATAGTCTTCTCGCTTTTCTGGGTGGGCGTGCTTCTTACGGGCGTGACCATATTTCTCAACGAAGTGCTGGTGCCGAACTCGACTTATCTGCGCCGCGAACTGTACCGCCGCGTAATTCTTAAAAGGCCGCTGCCGAAGATCGCCGAGAACGTGTTTTTCGAAGGCGGCAAGAACCGCATGTTCTACGTCAGAAAATACGATAAAAAAGAAGATAAGATGCGCAACATAACGGTTTTCGAACTGACCGGGCGCAACAAATATCCCAATATCATCGAAGCGTCTTACGGCAACTGGGAGAATTACAACTGGTGCTTCTACGACGGCGTGATCCGCGAGTTCAACTCCCGGGGTGAAGAAAAGTATTTCGGCCATTATAAAAAAATGGTGATGCCGACCGACAATTCCCAGGACGGTTTTTCGAGCACCTACACGACGCCGCGTGAAATGAGTTTCGTCAAGCTCAGGGAAAAGATCAAAGAGAGCAAGGCGGCCGGCATCGACACCACCAATATGCTCATCGAGCTGTGGAACAAAACGGCTCTGCCATTCGCCTCGTGCGTTTTCGTTTTGATAGGCGCGCCGCTGGCGGTCACTTCGAAGCGTTCGGGCGGCTCGATCGGAATGGGCGTTTCGATAATTATAATTTTCGTCTATTACATATTCATGTCGTCCGGAAGGGCGCTGGGCGAGGCACAGATGATATCGCCCGCCGCGGCCGCGTGGCTGCCCAATATTATAATGGCCATGGTCGGCCTGGTCCTGATATACATCAGAAGAAAGTGATCAGCAAATCGAAATTTAACATAAATACCGAGGAGAATTATTAATGAGTGAACAGACCATTTTGTCGGAAGTTAAAAGATTTATTTACGAAGCCGTCCAGCAGGCGGTTTCAACGCGCCGCATCGCCCTTCGCGACAGCGAGATTTCGGAGAACGGCATGCCGGCCGGGTTCGGCCCCGCGCAGATAAACATCGAGCCGCCCCGCGACAAGGCGTTCGGCGATTTCGCCTGTAACATAGCGATGAAGCTCACGAAGGCCTACGGCGTCGCTCCGGTCGAACTCGCCAGGATCATAGCCGAGTTCATAAAAGCGCCCATGTTTTCTAAGATCGAGGTAAAGGCGCCCGGGTTCATAAATTTTTATCTTTCGGCCGACTCCATTTATCAGACCGCTTACAACATTTTAAAACTCAACGAAAATTTCGGCCGCGTTAATATCGGCAACGGCATAAAGGTCAACGTGGAGTTCGGCTCGGTCAATCCGACCGGCCCCATCTCCGTCAGCCACGGCCGCCAGGTCGTTCTCGGCGATATTTTTTCCTCGATGCTCGAATTCACGAATCATGCCGCCGCCCGCGAATATTACTGCAACGACGCCGGCAACCAGATCCGCAATCTCGGAAAATCGGTTCTGGTGCGCTACCGTCAGGCGCTCGGCGCGAAGATCGACTTCCCTGAAGACGGCTACCACGGCGATTACGTAATGGAGCTCGCGAAGGAGCTCATCGCTATCCACGGCGAAAAGTACCGCGAAGAAACTCCTTCGGACGAAGAAGTTATAACCCTTTTCGGCGATTACTCTCAGATCAAAATGCTAAAAGAGATCGTCGGCGTGTGTGAAAAAATGGGCGTCAAATACGATATGATATATTCCGAAAGGTCGTTATACACCGACGGCATAGTCGAAAAGACTCAGGAATTTCTGAAGGCGAACGGCCTCACTTACGAAAAAGACGGCGCGACCTGGTTTCTGGCTACAAAGTTCGACGACGAAAAAGACCGCGTCCTGGTCAAATCGGACGGAAAAAGCACCTACGCGCTAAGCGACATAGCCTATCACAAGACCAAATACGACAGAGGTTTCAGGCAGCTGATCACATTCCTCGGCGCCGACCATCACGGCTACATCAAAAGGCTTCACGCTGCGGTAGGCGCTCTGGGCGTGCCCGCGGAAACGCTCACCATACTTATTCATCAGTTCGTAACCATGCTCAAGGACGGCCAGGTCGTCAGGATGTCAAAGCGCGCGGCGAATTACGTCGAACTCAACGAGCTCATCGACGACGTCGGCGTGGACGCGGTCCGCTACTTTTTCATCATGCGCAAAATGGATGCGCACCTCGATTTTGACGTGAATCTGGCGAAATCGCAGTCGACCGACAACCCCGTGTTTTATCTTCAATACTGCCACGCCCGCTGTCACGGCGTTCTGAACGAAGCGAAAGGCAGGGGCTTCGAAACGAGCGTCGAGCAGGTAGCCGCGCTTCCGATGGATATCGTAAAGCTGCTCAATTCGCCGGAAGAAGTCGCCATTCTGAAAAGGGCGGCCGACTTCCCGAAGATCATGGAAGAATGCGTAAGGAACTTCTCGCCGCACCTTTTATGCCACTATGCCGAAGATTTCGTCAAACTCTTCCAGAGTTTTTATACCAAAGGCAAGATAGACAAGAATTTCAGGATAGTGACCGACGATAAAAATCTGTCGAACGCTCGCCTGTTTTTGATCCACGTCGTTCTGATCACGATCCGCAACGTTTTAAAAGTGCTCAAAATAAGCACGCCCGAAAGAATGTAGGCGGTGAGCGGCGCGATGACGGTTAAAAATCATAACTATAAAGGCTGGTTCATAACTTTCGAAGGCCCTGAGGGCTCGGGAAAATCTACCCAGAGCCAGCGCCTCTGCGATTATCTTAAAAAGGCCGGACACGACGTTATTATGACGTTCGAACCGGGCGGAACGCCTATAGCCAACCAGATCAGAAGCATAATACTTTCGCGCGAAAACGTCAAAATGGTTCCCTGCTGCGAAATGTTTCTATACGCGGCCAGCCGCGCCCAGCACGTCAGCGAGGTCATAATTCCGCATATCGAAAAGGGCGGCGTCGTCGTGTGCGACAGGTTCACCGATTCGTCGCTGGCCTATCAGGCCTTTGCGCGCGGGATAGGCTACGAAACGGTCAGTCAGGTGCAGAAATACGCCACTTACGGAGTCGGACCGGACCTCACCATAATGCTGGATATCCCCACTGAAATAGGCCTCGATCGCACGTTTAAAAAGCGCAATCCCAACAAGATCGAAAAATCGGCCGACCGCATGGAACTCGAAAATATTGAATTCCACAGAAAGGTGCGCGACGGTTATCTGAAGCTGGCTCAGATGGAGCCGGACCGTATTAAAGTGCTTAACGCCGAAGAAGCGCCGGACGAGATATATAAAAAGATAATAGGGATAGTCGAAAGTAAATTATCGAGTTGACAACCGGCCGGTTATTTTGTAAAATAGTTATAAGATAAACTATTTGCGGGTGATTTGATTATATGAACATAAAAAAAAGCGGCCTCAACGGCCGAAAAACCGGCGATAACAAGATAGTTCCCGGCCAGTTCAAAGGCGGCGCGGGCGAGCTTTCCGGCGGCGTAACGGCGGCGGGCAGCGTGTTCTCTTCTTTTTTAGACGCCGAACACAAAAAATACACCGTTGAAGAGATCCGCAAGATGATCGAAAGCCTCGAATCTCACGCCCTGAAGATCTATAAATCGCCGACGTTCAAGCTTTACGATGAATACAGAAATAAAATAAAGACGATACTGCAGCAGATATGCACCAACCTCTACAAGGTGAAAGATAACGTTTCGTCACAGGAGGCCTCGGATAAACTGCCTTCGAATTTCCTGGTGGTGATATCGAAGGTGGACGAAGCTCTCGGCGAGCTCGAAGAAAAATTCAGGCAGAAAGCCAATTTTAGCTTTCTGGCCAAGCATTCCGAGATCAAAGGAATGCTTTTAGACGCATTATATTAGTTTATTGGAATATATTTATTTATGGAAAACGGCGGAAGCGTTAAAAATTCAAGCGACAACATACAGTTCGTAATAGTGACCGGGCTTTCGGGCGCCGGGCGCACTTCCATTTCGCACGCGTTCGAAGACCTCAACTTCTTCGTCGTCGATAACATGCCGCCGGAGCTGATACCTAAGTTCGGCGAGATATGCATCAAATCGCAGAAAAAGATCAACCGCGTGCTGCTGGTGCTCGATATCCGCGGCGGCTTCACGCCCGACGAACTTTTCGGGGCGCTCAACGAGCTGACGAAAATGAATATATTCTACCGCATCATTTTTCTCGACGCCTCCGACCAGGTTTTAGTGAAACGCTTCTCCGAAACTCGCCGCAAACATCCGCTGGGCGATAAACTCATACTTAAAGACGCCATCGAAATGGAGCGCAGCCTGCTCGCGCCGATCCGCGAAAAGGCGACGTTCATTATAAACACCTCGAAGCTTACAGTTTCCAGGTTAAAAGAAATGGTCGCCAAAACCTTCGCCGACATAAAACAAAATTCGAACCTTATCGTAAATCTTGTGTCATTCGGCTATAAGCACGGCATCCCCGACGACGCCGACATAATTTTAGACCTGAGATTTCTGCCCAATCCTTTTTATGAACCCGACCTCAAGCAGCTGACGGGCCTCGACAAAAAGATCTCCGATTACATTCTCGGCCACCAGATAGCCGTCACGTTCAAAGAAAAACTCTTCGACTTCATCGATTTTCTGCTGCCAGAATATGTCAGGGAAGGCAAGTCCAAGATCGAAATCGCCCTCGGCTGCACCGGCGGTCAGCACCGCTCGGTGCTTTTCTGCGAGCTGCTCAACGCGCATCTGGCCGCCAAAAACTACACCGTCATAATCAAGCACCGCGAAATAAACTGATTTCTCAACGCTTTTCAGCCGGCCCAAAATCGCGTCAAAATAATCTTATATAAATAATATAATTGCCGATATGTAAAAAAGGTAATGGCGTTTTTTACGCGATTTTACCTTTTTATCTTTCTATACATCAGATATGGAGACGGAATTTATGAAAAATAAAGTTATTTTGATGATCGCACTGACAGCCGCCCTCGTTATTTTCGGCGCCGCGCGCTCCGAGGCGGCCGTGAACGGCGGGTCGGTCCTTTACCAGAAATTTGCCGGGCTCGAAAATTATATGGATATAACCGCATCGTCGCTTGCCGCCACGATGGAAGCGGAGATCAAAAAAGGCTCTCCGACGGCTGAAACATACGTGCTGCTCGCGATAGCGAAACTCGCCAACGGCGACGTGGAAAGTTTCGTCAGAAACGTAAAAAAAGCGAACAAGGTCAGATATTATAAATTCAAGCCGCATCCGCTCTCTAAATACGAACCGTTCGTGAATCGTTTCGTTAACGTTCTCAGGACGATGCGCGAGATCGATAACCGCTTTGAAATTTATCCGAGATCGTCGATGCTGCACTACCAGACCGCTCTTTTGTGCGACGGCTTCAGCCGCAAACTCGCCATATATAATTTACAGAAGGCGCTAAGGCTTAACAGCGACTTTCTGGACGCGCACCTGAAGATCGCCGAACTGTACGAACTCAGCATGGATTACAACAGAGCCATAGAGCACTGGCGCGAGATAATGGATATCAGGCCGTACGACTTCAGGCCGTATTATAAAATATGTCATCTGGCTTCTAAATTCGGTAATTTTACTATCGCCCGCGGCATTTACGAACTCGGCATGAGAAAAAAAATGTCGCTGCACGAGCATAAGGAATTTCAGCAGGTGGTAACCGAACTTGTCGCGGATTTCCCTCGCCTTGCCTCCGAACGCGAGGTGCTGGCGCAGAAACTCATCAAACTCAAGGAGGTCGTTCAGGCCGATCCGCTCAATATCGACGCGCTGGTTGATATCGCCGAAACGTATTTCACGGAGCTTTCAGACATTAAAAACGCCGAGCAGGCATGCGTTAAAGCCATACATATCGACCAGCTAAATTACAGGCCCCATCTTTTATATTCGAAGATACTGGAATGTTTCGGCGATGTCGACAAGGCTTACTTCGAGCTGCTGTTTGCGATAACTGAAGGCGGGGCGAAGATCAAGGCGGCATATATAACCGAACTCACGGACCTGTACGAGCGGAAGCTGATATCGGACATGGTCGAAAAGAAGCTGCGGGTGAACGAACTCGTCGATTATTTTTCGGTTTATTATAACGAATAAAAAATAAAAAATAGAATAAAAAATAAGATTTTAGAATATAAAAACAGAATTAATATTGAAATAAAACAGAAAAAAACAGGAATTAAATTAGAAATAAAAATAGTAAAGCGAGTGAGGTATTTATGAAAAAATCGAAAAGAACCAAGGTTCGGCGTTTTAAAAGCGTTTTGATTTTACTGCTCTTTGGTTATTTTATGCTAGGCTCCATGGCGCCCGTTCTCGCAGTCACGGCGGATGCGGGTTCGGGCGGCGCAACGCCGGCGACGGTGCTCGCGCTCGCTAAAAAGCATATCGACGCGAACGAACATGAAAAGGCGCTCCAATTGATGCAGACATTCGTCGCTCAGTATCCCGGCGCGGAGGTCGCGGCCGAGGTATACGTTCAACTAGCCAAATGCGAGAAGGACATTTATGAGAAGAAGCGTTTCGTAATGGTAGATCGCGTTATTAAATCGTATGAAAACGTGATCGAGAAGTATCCGTACTCGGAACTCGGCGCGCAGGCGTGCTTTCAGATCGGCCAGCTTTATGAGAAGGAACTCAAGGACAATGTCGAAGCGCTTAAATATTACGAAAAATGCGTCATCGAATATCCTGTGACATCATACGCGGCGTCGTCGCTATACCGCACCGGCCAGATCAATGAGGCCGAAGGGTATTTCGATATGGCCGTTATCGCCTATGAGAGGCTTTCGCGCGATTTTTCCAGATACCAGATCGCAGTCGACGCGCTGCTTCGCGTAAAAGATATTTACGCGAGCAAAATGGAGGAAAACTATAAAACCATCGATAAGACCATAGAAGCGTATTACGAGGTCATCGGAAATTATCCCGAAAACAAGAAAACGCCTGAAATATTGATGGAACTCGCCAAATATTTCAAGGAAAAAAAGAGCGATACCGAAAATTCGATCAAGACCTACCAGCAAGTCATCGAGCGTTTTTCGAAGGATAAAAAAGCGTACGAGGCCTTCGAGCAGATCGCTAAAATTCATGTCGAAAACAAGGATTATAAGAACGTGGCGGCGACCTACAATAAAATGTACGAAACTTATCCCGAACACGAAAACGCCCCGAAAACGCTTTTCGATATAGCCCAGATATACGAAACGGACCTTCGCGAATACAAGAAAAAACGCATCGACGACAGGACTTATTTCAGGCTTGAAAAGACGAACCTGAACGAAGCGATAAAGTATTATACCAAGATCGTCGATACTTTCCCGCAGAGCAAATACGCCCCCACGGCGCTTATGAAGATCGCCAACATACTCAACACCGATCTTGCCAGCGGCCTGGAAGCCAAGCTTATGTATCAGGCCGTCGTCGAAAAATATCCCGACAGCAAGGAACACGCACAGGCGGTTGAAGTTTACAACAAGATGAGATAAACCTTTAACAGAGAATAGAGAACAGAGAACAGAGAACAGAGAATAGAGAATAGAGAATAGTTAAGGATTTTTGACGAACGAACGGGTCGAAAAAAAATCTTCAATAAAACTCAAAATAAAACTCATAAAAAAGGGCCGTCCGCAAATTACAAATCGGAC
>MGFH01000164.1:11287-43064 GCA_001791795.1 Candidatus Wallbacteria bacterium GWC2_49_35
GCGCTTTATTCTAATTGAATTTAGAACATGTTCACGTTTTCTTTTATTACGTCGTAGCGTTTGCCGAAGGCGCGCTGCAGGTCTTCTTTAGTGAAGAGGAACGGGTCGGGAACGTCTTTGGTTGCGCGGATATATGTAAGCATGTCGCGCGCGTCGGAGCCGGGGACCGATATCTTATTTTGTTTGTACAGGCCTTCGAAGAAGGTGAAGAGCGTTTTGAGCTCGTCGTCAGAAAATTTTGCTCCGAGTTTTTTCGCCGAGTCGACGAATATTTTTTCGGCGACGTCGGTAGGCGGGTTATATGTGGCGAGATTGAACGGAAGGCGGCGCCTGAAAGCCTGATCGAGTATGTCGTCCATTTTCATGTTCGACGACAGAATTATTCTTTCTTTGACCGGAAAGCGAGCGCGGCCGTTGCCGAGTTCTAGAACGTCAGCCTCCGATTCGAACAGCGTGATAAAGCGGTTGAGTATTTCGATCGAGCTTTTCTGGTTGGGATTGTGAGGCGGGTTGCGGCCAAAATCGTCTATGATCATCATGCCGAGGTTCGCGATTACCTGCGGCGGAAGTATCAGCCCGCGCATGTCGAAATATTCGACGCTGGAGTTGGTGCAGACGACTATCTTAGGAGGTGTCGCGTATATCCAGCGGTTATCGTATGTTTTGAACGTTTCCTTGTCGATGGTCGCGTCGAGCGATTCGTGCACGCCGTCGATGAAATATGGATAGATGTCGCCGTTGAGATAAATCGAATATGGAATATAGATCGTATAGTCCAGAAGATTATGCAGAACTTCCGTGATGGCTGTTTTTCCATTGCCCGGAGGGCCGTATATAAGAAAAGGCCTTCTGTTGGTGACAAGCGTCTTGAGCTCCATCTTGAAATCGTCCGACAGATGCAGTCCGCGCTGCTTGCAGATATCGTTGATGTCGTCGAGCTTGGTGTTCAGATTGAGTTTGGCCGCCTGCTCCGTGACGCTTTTGCAATAGTCTTCGAACGCGATCGGCGCGATATAACTTTTATACTGGTATATCTTCATCATTTCGGTCTGGGCGATGTCACCGGCGGTAAGTATTCTGTAATGAAGTTGATTGGTGATCTGGGATGTAAATGTCTCAATGAATTTGCTCTTTTCCTTGAGGTCGGTTATGATGGGTTTAATAACGAAATTAGGCACTTTGAGTTTTTCTGCGATGCCGTATTCGCTCTCGCCGTTGACCGCGGCGTCTTTTAAAACCGAGAGGATCAGAAACACTATTACGCGGTCTGGAATTTTCAACTCTTCAATTTTAGTTGGCTTTTTGGGCTTATGGTCCGTCATTTTTTTACCTCCGAATTATTTTTTAAAAATATCCTTTAGTAAGCTGAGAGTTAAGAGTGGAGAGTTGAGAACTGATGATTTTTGAAATTTTGAAAAAACGTTGATTAATAATAAAAACCAATATAATTTCTTCAAAATTCCTTAACTCTCCACTCTCCGTTCTCCACTTTCAACTATCCCTATCCGTTTTAGTTATTTTTTTGATGTTTTTTTATCGCCAGGCTTTATTATGATCTGGCGTTCCTCTCCCGCGTTGACTATCACTTTCGTGTTCGCCGGTACCGATTTCGTTACCCACACGTTACCGCCGATGACCGCGTTTTTGCCGATAACCGTGTCGCCGCCGAGGATGGTGGCGTTAGAGTAAATGACGGCGTAATTTTCGATGGTCGGATGGCGTTTCTGGTGGCGGATGAGGTTGCCTTCCTTGTCGCGCGGGAAACTCAGAGCGCCTAAAGTTACGCCCTGATAAAGTTTTACGTTGTTTCCGATCTCGGTGGTTTCGCCTATGACGACGCCGGTTGCGTGGTCGATGAAGAAACTTTCGCCGATTTTAGCGCCCGGGTGTATGTCGCAGCCGGTGAGCGTGTGGGCGTATTCGGTCAGCATGCGCGGAAGCAGGGGAATGTCCTGAAGATACAGCTCGTGAGCCGCGCGGTAGATGGTGATGGCGAAAAATCCGGGATAGCAGAACACGACTTCGTCCGCCGACTGGGCGGCCGGATCACCGTCGATAGCGGCCCTGCAGTCTTTCGACAATTTTTCGCGCAGCGCGGGGATCTTATTTATGAAGTTGATCGCTTCGGATTTGCCGACTGCTGTGCATTTCGAACATACTTTCAGTTTGTCTTTGCAGTCGTGCATGCGGCACTTGGCTATCTGCTGGGATAAAATTTTATACAGAGCTATGATCTTTCCGCCTAGATAATATTCGACGTTGGGCCGGTCGAGTTCCTGCTCGCCGAAGTAGCCGGGAAAAAATATTGCGCGCATGAGATTGACGATCTCGACCAGCGATTCGTTCGAGGGCACCATGGGAAATCCGACGTGGTCCAGCGACGACTTATTTTCGAGCGATTTCACTATGTTTTTAGTGATAGCCGGAAGTTTAGCGGTATAAACGTTTTCAAGTTCCGCTTCCTGCGTTTTGACGCACGCGGAGTTTTTAAGGATCAGATCGATTTTTTTAGACATTTGTTTCCGTCCATTATCTATATATTTAAAAAAATAATTATAGCAGAAAAAAAATAAAATGTAAAACAGAAATCTTGCGCGGGCGATTTACTTGATATATTGGCTGAACTGTGTTATAATAGCACTCTATGAACGACGAGGGCGAAATATCCAGAATAAAGGCCGAATACAGCCGGCGCGACTCCGATTCGCGGCTCGCTGAGCTTTACGAGCGGCTGAATCCGGCGGTCATTTATATCAGGCACGAGATTGAAAGACATATAGCGCTCTTTTTCAACCGCAAAAAGATCCGGGCGGCTGATCTGAGCCGGGCTTGCCTCCTGGATATCGGCAGCGGCGGCGGGGCGTTCTTCAATATGTTCTCGCAGATGGGATTCGCGCCAGACAATATGTACGGCGCGGAGCTTATATTCGAAAGGCTGGCATCGCGAGGGCCCGGTCCGCAGCCTGGCATGGTCATTAACGCTGACGCGTCTCATCTACCCTTCCATGATTCGAGTTTCGACTTCGTCAGCCAGTTCACGGTTTTTTCGTCAGTGACCTGCGCGGGCGCCCGCGCAAAAATAGCATCGGAAATGCGCAGGGTGGTTAAAAACGGAGGATATGTCATCTCGTACGACATGGTGCATACCAATCCGTTCAACAAGAACCTGGCGCCTTTGAAGCCGCACCAGATCAAGCAATTATTCGGCGCGCCGCCCGAAATATATTACCGCGTCGTGCTCAACCCGCTTCTTTTAAGGCGGCTGATCAACCATTTTCGCCTGCTGTGCGACATTATTTCATCTTTAAAAATTTTTAATTCTTTCAATCTGTCATTTATCAGGGTCGAAAAATAACCGGGGAAATTTGAAAATGATATGTATACATAATCCATTTTTATGATTAAAATAGAACTAGAAACGGTGGTATCGATTAAAGTGAATAACGAAAGAAAAATACGTATCAATAAAATGGCGGCGGCTTTTTTGCTTGCGGCCTGCCTGTTTTCGGCCTCAGCCGCGCCGGCCGCCGAAGAAAGCGTGCTCGACAGCGCTAAAATAAAAGAAACTCTGAAAAAGACCGAAGCGGCTTATTTTAAAAACAAAAAAATACTCGAGGAGATATCCGATAAATCTAACGACGACATTTCATTCATTAAAAAAGCCTACAAAATACTTTTGAAGAGAGAACCGGCCGACGGCGAGCTGACGAAATGGGCGGGACGCATAGGTTCCGGAACCAGCCGGCTCAACGCCATCGACGAGCTGACTTCCAGCGACGAATATTTTTTGAAAAACGATATCAGCGGATTCGTAAAAGCTACGAGCGCGCGTCTTATGCAGAGCCCCGGCTTCGAGTCCACGAGCGTCATGCGCATCAAAAAGGAAGAAAGTTTTAAAATACTGTCGCGGCAGGACGAATGGTATAACGTGGCGCTCGAAAGCGGCGCGCGCGGCTATATAAGAAGCGAACATATCGCGATCGATCCGCCGGATCTTAGCGGCCAGACTCAAGCGGCGGAAGCCTCGCCGGACGGCATGGATTATCTGGCGTCTGACGATCTGCAGGATTTCAGGCGCGTCTATTCCGCCGATATTTCCGCTCTGAAAGAATGTTTCACGAAACTTAAAAGCATGCTCGTCATGGGTTCGAAGTACAAGCCTTATGAGATAAAACCCGGAAAGCTGATCGAAGGCGAAAAGCAGCTGACGATATTCCGGTCTAAAACGCTCGACCTGTCGCAGAAGATCGAAAATTACAATTCGAAAAATCCTATAAAACACAGAATATCCGTGATCCGCTGCGAATACGGCGACGTCGTGAGCTATAAATTCGCCGAAAACCTTATCGAGCTGCAGTCAAGCGCGATAAACGGCGCGGCGCTAGAAGTTCTGAAGGATGGCGAGAGCATAGTCAAGACCGATGTGTTCAAATGCGGCGACGAACAGCGCGCCAGGGTAGTTCTCAATGAATTCAGGCAGGAATGCGATTACCGTAAAATAAAAAAATACGCGCTGGTCGATATTTTGAATCTTGGGAAGTATTATTTCGACAGTAAAAAAGAATATTTTATGAAAAACGCCTTCGGCGAATATTCGGCGTCAGTCGAAAAAGACCGTTATTTCGCCGATTTCACCAATCCTGAAGTGAGCGCGCTCATGCTTAAATATCTCGATGACGTAATAAAATCGGGCTACTTCGACGCCGTTATAATCGACAACCTCAGGATGCCGCATTATCCATCGGCCGGAAACGACATCCGCGCCCTTTTTATATTCAACGATGCGCCCGTCAAGGAATTCGAAAAAAACACCGGCGTAAGCGTCGCCGCGCTGAACGAGGCGCACGAGGACATCTTTAAAAAATACGCGATCTCTAAATTCGAAAATTTCGTAACCGTGCTGCGCAAATTTTTCGCGTCTAAAAAAATGCCGTTTTACGCCGTCTGCGACGCCGATTATTATCAGAAGAAATTCGACACGCGCCTTTGCGAGTATAAAAAGTGGGGCAACAATATCGATCTGATACTTCTGCGCTTCACCTCGACCGACGAAAGGAAGATTGCGGCGCTCAGCAAGGATGCGGCTTCTCAGATAAGCCGGCCCCAGATAATATGCGTGAGTAAAAAACTTTTCGAAGACGAGGCAAAAGCCTTTAATTTCGGCGATACGCTCAAAAAGATCAATATGGACAGCAATCTCATTCGCGGCCTTTTCGTTGAGCAATAGACCGGCCGGCGTCCCGAAATACCGTTCTGAAAATAATTTTTTAAAAAATTTACAAAAAAATACCCATTTTTTCTTTTTTTTTGGTATAATATTGCTACACAATAAAAAAATAACCAACTCTGTATGGAGTTAGAGTATGTTCTCCAAGTTGGTATGAAGTTAAATACGGGGGCAAAAAATATGGCAACAACCCAGAAAAATTCCACTAAAGTTCCTGAATTAAAAGAAATCGCATCGAAGGCGAAACTCGGCCTGAAAGAGATCGAAAAACTCGAAAGCCTTCTTCACGAAAGCGGCAATTACTCGCAGGAAACTATCCGTCTTACTCTGCAGTGGTATTTAAACAACCTCGGCCTTCATGAATATTACTTCCAGACCACTTCCGTCGAAGAGATCGCAAAACACATCGAATCGATCAAAGCGACCGAAATCATCTCTCAGAACTTCCCGCAGGAAAAAGGCGGCATCAACCTGAAGCAGGAACTTGCCGACCGCGCTATCTATATGATCGACGACTATGCTGAAAGAGCCGTCGACACCGAACGCGCATTCGAAGAAAAATATCCCTCATATCGTCTCGAATGCTACAGAACATCAGGCATGACCAATAAAAAATCGCACATGAGACTTTATTTCGTATATACGCCGAAATTCAAGAACGTCAAAGGCGATTTCACCTATGCAAACTCGGTCGAAACCGGATTCTTCGAAATCGCTCAGCCCGAAACTCAGAAACGCTATCAAAACATATGGGAAAAATCGTCCGGCTGGGCCACTCCCTATGTAGAAGTATCCAACACCTCCGACGGCAGCGAAACCCGCTTCATGATCGCTCTCAACACCGAATCGAGCGAAACCTTCATTTCGAAATTCTCAGACGTCCTTTCGACCTACAATCTATATACCAATCGCAAATTCGTCGTTCCCTTCGCTAACGGTAAAACCATATATTCGTTCTACATAACCAAAACCAACGATAAAGAATTAATTAACAACATAGTAGAAGACATAACCCTGGTAGCCATCCTTCCTAAAACGAAGATCAACCATCTTTTCTACAATAACGTCCTTAGTGCGCAGCAGACGCTTTACGCAGTATCCGTATCCGAATACGCTCATCAGTTCCTCACTTCGCACAACGAAGAATACTTAAGCATCGCAAAAGCGCTCAAAGAACAGCCCGAACTTATCGGCAAACTCGGAACCCTCAAAACCAGCCTCGTGAAAGATACTTTCACCCGCGCTAAAATAACCGACGTTTTAGCCAATAATCCCGAATTCATTAAAGCCGCCTACAACGCGTTCAACGAAAAATTCAATCCCGAACTCAAAAAACGCGACTACGAAAAAGCAAGTCTGAAAGTCGCCGAGCTCGTCAAAAAATACGGCGTGAACGAAGTCGAACTCGCTATACTCAATTCGTTCAACACCTTCAATAACCACATTCTCAAAACCAATTTCTACAAAACCGAAAAAGTAAGCCTCTCATACAGGTTCAATCCGACCTTCCTGAATAAGGTCGACTATCCCGATACCCCGTTCGCCCTTTTCTTCCTGGTCGGCAAAGAATTCATAGGCTACCACATCCGCTTCCGCGACATCGCCCGCGGCGGTATCCGTCTGGTCAAATCGAGAACTTATGAAGATTTCGAATTCAAAGCCGATTTCATATTCGACGAAAACTACGGCCTGGCTCATACCCAGCAGAGAAAGAACAAAGACATCCCCGAAGGCGGCTCGAAAGGTACCGTACTGCTCAACTGGCAGTCGCAGGACAAAGCCGAACCCGCATTCAAAAAATATATCGACGGCGTACTCGACCTCTTACTGCTTCCCCATAAAGAAGTCGTCGACTACTACGGCAAAGAAGAAATACTCTTCCTCGGCCCGGACGAAAACACCGCTGAAGTTATGCTTTGGGCATGCGAACGCGCGCATCAGCGCGGCTACAAGTTCTGGAAAGCCTTCACCACAGGTAAAGACGTATCCATCGGCGGCATTCCCCACGACCGTTACGGCATGACCACCATAGGCGTGCATGAAATGGCTATGCATATGCTCGCTAAACACGGCATCAAAGAAGAAAACATAACTAAATTCATGACCGGCGGCCCGGACGGCGATCTCGGTTGCAACGAAATATTGATTTCAAAAGATAAAACCACGGCTATAGTTGATGGCTCGGGCGTAATTTACGATCCGAAGGGCCTCGACAGAAAAGAACTCACAAGACTCGCTAAAGAACGCAAAATGATAGTAAACTTCGACAAATCGAAACTTTCGAAAGACGGGTTCAGAGTTCTAATCGAAGAAAAAGACGTAAAACTCCCCGGCGGCGAAGTAATCGCCAACGGCGAAACTTTCAGAAACACCTTCCATCTTACCAAATATGCGAAGGCCGACTTATTCGTACCGTGCGGAGGCCGTCCGAAAGCCATCAATATCAATAACTGCAACCAGATCTTCGACGCAGAAGGCAAACCTTTCTGGAAGTTCATATCCGAAGGCGCGAACCTGTTCATCACGCAGGAAGCCCGTCTCCGTCTCGAAGAAAAAGGCGTAGTACTGGTTAAAGACGCATCAGCCAACAAGGGCGGCGTTACCTCTTCGTCGTTCGAAGTTCTCTCTTCGCTCGCTTTAGACGACAAGCAGTATCAGGAATACATGATGATATCCGATAAAAACGTAGCTAAAGACGTTACTAAAGAAGCGTCGATGAAATTCAGAAAAGCGTATACCGATCAGATCATCGAAAAGATCAAAAACAACGCTCATATGGAATTCGAAGCTATGTGGCGCGAAAACCAGAGAACCAAAACTCCGATGACGATATTAAGCGACGTTGTGTCGAACAAGATCAACGAAATCACCGACGCTCTGCGCGAATCATCGTTATACGAAGACGAACACATCTGGAAATACGCAATAAAGAACCACTGCCCCGCAGTTATCGTAAAAGAACTCGGAATCGAAACCATACTCAAGAGAGTTCCTATGAATTATCTGCGCGCGATATTCGGCACTTATCTCGCAAGCCGCTATATTTATGAATTCGGCCTCACCGCTAACGAAGTCGACTTCTTCAAATATATCGAATCGATCAAAAAAGCGAAGATCTAGTTTCGGCTTAATATAAACGATAGAAATAGATCGTTAGATAAACTCTAAAAAAAAGGGGCCGTCCCAAAAGATAAATTGGGACGGCTCCTTTTTTCTTTATATAGTGATAATTTGTCATGCATCAAGCAAGCATCTGAATTTTTCGTGAACGTAAAAAAAATTTTTTAGAAAAAGAAGAAGGCGGTCACCGGTCTTAAGGAGGCGGCGCGCGGGAGCGGCGGCATGTGAAATAGGCTTCAAATCGGCTATTAATAGACATTTTTTATTCCGCATATATAAACATTTGCAATATTTATCCGATAAACACACAAAGTGGCAGAAGTGTTTTACACGAAAAGCCGCCCGCGGAGGCCTGGAATATAGAAATAACGGCCCTGCGGAAGACAAGTAAATATTATAAAAATATATGAGGAGATCATCTATGATGCAATGTTTGGGGAAACATGCCGAAAGGCGTTTTGGTCTATTCAATTTCTTTTCACTGGTTCTTATTTTAACTCTGCCGTTATGGCTGTTCGTCGCGGAAGCGCAAGCTGTTCCGCCGGCGGCGCCGATTCCGATAGCCGTCACCGACGTGGCTAACGGCACGGCGAATCTCACATGGTCGAACGTTCCGCCCTCGGCTAACCCGGGCAGCACGATAACCTACAGGGTTTACCGCGATCTTATATCGGCCGCGGTTTCGACGATCATCATAAACAATACGACAGGCCTTAACTTTACGGATACGGTTGCGCCCTTCGATGGCGGCCAGGTCGCCGATACGGCAAAAGACGGCACCACATGGGACGCCGGCAATAACCGCTACGGCCAGACATATAAGTACACCGTATTCGCGGTCGACTCGTTCGACAGCCTTACCAACTGGAACGCCACCACGGCGGCCACTATAGAAGTAAAGGTTCACTGGTGCGACTCGCGCGCTCCGAACGTTAATTCGCTCGTGCTGGGTCCTGCTGACGGTTCGCGCCAGCCGCCGGCCGCCCATGAAGTAAGGGTTAATTTCGATTATATAGACTGGACGCTCGGAACTCCGGCGGCCGCGGTCATGCAGCTTAATTATACGATCAACGGCGCCGGTCAGGCGCCTATTACGATGACCCTTCAGGGCGCTCAGAACCCGCAGGGCCAGACCACCCTGAAGGCGACGCTTCCGTTAACGACCGCAGCCGACAACGCGGTCATAACATACTGGGTCACCGGCCGGGACTTCGTAGGCAATAACCTTCAGAGCACGGCCGCGCCGAAAACGCTCGTGAGTGGCGATCCCGTTACGTTCACGATAGACGCCGGCATTCCCACGATCACCGGCATCAATTATATGGAAACCGGATCTACCCCCGGTATCGACCAGGGCGATCAGATAATAGTGACTTTCAGCGAACAGATACAGACCGGCCAGGTCGGCCAGACGCCACTTTCGGCGAGCATATTCCAGCTCGGCAGGGTCGCGGGCGGCGTTTTCACTCAGGACGCAACCGGCAGTTTCGGCCCCGGCGCCAGCGTCACCGCGGGTCCGCTCAACACTCAGGTAACTATAATTCTCGGTGCGAATCCGGCGATCAGATTCGTCGCGCCGCCCGGCACGAACCTTATAAATTCCATAAGATACTCTCCGTCGGCCGCTAACGCGATACGCGATCTCGCGGCCAACACCGCCAACAGCACGCAGGGATACGAGGTCGTGAGCCTGCTTGTAAACCCGGCGTCCATAGAGCTTCCTAACGCGCCGCGTCCGTTCATCAACGCAAATCCCGTTTTTACCGATGTCGACAATTCCGGCACGGTTAACACGGGCGATAAAATGGTAATGGTTTTCAGCAAGCCTATAGTAATGAATAACACCAATGTGAGCGGCGCAACGGATTTCGCGATGCCGGTCACGGGCGACAGCATAGCCGGAACTGGAGTTCTCATTGCCGGTACCAACAACCAGATCGATTTTTCCGTCGCGAACGGTTCGGCGTTCAAAATCGCCGGAGTTTACGCCGCCGGAAATACCATCGCCGGATCGCCTTCGGGCATAGACGTTATACTGACGGGTCCGAATATAGTCGACGATTTCGGCAACCGCGCCCAGCAGGTGCCGGGCGCAAGCGGCGGTCCGAACAGGGACATCGCCGGCGCGTCGACGCAGGGCCCCAGGCTCATAACTACCGTCACAGCGGCTGAATACACCGATATCGCGGACGCGAACGGCATCATGGACGGCCTTTCGGCGAACGACACTATGACGCTGACCTTCGATAAGCCGATAATACTTGGTACCGCAGCTTTCACGGCCGCGACGACCTTCACCCTGCCGGTGACGGGCGACAACCTCGATAATCCCACGTTCGCTCTGAATGGCGCGAACAACCGCCAGCTGATAATGACTTTCGGCGGTCCGGCCAGCATAACGGTACCGGGGGTCTATTCAGGGTCGACCTCAGCCAACTCGCCTTCGGGAGTAGAGATAATAAATAATATTGCGGATAATACCATAATGGATATTTATGGAAATAAAGCGGCTGCGCAGGGCGCGGCGCGCGACATCGGCTCGACCGACGCCGCCGGTCCGAGCATTTCCACCATAGGAAATACTGTTTTATATACCGACAACGCGCCAGCCGGCGTCAGCCAGGGCGATTTCATCGATATCGAATTCAGCAAGCCCATAGTTTTATCCGGCGTTACAATTGCCGCTTTCCAGCTTTCGAATTTAACGCTCGGCACCGGCGCTACATTCACCGCCGCCGCGGCCGGAGTGAATAACAGAAAATTAAGGATCACGCTCGGCACTGCGCCGACCGTCACATTCACTGGCGCGAACCGCTCGCAGATCGACGTAGTTAACGGCACTACCCAGATACAGAACTGGAAGGGCACTGGCGCCGTCGCCACCACACTCAGAGACATATTATCTTCGAGCACGATAGGCCCGAAGGTAACGACGGCCGTTTTCACCGATGTCGACAACAACGGCGTTACCGCCAACGATACGCTCGTTCTGACCTTCGATAAACCGATACAGTTCACCGCGGCCAGCGTCACCACGGCCACATTCCAGCTGCAGCCGGCGGGCTCGAGCCTTGGCGGCGCGGGCTTTACGGCGAATAACACAGGTCTTACCTCAAGCCAGATAAGGCTGGTCCTCGGCGCCAGTCCGTCGCTGGTAATAGCGGGCGTTTTCGGTAACGACGCGAGCGCTTCCGGAATAGACATAGTCGCCCCGAACAGCCCTAACATACAGGATCAGACGGGCAATCCCGCGGAAGCGTCCACCATGGTGGATATCGGCGGCACCGACACGACGAGGCCTACGCTTTTAACCGCGGTATTTACCGATACCGGCGCGCCGCCTGACGGAATAACCACCGGCGACGAGCTCACGCTCACATTCAGTAAAGCTATAACCTGCTCGCCTACGCTCACTTCGGCGGCGTTCCAGCTTCCCGTCGGCGGCGACAGCCTGGCCACGTTCACTGTAGTGGCTCCCGGCACGGCCGTTCCGGCGCTGCTTCCGACTCAGATAAAACTTCGTTTCTCATCCGCTCCGACGATTAAGGTCGCCGGGCTTTATAACGGCAACGTCGCTGCCGGCTCTTCGTCCGGTATGGACATTTCATCGACCATAGCTAATGGCGTGATCACCGATATTTACGGAAATACCGCCACCAACTCGACGGTCAAGGACATCGGTTCGACCGATACGGCAAACCCGACGCCTATCGCTGCGCGCTATACCGACGTAGGTAATGACGGCGTCAACGCGGGCGATATAATCGAGCTCGATTTCTCGAAGCCTATTATGGTCAATCCTTTCAACACGACCCCGATCGTAGTTGGGAATTTTACCATTACCAACGGAAATCTGGGCGGCGCGGGCCTCACGTTTGAAAAGTTGAACAACAACGCGAATAATATCAGCGTTAAAATAACTCTCGGCACGGGCGCGGCGCTGCAGTTCAATCCGCCCGCGGCGGCCAATTCGACCATCAACGTCAACGACGGCGGCGGCCCGCTGCAGTCGATAAGCGACATTTCCGGAAACGGCGCGGTCCATTCAACTCCCGCTGTGAATATAGTAGCCGCAGCGACAGGCGGCCCGACGATCGCCGCGGCCGTCTTTACCGACGTAACCAAAGACGGCGTAACCGCCGGCGATTATATTATACTTACATTCAACAAGAACGTAACGGCGAATAACCCTACGGGGGCTAATTTCGTAGTTCCGGCCAACAATGGCGCCGACTCGCTCGGAACGTCGCCGGCATTCACCCAGACCGGCGTCAATGCCAACCAGCTTAAAATAACGCTCGGCGCGAATCCGAGCCTTACAATAATCGGCGCATTTTCGGGCGCTACCGGCACGTCTTCGGGCATAAACATAAACGCCCCGAGCGCCACGACCATCATAGACAACCAGAACCAGCCGGCGGTTCCCGCGGCGCAGCCGATAGACATAACCGGTGTCGTCGAAAGCGGCCCGCAGATAAGTGTATCGCGCTGGACCGATGTCGATAATTCAGGAACAGTTTCAAACGGCGACTCGCTTTCAGTGACTTTTAACAAGGCCATTGTGATACCTCTTCCGCCTCCGCCTCCCGCTACAGCGCTGACCAGGACGCTTTTCAATCTGCCGGTTTCCGGCGACAATTTCGACTTTACGACCTACGTTAAAACCGGCACATATGAAATAACGTTCACGCTCAACGGCCAGGCGCGTTTTATCGTGCCCGGCGTTTACAGCGGAAACAACAACGCCGGCCAGCCTTCCGGTATCGACATCATAGCCGGCGGCATTCCCGCCAACTCGATCACCGATATCTCCGGAAACGTGGCGATACCGTCTACATCGATCACCGATATCCAGTCTTCAGACTCTGTCGGTCCCACTCTTTTAACGGCCGTTTATAACGATTTTAACAATTCGAACACGGTTGACGCAGGCGACAGGCTCACGGTGACGTTTTCGAAACCTATCACTTTGAATACTCCGCTGAAAACCAACTTCAACGTTCAGAACGGTAATCTGGGAAATAATCCGACGTTTTCGACGGGCCCCCTAAACACTCAAATGGTTATATCGCTCGACGCGGGAACGGCGCTAACGTTCTTAGGCGCCACTACGTCTTCGATAGATCTGGTCGGCCCCGTAACTACAATTGTGGACGGCAGCGGCAACCAGGCCACGTCTTCTACGCAGAAGTTCATAACGGTACAGTCGGGCGGCCAGGGTCCCCTTATAACCAGCTGCGTATGGATCGACAACGCCCCGATCGGCGTCGTTTCCTCCGGTGACACGCTGCGCCTCGGCTACGACAAGGACGTTATAATCCGCAACCCGCCGTCAAAGACCGATTTCACGCTTCCGGTCGCGGGCGACACTTTCGGCGTCAGCATAACCGTAGCGCCCGGCGCCACCGCAAAGGAAATCCTTATAACGCTCGGCGAAGGCGCGTATCTGAGTATTGCCGGAGTTTATAACGGTGCTGCGGTCACGCAGTTTTCACCTTCAGGCATCGACATGTCCACCGTCGGCGCCGCCAGCGGCAACATAACCGATACCTTCGGATTCAACGCACGCCAGAACACGCCGGTCGGCATCGACATAACTTCCGCCGACACTACCGGCCCGCGCATTACAACCATTTTATATGAAGACGTCGATACCAACGGCGTTACGATAAACGACAAACTGTATCTCACCTTCGATAAAAACGTCACTTCGTCGGTATGGGTGAATAACGTCCTTACCGGCGTCACCGCGGCTAATTTCACGGTGCTTCCCGCCGGCACGGCGAATCTGGGCACCACGCCTTCGTTTGAATGGTACGATACCATGCCTAACCAGATCATCGTCAAGCTCGGAAACAGTCCGCTATTGACCGTAAAAGGCGTCTATCCGACGACCGCCGGCGCGACCGGCATGGATGTTTCCGGCACGCTTACCAATATCACCGACATATCCGGCAACGGCGCGCGCCAGAACGCGCCCGTCGGAGTGGATATCGGGCCCATCGAAACGACCGGCCCGAATGTCATCGGCTGCCGCTATAACGACGCCAATGGCTCGAATGCCGTCGACCAGGGCGACTTTTTATTCGTGGTATTCAGCAAACCCATCACAATAACAAATCCCGTGGTGGCCGATTTCAGATTGCCGGTCACCAACGATACTCTCGGCGGCCTGCCGGGATTCGGTGCGGGCAACAATAACCGCGAGTTGAAAATAACGCTGGGCTCGGCCCCCGTTATAAATCCCGTAGGGCTTTATTCCGCGACCGTTTCGACGGCCGGCGCCCCTTCGGGCATCGACGTGGCTCAGCCTAACATCGCCTCCATAACCGATATTTATGGCAACCACACGCTGTCTTCCTCAGTGGCGGTCGATATCGACGACGGCGTCGGCCCCTCGATAACTTCGGCGGTATATACCGACGTGGATAACATGGGTATGGGTCAGGGCGACACGCTCGTGTTAAGTTTCACCGAACCGATACTTCTTTCGGGCGTAGTGGATTCCGATTTCACTCTGCCTGTATTAAACGATATACTCGGCTCCGGCCCGACTTTCTCGGTCGGCCCCTCGACGAGCCAGCTGACCATAACTCTCGGAACGAATCCCGTAATAATGGTGCCAGGCGTATTCTCGCTGACGAGCACATCGGCCGGTTCGCCTTCCGGTATAAACATTTCGACTCTGCTTCAGCCCGGTCACATAACCGACCAGGCTGGCAACAACGCCATTCCCGCGGTCGCGCCCGTCGATATTACAGGTCCGACCGGCGAATTGCGCCCTACGGTAGTTTCAGCGCGCTGGCAGGACATGAACGCCAACGGCGTCGACGCGGGTGACAGGCTCGATCTGCTCTTCGATAAACCAATAATATTCAGAAATTTTGCAGGGTCCGATTACAACCTTCCCGTTACCAACGATTCGCTGGGCACGAGCCCTAATTTAAGCGTCGCGGCCGATAATAATCGCACGCTGAGGATACTTCTCGGCGCCGGCACCAAACTCACCATTCCCGGCGTATTTAACGCCGTCAATACGACGGCGGACTCGCCTTCCGGTATTGACGTTTCAACCAATATGACGACCTCCGGCGGTGTGTGCGACCTTTACGGAAACGCCGGAATGCCTTCGTCGGTCAAGGATATCACGGGCTCCGACACTACCGGCCCCGTGCTTCTGACCGCGGTATATTACGACATCGACGGCAACGGCGTCAGCCAGAACGATATTTTAGGCCTCGAGTTCGACAAGAGCCTTCAGATACAGGGAACGAGTTTCGCCGCGCAGTTCACGCTTCCGATACCCGGCGACAGCCTCGGCACGAACGCGCAGTTTACCGCCGGCACTACCGCGGTGGATATACGCGTCACTCTCGGCCTGAATCCCGTACTTACGATAGCGGGGATCTTCAAAACGCCGCCTCCGGCTTACGCGGCAGGCAATCCTTCGGGCATTGGCTGCACCGGAGCCGCCGGCGCGATTACGGATTATTCCGGAAACTCGCCACAGGGAACCACTCCCGTAGACATCATATCGGCTTCGGCCGCCGGCCCTCAGCTTATGATAGCCAGGATCGACGACGCCAACAACGACCTGATAGTTTCGGCGGGCGACAGAATGGTGCTCACTTTCAATAAACCAGTTAAAATCGAGACGCCTCCCGGAATGAGCGTAAGCGATTTCCTTATACCCGTCGCCGGTGACAGTTTCGGCGCGGGCGCGACTTTCGAGGTAAACGCCGCCAATTCGAACGAAGTGCTCATAGGCCTTCAGACCGGCGTCAAATTCCGTCCCGACGGCACGTACACGCCTTCTCTGATCTCGACGGGCATGCCTTCCGGTATCGGCATAAGAGCGGGCGCGACCTCGCTCAAGGACCTGATCGGCAATTTCGTCCAGGGCGGATCGGTCATCGATATCGCCGACACTTTCTCGCCGTTCGTGACCACCGTCAGATACGAGGATGTAGGCGCCAACGGCCTTGACAGGGGCGACAGGCTCTATGTAAGGTTCAGCGAGCAGATACTGACATCCAATTTGAATATATCAGATTTCTCGCTTACCGAGGCGCTCGATTCTTTCGGCAGTCCCACGGCCCTGGTCCAGAGCGAAACCGATGAAATAATAATCACCCTCGGCGACAACCCGAAATTTAAGATCGCCGGCGTATATCCGACTGATGCGGGTTCTTCGGGCCTGGACATATCCATGAGCTTTAACGCCGACCATATCAAGGACGTAGCGGGCAATCCTGCGCGCAGAAGCACGTCGAAGGACATTTACTCCAACGATACCACCCGTCCGACGATCATAGCCTCCAGATACGGCGATGCCAACAACAACGGTCTCATAGACGGCGGCGACACTCTGTCGGTCGTTTTCTCGAAGGCCATCGTCATAAACGGCGTAAATAAGAGCGACTTCAATATAGTCAACGGTACTTTCGGCGTCGGCGGCCTTCAGACAGGTTCGCTGCTTGGCACGAACGAAGTTTCTTTCGTACTCGGAAACGCTCCGACGCTCGTAGTAGAAGGAGTATATCCGGCCGATCCCAACGCGTCGGCGATCGATCTGGCCGCGGCCTTCACAGCGGGTCATGTCACCGATATAGTCGGTAACAATCCCGTTTCGACCGGCTTCGTTGACATATCAGACTCCAACGGCCCCGTCATAGTCGCCGCGATCTACTTTGACGTTGATGCAAATGGCGTCAACCAGGGCGATCTGCTTAGATTAAGATTCTCCAGGACCATCGTCGCCAGCGCGCCCGGCCCTGCGGTATTTCTTCTGCCCGTGAACGGCGACAGTCTCGGCTCAAGTCCGACCGTAGGCGTTTCAGGCTCGAATGAGATAACCATAACCCTCGGCGCGTCACCCATGCTCACTATCGCCGGCACCTATATGTCGGGAAACTCTACCATGGGCTCGCCTTCAGGCATCAACATCAACGGTTTCGTAACCACTATAACCGATCTGTCGGGAAATCCCGCGCGTGCGCTTCCGTCCGCCGTCGATATAACCGGTTCCGACGCGGTCCCGCCGACGCTTGTCAGCGCAAAATTCGAAGATCTCGACGGCAACGGCGTAACGGTCAACGATAAGATAACGCTTGCGTTCTCTGAGATGGTTATGATATCCAATAAGGTCTCGCTCGCAGACTTCACTTTGATCAACGGCAGCCTCGGTGACAACCCGAAATTCGCCGCCGGCACCAATAACCGCGAGCTGGTCATCACGCTCGGGACTAACCCGGTGATATCGCTATTCGGCGCGACGCAGACCGCGATCGGCCGCAGCACGACGACCTACGTTACCGGCCACATCATGGATATATCAGGCAACGACTGGCAGGCAGGAGTTCCCGTGCTTATCGAGTCGAAAGACACCGCCGCCCCGCTTATTAGCTCCGCCAAATTCGTCGACAGCGACGGCCTCGGCATGGGCGCGGGCGACAGGCTTGAAATTTACTTCAACAAGGCCATAATCGTTAACGGCTCAGTGCCGGCCGATTTCGTCCTGCCGGTCTCCGGCGACAGTTTCGGCATGGGCGCAGCGGTAACGGCGTCGAGCGATCCGAAGATCGCCGTCATTATACTCGGTAACGGCGCGACATTCACGGTGCGCGGCATATTCTCTCCGGGCAGGACCGCCGCCGGATCGGCTTCCGGTCTTAATTTGTCGAGGGTGCTCACCTCTATCACATCGATAGCCGGAGTGGGCGCGACGCCTCACCCTGTCGCCATAGACATAACTTCCGACGACATACTTCCGCCTAAATTCATGTCGGCGGAAACCACCGGCGCTTACGGTAAAAATATCATAAAGGCTCGCGGCGACACTCTCGAAATGAAGGCCATCCTGGACGATCTTTCGCTCCGCCCCGCCGATATAACCGCGGATCTTAGCGCTTTCGGCCTCGGCAAAGCCGTCGCGGCGCAGTCATACATCAACGGAGAGGCCGTATGGGCATCGTTTAATACGCCCGATATCAGGGGCACTATCGAAGTGGTCATCAAGGCCGTCGATATCGCCGGCAACGTAGGCACTTACAGCCTTTTCATATCGGTTATAATGCCGGTCGAAAAGTGCGTGGGAGAACTTCTTCCCGGCCATGTCCTCAGAAAATCAGGCGCCCGCGATTTTAAACTGCTGCTCAAACCTTCGTTCAGAAGTTTCGACACCGGCATGAACAAGGTAGTAATAGAGCTCCCGAAAGGCTCATCGCTTACCGATAAAACGACGTTCACAAATTACGACGTTTCACAGTCGAAGATATACGTTAACGGAAGGCTTACCACGACGCGCTTCAACGGCGTGCCGCGCGGCGGCGAGTCCGTCATCACATACGAATCAGGCACGGGCGAAATCACCGTGCTGCTCGGCGAAAAGGTCAATCAGAACACGTCCGTCCAGACCGTCGAGATCACATTCCGCGCTACTGCGCCCGAATATGAGGACGAGCCTTTCGGCAGGCAGTTCGCCGTCAAGGTTGACGACACGGGCGATCCTGCAGCCGTTCCAGTAACGGCAGGCGATGTTAACGGCATAGCCGGCGATTCCGACGGCCTGCTTTTGATAACCACAGGCGTGAAGATCTCATATGTGACCGACAAGGTCGTTATCGCTCCGTCTTTTTGGAAGGTAATTTTCTCGATCAAATTCAACGCCGACATGAACGCGGAAAAACCGCCGCGCGTCACTTTCAGGCCGACCTATACGCTTCAGAACGAGCAGACGCTCAATATGATGTCGTTCGTCGACGGCCTCTACATGGGTTACGCGGTGGTTCCGTTCGAGGCGTTCGGATTCAACGGTGAATATATAATAACGGTCTACGACGCGCAGGACTACATGGGCAATGCAGTGAACACCCTGACGCTTACGCAGAAGTTTTCGCCCAAATTCCTCATATCCGCTTACATGAACCCGCTCGATGAAAAGAGCTTGATAATAAGCACTAAATACGTGCAATCGGCTACGGCGGAAGTTCTTATTGCCACCCCGACCATACGCGTATGGCAGGACGGCACCAACGAGACGCTGCTGAGTAACGTGCTTGCAATGACAAGGCCAAACGTTTACAAGGGCCACTACACGATAAGTCCCGCATACGCCGGCCGCGCGCAGATAGAGGTCGAAGGCAAGATCGCTCCGAAGAGCACGATCATCAACGGAAAATCCATAGCCGAATTCACGTCATCGGTAATAACCGCTTCTGCACCGGCTAAAATGGTTTCTCTCGACGGAAAGATGAATATGAACTTCGGCGAGGCGACTTTCGACCGCGACGTAATGCTCGTAATGACGCCAGATTTCACCAACGTATCGCGATACATAGCGGTGGAAGGCGAAGCGGCGGCGCCGAAAATGTATTCGGCGGAGAAGATGAGCGAATTGAAACTCATCAACGAAGTGTATCAGATATATCCTGAAGGATTGAAAGCCAATAAAGCCATCGAGGTCAACTGCGATCTCGCCGGCGCTTCGACCAGAGAACTCGAGCACGCGGGCCTCTTCGGTCTTAACTCGAAGAACGGCTGCTGGGAACTGATTTCGCGAGATATCAAAGACTTCAGGCTCAACGCTAAAATAGACAAAATAACCTCGCTCGCGGTGTTTGGCGATTCGACGCCGCCCGCGGTGAAAGTGCCCGTGGAGCTCGAAAACCAGGTCATATCAGAAAAATTCGACGTCGAATTAAGCGATAACGGCGCCGGTATAGAAGCGCAGAAAATAAAGGCGACCCTCAACGGCGTGCTCATGAAGCACGAATACGACGAAAAGACCTCGAAACTGACGCTTTACATTCCGCAGCGCACGGTCGCGGGCATTCACAGCGTGTCGCTCTCGGCCGAAGATAAACTCGGAAACGTTCTGGACGCGCCGAGTCTGCAGGTTCAGGCGGCCGGCTTCTTCGACGTGGTCAATTACGTTTCATATCCCAACCCCGCGAAAACTAGACTCAACATTAACTATACGCTCGGCAAAAATATTTCCGATATGAATATACGGATATACGACGCTAACGCCGAACTGGTATATGACTTCGGCGATCTCGCGCCAAGTTATCTGACCGCCGGAAAGCACGATTCGCCAGTATGGCTGCTTATGAACGCTGATAATTCAAGGGTCGGCAACGGCGTATATTTTTACAAGATAACGGCTTATGACGCAGGCGGCGGCAAGCTCGAGAAATACGGCAAGATAGCCGTGATCAAATAAAAACGGTTTTTATCATGATATAAATGGAGGTATCGAATATGAGGGACGGCAAAAAAATTCTCGCGGCGTACGCTCTGGTCATAACCGCGCTGCTTGTGTTCACGGGAGTGACCGGATGCGTCAACAAAACCGAGTCGTCGGATTCGGCGACGCTTCAGCAGATAGGCGGCGTCGACGACGTCGATAATGTTCCAACCTATACTGAACCGGCGCAGAACATCACGCAGGCGATGAAATACTTCGTGGATAAAGATTATGACCGCGCTATAGCGGCTTTTCAGAAAACCCTGGTGACAAATCCCAACCAGGAGGAGATGGCCGTGGCTTACGCCGGCATCGGCTGGGCGAAGGTAAAAAAGAGCGGCGTTATTTCAGACGGTAAGAATGATTTCGCGTCGGGTTACGCGGCCCGCTCCACCGTGCAGGACGCGAAGGTCGGCCTGGCGGCGGCGTATCTTCTCGAGGACTCGTCGAAAATAAAAGAGGCGGTCTCGCTTATAGAAAGTATAGGCAGGACCACCACTGATAGCACGGTCGTGGATTATAACTTCAGGTATGTGTCGGAAATAGGCACCGGCATTTCGAACGCGGCGGTTCACTCGCTGCTGGCCACGCTCTACTATTACAACAACCAGGACGCGCTGGCGAAGCAGCAGCTCGCGATAGCCTCGCAGGAGGACGGCGACAACGCCAGGATCTCGTCCATAGAAACGGCGATTATGACGCTCGGTTATTAGCGGATTTATCCAGATAGTCGATTTCGTATTTTATCGAATTAATATGAGCTATTTCAGCGGCTTCGAGCTCGCGGAATAGCTCTTTTAAATTTTTGTCGTCGAGCGCATCTTTGCAGAAACCGTGGAAGAGCGCGCCGAATTTTTCCTCGTAGAGGGAATAATTGAGCATGTCCACCACGTGTATCTTTTTAGCGTGCTCTTCGTTGAGCTTGTATATCAGAATGTCGCTCTGGTTGTATTTTTTGAAAAAATCGGGCTCGATGATATCTATCTTTTCGCGTATCCATTTAAGGTGGAGTGTTTCATCCGTTATGAGTTTTTCGAAGAATTCTTTCGCGCGTTCATCGTCCTTGAAAAGATTCAGCGCGAGGTTATATTTCTGTATTTCCTTTTTTTCGCTTCTGTAGGCCTGAACGAGTATATCGATCTCGCCGTCGATTATGGCATTTTTCATTAAATCACCGCTTTTCTATTTTTTATAAAATTAAAATTATTCCGTTACGATCAGTCCGGGCCGGATCGACCCGTTCGACTGATTGTAACAGAATATATCTTTATTGTCAATAGTGAAAACAACCCGTTAATTGACGATGGGCAGAGTTACGGTGATGCGGCCGTCGATTTTATCTATTCTCATTTTCGCGCTGTCGACCTTCTCGGGCAGGGTGAAACTTTCAGCGAACGATGACTGGAAGCTCGTTTTTGATATCTGGTTTTCGGAAGTTTCCTCCGACAGGCCGCTGATCTTGTTCTGAACCCTGAATATATTGTCTTCGACCTTGAATTCGAGGTTATCGAGACGGCTTCCCTCGATGGTGACCACTACGTTCCCGTTTTCGATCTTATGCGAAACTTTGCACTGCGTGGCGGCTTCATTCGGGCCGAAACCGCGGGATGTCATCTGCCGCGCCAGATTTTCTTGCATTTTCGTCATATTGCGCATCTGGCGGTTGATTCTTTCAAACTCGTCGTCGAAGAAATTTTTGCCGAAAACGTCGTCGTTGGAGAAGAATTTATTTTCTAAGTCGAAGAGCGAATCCATGTCTTTATCGAGCGAATGCCATTTTTTCATTCTGTCCATTTTTGAGCGGAGAGCGCTCTGGTTGGTCTCGTTTTTGGCAAGCAGCGGCGCGGTGATCGTTATGTGATTTTCGCGGAACTCGCTTTTCAAGCCGTTCTCGTTAACTGAAGCCGGAAGCGCGTAACTTTCCTCGGCGGGCGAGCCGTCGGCGTTCTTGTACCTGATAACGAGCCGGCCGTTGTCTATGAAAGCGTCGACTCCGTCTTTGAAGGCGCCTTTAACGTCGATGACGAGTTCTTTTTCGCCCTGATGGTGCGTTATGTTGAATTTAGACAGGCTGTTATAACCCGCGGCCTGAGTATCGGCCGACGCCGGATGCCGCTGTGGTTCGGCTTTTTCGACGGCCGAGCCCTGGCTCATATACACCGCCGGAAGAAGAATAAGGAACAGGACCGCCATAATCAATATTTTTTTCGATTTTAACATTGAAATTCCCCCTTTGAATATTTCTCCGGCGCGGAGAAATATTACTCTATTTGCATATACTTTCTATCAGCGCATTGAATTCGGGCATTTTTATGAGGTCGATGATTTTGTTTATATCTTCGGACAGGACCCTGTCTTCGCTCATGTGCGTAACTTGCTTTCTGACGGCCGCGTGCACGCTCATGAGTTTTTTCGACGACTTTACAGGCAGCCTGAAATCGATACCCTGGCAGGCTAAAAGAAGTTCTATGGCCAGGGCGTATTCGACGTTGGATATTATTTTGATGCATTTTCTCGCCGAGATTGAGCCCATCGAGTTGAAATCCTCCTTGTTGGCGGAGGTCGGAATAGTGTCCACCACGGCCGGATGCGCAAGGACCTTATTCTCGGAGACCACCGCGGCGGCGGTGTATTGCGCTATCATGAAGCCCGAGTTCAATCCGCCGTTTTTTATGAGAAACGCGGGAAGCGTGCGGTGGCTGTTATTGGGGTTGACAAGGCGGTCGGAGCGGCGTTCGGAGATGGAGGCGAGTTCCGAGACGGCGATGCCGAGAAAATCCATGGCGATCGCTACGGGCTCGCCGTGAAAATTTCCGCCCGATATCACTTCGTCTTCGTCGACGAATATAAGCGGGTTGTCGGTGGCGGAATTCATCTCGACGTTGATGACCGATTCGACGTATTTTACGGCGTCATAAACCGCGCCGTGGACCTGCGGGACGCACCGAATCGAGTAGGCGTCCTGCACTTCGCCGCATTCGGTATGGCTTTTGACGATGCCCGAATTGCTCATAAGCGCAGTCATTATCTTCGATGTCAGCATCTGGCCTTTATGAGGCCTGACCATCGATATCAGCGGATTGAACGCACGCGGCGTGCCCATCAGGGCTTCGGTCGAAAGCGCGGCCGTGACGTTGGCCAGAAGATAGAGCTGATGAGCTCGTCTGACAAGAAGCGCGCCTATGCCGCACATCATCTGGGTGCCGTTGATCAGCGCCAGCCCTTCTTTATATGAAAGCTCGGCCTTAGTTATCTTCGCCTGTTTAAGCGCGCCGGCCGCCTTCATTATTTTACCTTTGTAATGCACTTCGCCCATGGCGAGCATAGCCAGGACTATATGCGCAAGAGGCGCCAGGTCGCCCGAAGAACCTACCGATCCGTGAATTGGCACCATAGGCGTAATGCCGTGGTTTATCATGTCGATAAGAGTTTGAAGCGTGCGCGTGGTGATGCCCGAATAGCCTTTCGCCAGGGCGTTGGCGCGCAGGACCATGGCGGCTCTTACGAACTCCGGTTCGTAGTATTCTCCGCAGCCGGCGGCATGGCTCATGATAAGGTTTTTCTGGAGTCTGGCCGCGTCATCCTTTTTGATGCCGACCGAGGCGAACTCGCCGAAACCCGTCGTGATGCCGTAAACTACGGCGCCTTTTTTCACGAGGTCTTCCACGTATTTTCTGGATCTTTCGACTTTCTTAACGCTCGTTTTGGCGAGCTCCACATGGGCTCCCTCCCGTACGGCGCTGTAAACGTCTTTCAGCGTGAGGCTTTCGCCGTCCAGAATTATTTTTTTGCTAATCCCGCTCATTATGAATTTCCTTTCATTTTAAGATTTCTAAATATCTGAAACTGGTTGGTTTCATAGTTATTTTAAGTTTTCCGTTTTTTAACGGAACGAATTTTTCTCCGCTTATGAGATCATAAAAACATATTTCGCGTCCGCCGCGGGAAACCGTCCTGCCCAGGCGCCCGGTGTCAACCTCTATGACGGAGGCTTTCGAACTTTTGTTGAACGCCGCGATAAGGGTTTCGTTGAAGTGGACCTTCGCGAAAGCGTAGCGCGTCGCGTCCGCCAGAAGCGTGACGCGGGTCCCTTCGGTCAGCGCAGGGTTAGCTTTTCTTATGGCCGCGAGTTTTTTTACCAGGCTCAGGTTTTTCGTCTCGAACGCGTTGAGTTTGCCGTTGAACCTCATGGGCCTGCGGTTGTCCGGATCGCCCGCGCCGCATTCGCCGTATTCGTCGCCATAATAGATCAGCGGCATTCCGTTGAGCGCGAATATCAGGCCGAAAGCCATAGAGAGCTTGTCATAGTTGCGCGGGTCTCTGACGCGCGGCGGGTCCGTGAAACCGAGTTCCTTGCCGTCGCCGCCTGCGCCTCCGTCGAACCAGCCGTCAGCGTAAGCCATGAATCGCGGAAAATCATGATTGCCGATCAGATTCGATGTCAGTTTATGCGAATTCCAGAATATTTCTTCAGATTTTTCGATCTCGCGGTCGAGCCTTTCGAAGCCGGAGCCGCCGTTTTTAGCCAGAACGTCTACGATGGCAAAATAAAGCGGAAAATCGAACTGCGAGCTGAGCATGCCGGGGCCTATGTAGGACGCTATCTTTTCTCTGCTGTCGATGGTTTCGCCGACCGTGAAAAATTTATCGCGCCCTTCGAGCAGTGCGCTCCAGAAATTGTGGGGAATATGCTTGACGGCGTCGAGGCGGAACCCTCTGACGCCGGTATTTTTGATCCAGCCTTCGGCTTTGGCGGCCATGAAATCGACGGCGCGCGTATTGGCGTAGTCGAACGCGGGCAGAAAATCGTCGAACCATGTGGTTTCGGGATATTCGTCGAAGCGCCTGACGTTTTTCGTTTTATCCTTCAGGTAAAGCCCCAGAAAGAGGTTTTTATGTTTTTTATATACGGGGCTGTCGATGGTCACATGGCGGAAGACCGCGTCGAGTATGACCTCTATCGAATATTTTTTACGCAGTTCACTGACGGCGCCGGCGATTTTTTCGAAAGACGCCTGCCGCGGCTCGGCTTCGTCGAGCGAGTAAGGCCAGTAACCGTGATAATTGGAAAATTTCCGGCGCGGCGGAAGCGAGTCGCGGAACGCCCTGCCGTTTCCTTTCAGTACGGGCGATATCCATAGCAGGTTCACTCCGAGCCCGCTGAAATAATCGTTACGGGCGGCCTTTAAAATACCTTCGATATCGCCTCCGTAGAAATCGCATTTTTTATCGAGCCCGCGGACGCCTAAAGGTCTGTCGTTAGTTTTATCGCCGTTTAAGAACCTGTCGGTCATGGCGAAATAAATCACGGCGTCCCTGAAATTTGATGCGCCGCCGCGTCCCGGAATTTTATAAAAGCAGTATTCGGGCGAAACCGCTTCGAGAAAGCCGTCTTCAGCCGTGGTGAACGAGTAAAACATGAGCGAAGGCTTGATATGATCTACAGCCTGAAATTTTCTTTCGTCGATGACGATATCGAACGATTTAGACGCGCGATCGAATTTTACGCAGCCCGGTCCCAGAGGAAGACCCTTATAGAAGGCCGCGAGCGCGGGCGTTGAAGAATTGCCGTCATAGAAGATCTTAAGCCTTGTGATGCGGCCTTCGCTGAAAGCCGGGCCCGGAATAAGGCGGTCAGCCGCCGGAGCGTCGCCCGCCGTGAATATCGAATTGAAAGAGCCGAATTCGTCGGCCTCTTTAACGGGGTTGGAGCGGTCGTAAACCCATTTGCCGCCGATGACGAATTTATATTTATAGCGGCCTTTACTTATGGAATCGAAATCCGCGCGGTACGCGTTCGCGGTCTTATCGTAGGACAATCTTGATGCTTTCGGGTCCCAGCCGTTCATATCGCCGGCGATATATACTTCGTAGTTCGGCGCAGCGGCGAGATCTTCGTTCATAGCCAAAAAGAGGCTGACCCCGCATCTTTTTTTTGCGGGAAAAACAGCGTATTTTATAATTTTATGAATTTTAGACGTTTTGAGTTCGCGGATGACGATCGAATAATCGGCAGGCGCAAGAGAGCGTTCAGGCTGATTTTTCAGTTTGAATACGAATGCGCCGCCGCGCCTTTCGGCCTCGATTGCGTCAAAATTGCCGCCGCGTATTATTTCGGCAGTCATTAAAGAATCGCCGCCGCCGTAAAAAGGCCTGAGATCGATAAGGTGTTCCTCGCCGTAATCGAGTTCGTACGAAGGCATATAAAAAGTTTCGCAGAAACTTTTTTCGATGGCGAACGGCGAAGTATCGCGGCTTAAGATAAGACAGTCGTCGACTGATGAAAACCGCGCGGCGTCCGGGTCGGGCGAGTGCGGCTGCGAAAGGCAGGCCGGCGGAAGGATAAGCATAAGAGCCAGCGCGACGCTGAAAACGCATGTAAGTAAGGTCCCATAACACGGATTTTTTTTAAAAATCATAAAACTTACCCCCGGTTAAAATTTGATATTTTTCTGTCGAGCGCTGCGTTGATAGTGCTTTCTATCGTCGAAATGTTGAATGGCTTGCCGATTATCGCGTCGACGATGCCGGGCTCGACGTCCATTTCATCGAGGCTCTGGCTGTAAGCCGTCACTATGATGACGAACATGTGCGGATAATTCTTTTTAACATATTGCGCGACGTCGATGCCCGAAGCCGCGGGCATTTTGTAATCGGTGAAAATAAAATCGTATTTATCGCTTTTTTTCAGCAGCCCGAAGGCCTCTTCGCCGCTTGAAACCGCGAACGGAACATGGCCCAGGGTCTTGATTATTTCACTAAGCGCATCCCTGATGCTTTTATTGTCGTCGACGACGATTATCCGGCTCTTATATTCTACTTTTTCGATCTTTTTAAGAGGCGACTCCGCTCCGGCAATTTCGATGTTGACCGGCAGTTTGATGATCATTTCAGCGCCCTTGCCGGCGGTGCTTTTTATGACTACATTACCTTTGTGCTTGAGGATAACGCCGTAGGTATATGAAAGGCTGAGGCCGGTTCCGATCTGCCCCTTTGTGGTAAAAAAAGGCGTGAAAACCTTCTGCTGGACCTCCCTGCTCATTCCGACACCGGTGTCTTTGATCGAAACGCAGACGTTCGGGCCCTCCAGGTAAGAGGCGAAGGAGATGTCGCCTCCGTGAGGCATGGCTTCGATCGCGTTGAAGGCGATATTAAGCAGCGCTTCGTGTATTTCATCTGAATTCAGAAAAATTTGGGGAAGTTTGGCCAGATTGACGGAGGAATCGATGGTTATATTTTTCAGGTATGATTCCGCCTGGATGCGCATTTTGGCGATCTCGGCCACTTCGGCTACAAGTTTATTTATATCGGCAAGCAAAAATCCTGAAGTGACGGATTTTCTGGGTATGAAAGCCTGCAGGCGCGTAACGATATCCTCGCCGTTTTTTAAAGTGTCTTCGATCACTTTAAGGGAGGCCAGAGCCTTTTCATCCGTTATGGAACGCTGGAGAAGCCCCACCCGGCCGAGTATGACGGCCATGAGGTTGTTGAAATTATGGGCCAGGCCGGTCGACATGGCCGCGAGCAGTTTCATTTTTTCACTGGTGACGGCCTCTTCGAGCCTGGCCTTGAAGTCGGAGCTTTCCTGCTTCAACTTGAAACAGGTCAGGCAGTTGCACAATAAATTTATGATATAGCCGCTTACCGCTTCAATGATTATTTCGCTCTGCGGATAAAGGCTTTCGCCGCCGCCGTTGAAAAATATCATAAGGCCCCTGAGGGATTCGTCCTGGCGCAGCGGCGCGACAAGTGCTTCGTTAAAGGCGTATTCGGGAAAATTTGAAATTTCGGAAGTTAAAAATTTTAATTTTTCGCGCGGGTCGTTTATGAGAACGACCTTCCGGTCGTCGAGAAGAGCGCACGCCGACTTTATTATTTTCGAATGAACCGGCGCCAGGCGGTTTATCAGCAGGCCGCAATGGGCGTCGGAAAAGCCGTACGCCTTGACGGAGTCGGATTCGTCCATTTCGCCGGCGCATATGAAAAAAGCGTATTTCGCGCCGCAGTTGACGCACAGAATCTCGAAGAGCGAATTGAAGTAGCCGTCGATGTTTTTAAACGTATCGTGCGGCAGGGCTATTTTTTTCAGCAGTTCGACCTTGATCGAGCCTATGATTTTTTCAATTTCGCTGACCACGCGCTCGTTTGCTATATAAAATAATTTTACCGCCTGCCTGACGAATTTCAGGTCACGTTCAGAGGGCACGAAAGAAGTTATTCTGGCCACAAGCAGAGACGAGCGGTTTGTATAATCGATCATGGGGTAATCGTAACAAAGCCTGACCGCCACGTAATGGGTGTCTTTTAACGAAAAGCCTATCACGTTTTCGTCTTTAATGAACCTGTCGAAGATATTGACCGCGTCGGCGGCGCTGATCTTGAAATCAGCAGAAAGATTTTTGTGGCTCAACGCGATTTTTTTCCTGTCGCCGTCCGTCTTGAAGAACGTTTCGGTCATATCGTCCGTCGAAAAATACTCCTTAAGATCGTTTTCAAGTGATTCGAGATTCAGTCTTATCGCCCGGTGATATTTTTCGAATTTTTCTCCGGCGGCGCCGCCGCAGGCGGATTGAGTCGAGGCTGATCCGGCGAGGCGCTTTTGAAGGCGGTCGATCTTTTCGCTGACGCCCGCGTATAGCACGCCGCACATTTTAGCGTCGTAGGGGATGGTTTCCCTTATTATCGAGTTGTATCTTTCTTTGAAATCCGCGAAGACGACGGATAAATACTGTGAAAATTGAATATTGTTTTCGGGTTTTAAAAGGCTTTCGGGCGTGAGTTTTTCAATTTCGCCGGTTATGTCGTCAGATTTGATGTAATCGGCGATCAGCGACTGCCATCCGCTTATGAGCGGCGGAATTTCCGCGCGCGTATAACTATAGAATTCGAGCGTTTTGCAGGTCTGAGCGAAATGCAGAACAGTATCGAATTCGGCGATTTTCGCCTGTTCGCTGATAAGGGATATAAGTTTATGGTTTTGAAAGGAAAGACTATCAGCCAGATATATCACCCGTTTTGTTTTTTCTCATTTTACTTCATAATTTTATAAAAGTCAAGTAAGGCGGTATTAAAAAATATATATCGCGCGTGTTGACAAATGGACTTTATTTTATTATTATATAACTCAGCGTTAATGTTATACTGCTTTGGAACAGCCATTTAATATATAAAAGCGGGGGATCGATATGAAGGGAATCATTCTTGTCGGCGGCTTCGGAACCAGGCTACGGCCGCTGACCGCCAATACGCCCAAGCCGATAATACCGATAGTCAATAAGCCGTTTCTCATATACCAGATCGAGTTGCTTAAGATGTACGGTGTGACTGAAATTATACTTGCCACGGGCCATTTAAGTCAGACAATCAAAAAAGTGCTCGGCGACGGCGAAGCGTTCGGCGTAAAGCTCATCTATTCGCTCGAAACGCAGCCGCTCGGAACCGGCGGCGCCGTGAAACTCGCGTCGAAGCATCTTAACGGCGAGTCGGCGTTTATTTTAAACGGCGACGTTCTGACGGATATAAACCTCGAAAAACTTCTCGATTTGCACAAGGAAAAGAAGTCGAAGGTCACCATCGCGCTGGTCCCCGTTTCAGACCCGTCGAAGTTCGGGCTCGTCGAAACGGACGAAAACAACCGGATCCGCGCGTTTGTCGAAAAACCGGGGCCGAACGAGATCACCACTAATATGATCAATGCCGGCGCGTATTATTTCGAGAACGAGATCTTCGACATGATCCCGGCGGGCGTTAATTATTCGCTTGAACGCGGCCTTTATCCGGCCCTTCTGGAGAAGAAAATTCCGTTCCACGCCTACAACTCGAACGACTACTGGCTCGATATCGGCAATCCCAAAAAATACCTCGAAGCCAATAAAGACGTTCTGGAGGACAAGGTCAATATTCCCGCGCTGCTCGACGTGAAAAAGAGCGGAAGCGTTTTCATCGGCGAGAACGCCCAGATAAGCAAAAAAGTCCGGATGCTCTCCATGGCGGCCATCGGCGAGAAGACCATAGTCCAGCCGGGCGCGACCATAACCGATCATTCGGTGGTAGGCAACCATTGCATAATTGAAGAAGGCGCGCAGATACTGGGTTCTATAATACTCGATAATTCGTTCATCGGAAAAAACTCGAAGATCGTCAACGCTATTATCGGCCAGAACTGTAAAGTGATGCCTTACACTTTCATCGAGGGCGGCCTGCTCAAGGTAATAGGCGACGGCGCTTATATTCCCGAGTATTCCATAATTTAACATAAAATTTATGATTAAAACAATCAGATCGTTCATAGCCGGAAATATAAAAAAAGCCGCGGCCGTTTTCGGCGGAGCAGGAAAAAAGATCGGGCGGTTCATAATAGAATTCGAATTTTACGATTCCGATTTCCGCCATATCATGGTCGAGTTTTACGATACCGCTTCCAGACGATTCGTTAAATGTGCCATGATCACATCCCGTAGCACATTCAAATGGCGCCGCCACGGCGTGAGCATAGATTTTGAGCGCCTTCGGACCTCGGCAGGCCCCGATTTTATAATAAAACTCACAAGGCCGGCTCTGGACGGATCGCAGCCGTTCGTCGTTTCCGAAATACTTCTTAAAGCCGCCGACTGCGAAGAAACCGCCCGCGAGGCCGCCGCCGTTTCCAGGTTCGACCCCGCCGACACATGCATTAAGATGGGTTTTTCAGGACCCTATATATGCTCGTCAAAAACAGTCTTTTCGCTTAACGGTTCTGCCGGGAACCGCTCGGCATACCTTGTCTTTGAAGGCGTTTCCGAAGGCCTCAAAGACGCCGGTTTCGAATATGCCCCGCTCCGGGTGGGCGGCGATATGAGCATTATCGAGCTTTTCACTTCGGGCGCAGGACAGAATTCCGTTATAAAAGAAGAAGAACCGAAAACGGATGAAAACGGGAAAATCTTTGAAAAAGCCGCGCTGAAAGAAGAGCCTGAAATTGAATCAAAAGAAGAAATAAAAGCGGAAATCAAAAACGAAGAAAAACCGGAATTAATAATCGAAATCAAGCCGGAATTAATAATCGAAATCAAGCCGGAAGCGATTGTAGAAACAATAAAAGAAGAATCAAAAGAAGAAATAAAAAAAGAGCCTTCATTGAATCCCGAAGCGATGAAAACGCCCGAAAAAAAGAGCAGGGGAGGCTCGCAGGCCTCTAAACCGAA
>MGFH01000164.1:43076-62249 GCA_001791795.1 Candidatus Wallbacteria bacterium GWC2_49_35
CGCAGGCCTCTAAACCGAAAAAAGACTCCGCTCCTTCCGGCTATTTTCTGGTCAACTTTTTTTCGGACGGCAGCTGGGCGGACAGATTAAACCAGCTAAACCCCGGGTTCGTTAAAAATATCATATCACGTGCCGACGCGATACTCGCCGGCGAATACGAACTGAACGGCGTCTATTTTAAGGTCGGCGAACAGATCGACTGGCACAACGATTTCAATTATTCCAGATGGCCGGCCGCTTCCGGTTATAAAAACATGTCCGCCGATTTTTACGACGCGCTGGGAGCCGGGCCTGAAAAAGAAGAAGGGATATGGCCTTATGGCGTGCAGTTCGCGAAGAACAACGAATGGGTCTGGCTCGCGCTTGCCTGCGGCATAACGGGCGCAGACCAATACGCGCTGAAAATAGCCGATCTGTTTAAAAGTTTCGCGGCCGGAAACGAGATCGGCTGCGGAATAAACTTTATGTCTGATGCCGTCTGCGCGGAACGCCTCGTTTCATGGCTGATGGCGTTCGAGCTGATCGAGGAAAAATACGGCGCCCTATTTAACGAACTCGGGTTCCATGAATATTTCAACCGGCAGTTCGACCATATTTACGAAAGGGTCGTGAACCGCCCGCAGGCGGCTAACCGTCACGAACGGATAATCTCGCTCAGCTGCATTTACGGCGTGCTGCTTCAGGTCGGCGGCCGCATAGCTCCCGCGGTAGCGAAGGTATACAAGAAACTCAAGGAAGAGGTTTCGCTCCAGTTCAACCGCGACGGCGGACACGTTTCAGCCTCTCCGGCCTTCCAGCTCGCGGTTTATAAATCGCTGCTTTACGCTCTTATTTTATCTAAAAAATCCCGCGGCGCCCAGTCCTTGTTCGCGCCGAATTCCGCCTTCGATGACGCTGAATTTACGGACGCTTTCGGGCGCATGAGCCGCTATCTTTCGGCCCTGGCGAAGCCTGACGGCGAGCTGGCGAATATAGCCGATTATTACTCATATTTTTTCCTGCCCTTCGACGAATTCTCGCCTGTCGACCTGAAGCCGTCCCTTCAAATGGCTTCGTATCTGCTTATGGACGGCGGGCTCAAATTTTTAACCGGCGGCAGCAAGATATCCGGGATCGCCATGATATTCGGCCAGGAAGCGATAGAAAGTTATAATTCCCTTCAGGTCGAGATTTCTGAGGCCGCTTCCATGCGCTTCGCTGAAAGCGGATATTTTACCCTGACCTCGCCGGTGAATTCCTTCGGCCGCGGCAACGCCGCGACGCACTTCGTTTTCAATACCGGCGGATCGTCCCGCGTAAAAGACACGCTCAAAAATCTCGAATTTTTGGCGCATAACGACCTGCACAACATGATATTGAGCTACGGCGGAGCCAATTTCATCGGCGACGCGGGGCCGGCGCTTTTCGTTAAAAACGGCGATATCGGCCGCTACCAAAAAACGCTGTCAGCCCATAACTGCGTCGTGATCAATAAAACCCATTTCGACCGCTTCTGCGAATACCGGCTTCCGGAAAGTTTCAGGCATTTCGAGGACAGCCGCTCCTGCCTGGTCTCTTCAACCCATAAAGCTTATGTTTCAGCGGGGATCGAAGCGCTTGTCAGGCGGACCGTACTTCTTATAAACGGCGATTATATGCTCGTTATGGACGATGTTTTCAACGGGCGCAAAAAGCCTTCTTATCTGGACATAGACGTGACATTCCATTCGCCGCCCGATATAACCGTAGAAAGCGCCTCTACGATCAATAACAAAGAGATCCTTATTTATAACAGCAGGAGCTCAGAGTCCAAGCTCCTCAATCTCACTTACAGCCTGCAGAAAGTCACGACCGCCGTTCATCGCGCATCGCTAAGCCCTTTCGCCGGCTGGCATTCGGACGCGGCCGCGCAGACCAACGAATCGGCGAGTGTTATCCATTCCGCCCGGTTCGCTAAACTGCCCGTGAGAATATATAATCTGTTTTATTTCGTGAGGCCGGGCGAAAGCGTCCAGGCGCTTTTGAAGAAGATCAAGATGAACCTGAATAAGGTAAGCGCCTCGATAGATATATCGCACCGCGATTACAAGGATTCTATCAAGATTAACGAAAAATTCGAAGTGGATTTCAAAAGAATAACCGTAAAAATATAAGCGTCGAAAAGCCTTTATATTTTTTGCCGCGCTTTAATACATTTTAGTTGACAATTCCGGCGATATCTGGTATAATATCTTCGTAATTATCCGTTACGGGGCTGTAGCTCAGCTTGGGAGAGCGCTTGCATGGCATGCAAGAGGTCGTCGGTTCGATCCCGATCAGCTCCACTGAATAAGTTTTTTGAATTAAGGCGATTCCGGTCGCCTTTTTTCTTTTTCGCCAGGCTTTTATTTAAGCCAATCAAATATCAGGAGTTTATCATATGCCGCCCGTATTCAAAACCGATTACCACGTCCATCCGGATTACTCTTACGACGCCGCCCGCGACACCATCGAAGAATACTGCGAGCGCGCGCTGGCGATAGGATTGAGCGAAATATGCTTCACGCCGCATTACACGGCGATCCCCTCCGTCGCGGATAAATTCGGATTCGTCCGCCACAAAGGCGAAAAAACGCCCGTGACCGGCGGATGGCTCGGCGACTACATCGGCGAGGTCCGCGCCGCCGACGCCAGATACCGCGATAAGGGGCTGCGCGTCTTCGCGGGCCTCGAAATCGACTACTGCGGCTCCATTCATGATTTTCTGAAAAAAAGGCTGACGGACGAACACCAGATCGATTATATGCTGGGCTCGGTGCACCTGGTCAACGACGGCCTCGATATAATGATACCTTCCGAGGCGGAGATCATATTCACCCAAACCAGTCCGTCGGACTTCTACGATTTTTATTTCGCGGAGGTCGATAAAATAATAGATTCGGGCCTTTTCAAATCGATTGCGCACATCGAAGGATACAAGCGCTACGGCGTCCGGCACAACCCCGATTACGCCGACGCCGGACTTATCCCGTACGGCCATTTCGAAAGGATATTCAATAAGGTATTTAAAAAAGGAATGACCTTCGAGATCAATCTTTCGCTCTTCCGCGACGGGCAGAACGTGACGAACCCGGTCGAAGAGGTGCTGAAAATGGCTTATGACTGCGGAATCCGCAGCGTCGCGATCGGTTCCGACGCCCACCGCCTGAAAGATCTGGCCATAGCGGTCGAAAGCGCAGTCGAAGCATGCCGAAGGATCGGGCTGGGCGTATTCTCGCTGGCGTGATCCGGGCCTGCGCCGGCGCACTTATTTTTGAAGCGACTCTTCCAGCTTTGCCAGGTTTCTGCCCTGGGCTTCCTTTATTTCGTTGAGTTCCGCTATCTTGCTCTTCAGGTCTGAAGTGGCCAGCAGATAGACTATTTTAAGCAGCACGACGAGATCGTCGTAATAATCCTCGATCTTCCACAGGGGCTTGCTGAAGACGAATTCGTTGCTCAGGTGGGTGACGAGTTCGGCCGCCACTTCGGCGAATATGTTATCGTTGGTCCTGTCGCCCGAGAAACTTTTATCTATCAGATAAAACTTTTCCAGTTTTTCAAAAAGGGCCGCCACGAAGGCTTCCACATTTTTAGAATAATCCATTTCGAAATCGTTTATAAGTTTTCTGCTTTTATCTAGCAGCAGAAGGTATTCACGCGTGGTGTCATAGGCTTCGAGCATTTCGCAGATCTTCGACGTCTCTTCGTTTATATGGTTTTTTATATTGAACGCCGAATAGACCAGGTCGTAAACTTTTTTGCGGGCCTGAGCGTTGCGGTGGTTTCCGGTCAGCTTGAGCGATTTTATGTTGAGCGTGCCCTCCTGCGGCTGTATCTGGAAGAAGAACTTCGACAGTATCGGCCAGACCTGATGGTTGAATTCTTTTTTCAACAGGGTTATCCGCTCGTGGAAAGCCGTCCTGTATTCCTTGAGCGATTTTATTATGAAGGCTATTTCCGAATTGCCGCGTTCGACGTTTTTCTGTATCTTGTGCGATATTATGAAATCAGCTATGGTAGTTATGTTTTTATAGAGCGAGTAAAGGTCGTTCATGATCGAATAATCCATGATATTTCTGGCGTTTCCGCGTATCGACTCGAGCTCGCCCTTGATCTTTTCGAGCGGCGAAAGCCAGCCGTCGTAACTTATTATCTCGCATTCCATTATTTTCTGTCCTTTGTCGGTCAGAACCATTTTCGTGTCCTTATTTTCGGAGAAGGATTTTGACACCTCTATTTTATGCTCGTCGCCGTCGCCTATGAGTTCGGCGACTTTGCGCTCGACTGCGGACGATTTTTTCATTTCGGTCTTGTGCTCGAATATTTTTTTCGCGGAATAAGGTATGAGCGAATCGATCTTGAAATCGAGGCCGTGCGCCAGTTCTTTTTCGAACTCCCCGGCCACGTTGGCGACTTGCGGGCTTCCTATGGAGCCTTTTTCGTCGACGCGGTTTATCACGCAGAAAAATTTGAGTTTTTTCTTTTTGGTTATGTTAAGCTCGCCTGTTATCTCGTTTTCGGCGGCCGAATTGAAGACTTTTTCGAAAAGGTCTTTAAGTATCTGCAGTTCGGAGTTTTTGACCGTGCCGTTGTTGGCGTTGAAGACCCACAGCAGAACGTCCGCCTTGTGGAGTATGGCGTCCTTGGTTTTTTTATCGTCGCCCGCTTCCGTGGCGGTGCTGAATCCGGGAGTGTCGATGATGTTGACCTTGTTCAGGTACGGCTCCGGATAGTGGAAATGAATATATTTGATTTTGCTTACGTCCATGTCCAGTTCGTTTTTAGAGGTATGTTTGAGTTTTTCGAACTCTTCAGACGATATTTCGCGGAAGGTTTCGTCCTCAAACTCGATGAGTATTTTCTGCCTTTCGCCGTATTTGAATATCGAAACGGCGAGCGTCATGGGTTCGGCGCCGACAGGTATTATCTTTTCGCCGAGGATGGAGTTGATTACGGAAGATTTTCCCGAATTATACTCGCCGGCGACCACGAGGTTGACGAAAACTTCGTCCTTCTGGAAGCGGGCTATCCTGTCTTCGAGGTCGTAAATCTTGCGCCTGATCTTCGCGTCCATTTCCTTGGAAACGTAATGCTTAACGTATTCGCTGAGATTGATGTTGTAAAACTCGGAAAATTTTTTAACGTCGATATATTCATTTAACATAATATTCTCCATAGAATGAGCGGACGGGAATAACCGCCGCTTATCATTTTAGATCTTCTGTAATAGAAGCGCGTTTCGCCTTTATCAGGTTAATTTTCTCTTCGGCGGCGGCCGACGTTGCGGCCAGTTTTTTAATTTCTTCGGCCGCCGCGGCCGCTGCGGCATTATATTCGTCTTCGGTTTTTTTCAGCGCCGCGATGCGGTTGTCGAACCTGAAAAAAAGCTGGCCCAGCGAAGTTTTTATCGCGCTTACCGCGTCCGTGCCGGCGGTGAGCATGGCGCGCTGAAGGTTCAGATCTCCTGCAAAAACGTCCCTGACGCGCTCGCTGAAGTTATCCTTCGTTTTTTTTTCGTCGACCCAGAAAAAAAGCCAGGCGGCGGTGAGCTCTTTTAACGTTTTATCGTTAAGCCCCGCGTTTATTATATTTTTTACTTCGAGCATGACCTTCACGGCGTCTATCTTATTGAAAAGCTGGCCTATCGTATTTTTGAACAGTACCGCGATCTCGGTGTCCGCGGGGTCGAGCTTAGGGGCGAGCGCGAGAGCGCCGGCCTTGAATTCTTCAATGTTTTCACTGAATTTGGCGTAAAGTTCCTTGAATGATGTTTCGATCAGCCCGTAGGAATCAAAGGCGAGATTCGCGGTGAGAGAGGCTATGCTCTGGACGGCGATAACGTTTTTGACGGTCTTGTTCAGGGCGTCCGAGGCGATCTCTTCGACGCGCTGGTTGAAAAAGCCGTTCAGCCTGTTAAGCCCCGCGCTTATATCTTCTTTCAACCCCGCGGCCGCGTTCCTGTCCGCGGCGGTTTTTGCGGCGGCCGATCGGGCGTCTTCGCATGAGGCCTTCGCGGCCGCGACTGCTTCCGTCGTTCTTTGGTTTTCGGCTTCGAGGTTGCGTAAATGGTACTCGAATACGGCCCCGATCTTTTTAACATGGCTTTCGAGGAGCGCGTTTTTCGACGATATCAGGTTTTTTTCGAGCGCCGCGACGAAATTCGGCATGTAGCCGTTGTTTTCAATGATATTTCTGAGCGCCGGCGAGGAGCGCGGCCTTTCGCCCAACTGGTATTCGATCTCCTGCGAGCGTTCCGGGGAAAGTTTGACTTTTCCGTCGGCGGCAGAGGCTTTTAACTTTTTGAAAAGCGAGAACATGGGAGCGACCAGGTGAAGCCTTTCGCCGGCGGCGAGCGCTTCGCCGTTTTTCCCGAGCGTTTTTATTAATGACGCGCTGACGAATTTTTTTATCTCTGATTCCTCTTCGGCCAGATCTATCTTGGAGACCGCCATTAAAATTTTATCGACAGGAACGGATGCCAGATACCGGTCGAAAAACACTCTGTCTTCGGCGGTGAAAGGCTGCGCCGCGCTCAGAAGGAATATTACCGCGTCGGAGCGGTTGATCCATTTTTCGGTTATCAGCGAGCGCATCACGTTCGGGTCGTTTATCCCCGGCGTATCCACTATGGTTATGTTTTTGAGAATCTCCGCCGGATATTTTATCCGCACGGCCTTTACGATCGGCGTGAAAACGCCTTTAACGGATATGAAATCGCGCAGCCCCGCCAGGTCGGAGCCGCGGGCGGTTTTGCGCCCGAGGGCCTCTTCGACGTTCAGCCGCTTCCCGGAAGTCTTTTCAGTTTCTTCGAGCGCGGGCCTGATCACGGCCTCGTAATAAGTGGTATCGGCACCGTTGAGTTTCGCCGGGGAGTTCTTGAGCGCCTCCCACTCTTCGGGCGTATAAAAATAAATTATGTACTCGCTATTTTCAGCGTAAGATATTTCGGTTATTTTGGCCGTTTCGGGCGTGTCGGCCGTCGGAAGGACCTCCGCGCCGAAAATGATGTCGTTCAAAAGCATCGATTTCCCGGCTTTTATCTGGCCGCAGACGCTCGCGACGAACCGGTCGGCCGAAAGGTTGGCCGCCGCCTCGTCTATCGCCGCCTCGTCGATCACGGCGTCAAAAACCTTTACTGGAAGTAGTTCTGAAGTTTTCAACTCTCCGTAGACGCGGATTATTTTATTTTTAAAATCGGAATATTCGTTTATATTTTGCATGATAGTAGAGTGAAATTATACATTATCTTATATCCATTGTCAATCAGATATTTACGCCTTTATAAAACGGCGTTTCCACCCGGCCGCCGATGCGCCGCCGCGCGTCAGATTCTGCCGATCAGCTCTTTATAGTGGCCGATGATCTCGTCGGTGAACTCTTTTTTTATCAGGCCGTAAGGAGAAGGCGTTTCGAAATATCTCGAGGCGAGCGGGTAATTTTTCAGATCGAAGCCCATTTTCGCCCTGATATCGAGTTTGTTCCTCAAAATTTTCGACGAAACCGCGTTCAGTTCTTCCGGGGTTTTCTTTATATCGATGGTCGAAAGCGCGCGGCAGACCGTTTCGAGATCGTACACTTCTCTGGCGAAAAGGCATATTACAAGCGAGGTATATACCGAACGCACCACCTCTTCGGCTACTATCTTTTCGGCTATCGTTTTAGCGCTGAGATTCGCCGCGTCCTTTAAAAGTTTCTGGTCTATCGAATAGCCGGCGTTGTCAAGATGCGAGTGCCTTATGCCGGTCATACCGCCGATCAGGTGCGCGGGCCCCGTGAAATAACCCGATATCTCGAGACCGCCGAGCTGCAGGGCGTATTGGTATGCTCCTCCGCCCTTTTTGGCGGTGAAATTAAAAAGGCCGCGGCCGATGTCGCGGTAAAAACCGTTCGGCGGAACCGCGATATGCCTTATAGCTTCGAGGTAGCGGTCGATATCGCCGAATTTAAGGTCGACGAGCGTCTCGGATACGCTTATATCGCCTCTTTCCAGCGCTTCGGTCATGAATCCGAGTATCACGCCGCAGGATATCGCGTCAAGGCCGACTTCCTCGGTTTCGTTTATTAAGTTAAGCACGCCCGTGGTGTTCTTTATTCCAAGCTGGCTTCCCAGTGAGAATACCAGTTCGTGATCGTACGAAACGCCGTTCGATTCGTATTCGTAGCCGGCGTCGAAGAGTTTTCTGAGCCCGCCGACGTGCACGCAGCCGATGGGGCATCCGGAGCAGGAAACCTTTCGCTGCAGGACCTCTTCGGCGAATGCCTCGCCCGAAATTTTTTCGGCGAACTCATAGTTAGATTTTTTGAGGTTATAGGCGGGCAGCGCGTTGATCTTGTTGAGCGGAAGCACGTTCTTGGGCGTGCCGAGTTCGTGGTATTTAGCCATCAGCGTGGTTTTGGTGGCTTTGTCGTATATTTCGGAGTAGATTTTATTATATTCGGCGGGATTTTTGATCGTGAAGTCTTTCTCACCGCAGATCACGAGTCCTTTGAGGTTTTTAGAGCCGAAAACGGCTCCCGCGCCAAGGCGGCCGAAGTGCCTGTACGTGTCGACGTTTATGCAAGCCGTCGGGACCAGGTTCGCCCCCGCGGGGCCTATTCTTATGATGCTGCGGTTTCCGGGCGCGCCGGCCATGGCGCGCATATACTGGCCGGATTCGCTTACTTTGAGGTCCCACAGCGCCTCAGCGTCGTGAAAAATTATGTCGTCGGGCTTGATCGTAATGTAAACCGGCGATTCCGCGCGGCCGGTGATGACTATCGCATCGGTGTTGGCGAGCCTGATGGCCATAGCGAGACGCCCGCCGGCGTGCGATTCGCCGTATTCTCCGGTCTGCGGTGAGAAGAAGGAGCAGACCGCTTTGGTGCATACGGGGAATATGGTGGACATCGGCCCTATCGCGAAAACGACTGGCTGCTCGGGCGCAAGCGGGTCGGCGCCGTATTTGACGAGCTCGGAGAATAGTTTTGACGAAACCCCGGAGCCTCCTATATATTCGCAGAGGTCTTCGCGGTGCTCGAATCTGATCTTCTTCGAGTTCAGATCGATATATAAAACTCTGATATAATTCTGGTATAGCATTAAATCTCACCGCCATTTCCGTCTTTTGGCTCCGATATCTTTATGCATCCGTGCGGGCAGAATTTGACGCAGATGCCGCAGTGGGTGCACATTAAAGGCAGCTTCAATTCGTCGTCGAACTGCAGGTAATTTATTTTGCAGGCCTCGACGCATTTTTGGCAGCCTATGCACTTGCTTTTGATAAGGCGCGCTCCGCCTCCATCTTTAGCGGCCATCGCGCCTGTAGGGCAGACATAGGCGCAGGTGGGGCGCTCGCAGCTGCGGCAGATATCGGCCGCATATTTGCCGGACATGCCGCCGGCGGTCCTGATTTTAAGCGCGCACCTGGTGACCGAATGAGAGCGGTAATTTACGCGCGCGCAGGCCAGCATGCAAGAATAGCATAAGATGCATTTGCTCATGGCGGGGGAGGTCAGTTTTCTCGTCATATTCAACCCCTGTTTTAATTAATTGCGTACCCGTGGCATATCACGCTGGGGGAGAGAAGATTTCTCGGTGAAAAACAAACGGTTTATTTAAACCTTAACCAGTTCTTTAGACCTTTCGGTGCCTTTCATTACGGCCTTTATCAGCGTTACCCTGAATTTTCCTTCTTCGAGCTCCATGATGCCGTCGATGGTGACGCCCGCCGGCGTGGTCACCATGTCTTTTAAAAGCGCGGGGTGCGAATGGGTTTTAAGCACCATCTGCGCGGCGCCGAGCGCCGTCTGTGCGGCGAGCAGCGTCGCCACCTCGCGCGGAAGGCCGACCTTGACCCCGCCTTCAGCGAGCGCCTCTATGGCTATGTAAATATAGGCCGGTCCGGATCCTGAAAGGCCGGTGACGGCGTCGAGGTGTTTTTCTTCGAGCACGACCACGCGCGAAACCGGTTCGAAAAGTTTTATAGCCGTTTCGACGTGTTCGTCGCCGGCGTTCGAGCCTTTGGAAAATGCCGTCATTCCGGCGTTGACCTGGCAGCAGAGGTTCGGCATCGCTCTTATGACTGGATTTTTAGACCGCAGGAAAGATTCAATGAAAAAAGTAGTGACGCCCGCGGCGACCGAAATTATGAGCTGGCCTTCCTTTATGTGCGGAGCTATTTCGCTGAGCACGGAAGAAATTACCTGCGGCTTGACCGCGAGTATTATGACCCCGCATTTGTTTATGAGTTCGCGATTGTCGTTATTGCAGGCTATGTTGAAGTTTTCTTTTATGTATGCGGCCCGCCTGGCGGATTTGGCCGTCGCGATTATTTCCGAGCGGCTTTTGACCTTCTGGTCTAAAAGGCCGGAGATGATGGCCTCGCCGATTTTTCCCGCGCCGATGATTCCGATCACGTTATTAGCCTGCAGTTTTTTTGATTTTGAAGGTGCCGGCGTTTTTGCGTGGACTTTAGAAACGCCTTTTTTTTCAACGGGTTTAATTTCTGTTTTTTTCGTTTTTTCTTTCAAATGATTTCAACTTCTTTCTATTTTTATAAGGCGCGTGCCTTTTTATTGAAAATATCTTAAGCGCGGGGCGCGCACACGGCGGTCCGTCTACCCGAATAATATTTCCCAGAGCTTGCCGAAGAACTTGAACGACAGCGCCGTGAAAAAAATGACGGTCACAAATCCGGCCTGCAGAGCGAATATAAAATAAAAAAGCGGCTCGTCCTGCCGCGAATAACTTACGCCGAGCAATATGAAAAACCCCAGGACGAAAAAGGCTATTATCGCGTTGGATATGCGCGCTATAAGCATGGAATCGCTGATGCGCCCGCTGCGTATCTCATCGAGAGCGGCCGAGGCGAGCGACGCCTGGGACGATTCCGGATACCGTTGCATAAGGTGGCTGAAATTATCGGTCGCCCGGCCGAGAAATTTGCGGGCTTCAGCCGGATTGGGGGCGGTGAAGGAAAGTTCGCGGTTGCAGCTGCCCTCGAGATAAGCCGCTTCCGCCATGACCCCCTCGTCGAACTTGCCCGCGCGCATGTCGCTTAAAAATCCGAGCGCGTCCTGGTATTTTTTTGCGTTGTAATAGGTCTTGCAGACCTCGAGCGCGGAGTTGGAAGCCTCCCGTATCCATACGGGCTCGCCCGCCGCGAGCGCCTTTTTATAAAAAGATATCGCTTCGGTGAGGCGGTTCTGCATCTGCAGGGTTTTTCCGGTCATGAACGTCGCCTGCGCCGCTTCGCGTCCATTTTCATAATCGATGAGATAATTGTTGAAGAACTGAAGCGCCAGCTGGTAGTTTTCGCTTCTGAAATAGTACATCCCTATTTCGAAATGCGCCTTGGCGCCGTCCGGATATTCGTTGAAGTTGTTGTTGACGTGAGAGAGTACCCTTAAAACGTCGCGCTGGCTGCCGCTTTCTTCGAAAATATATGAGAGCTTGAAAAACGGCTCTCGCGCTACCTTAAAACTTTTATACCGCTGCGCCAGATTTATGACGCTTTCTTCGAATTCAGCCGTCGATTCTTTTATCTGGCCTTCGAGAAGAAGTTTTTCGTCGATATCGGCCTGTTCCTGTAGCGCGCCGCAGCCCTTCTTGAACTCCATCATCCTGCCGAGCTCTTTATATCTTTTGAACTTCGCTATCAGGGCGCCGTATTCGATGTCGAGCCTGCGGGCGCGGGCTTTGGCGTCCCACCATGACTGCGGATAATTGGCGGTGACGAATTCAGCGGCGATTATAGCCGTCTGGTAGTCTTCGTTCAGGTAGAAATGCTCGAGAAGTTCTATAAAGCTGAAAGGCGCCCATTTTTCAGATGCGCGCCCCCTGAGCATGGCCGTATATTCGGTTATCGCTTTATCGTCCCATTTATGCCTGTTTTTTTTATCGAAAATCGCCTGGGCTATCTGCTCATATGATTTATAGTAGATTTCCGGGCGGTTCGAATCGTCGAAGCATGAATTTAAATTTAGCGTGAATTTGGCGTATTCTCCGTAGTCGGAACTTGCCGCGTCGCGCGCGAGGGTGCGCAACATGGAAAGTGCTTTCTGCGGCTCGTTTTTTATGAAACAGAAATTGGCGTATATTACGCGCAGGGCATAATCGTGCCGCTGTTCCATCGAGCTTTTTTCAAGGTAGGCCGTCAGGTATTGTGACATTCGCTTAAATTATTCTGACTGTGATATTTCCGTTATTTCCGATTCTTTTTCCTCGCGCTGGCGGTCGAGGTCTTTAATTGTGGCAAGCACGTCGCCGATCGCGGTCTGCCTGGCGATGACCTGTTCGCAATCGCCGAGCCGGTCGTAGATAAGCTGGCCGAGCGCCGAAAGTTTGCTTTCGCGATTGCTCTGAAGTATCGAAATGTCGAGTTTGATTTTAGTATAGCCCGCGAACTTGGAGATGGAAGACTTAACCACGTTCCAGAAGCCGCCTTCAGCGCGGCTTTCTTCGATCTCTTTTTCGTCTTCCTGTTTTCTGGCTATTTTTTTGTCTACATCGTTTATATTGGCGATGCTTTCGTCGATAAAGGCGACGCCGCAGCCGGTTTCAATAAAACAGCCGTGGGCCGTTTCGCCGAGGTGCTTCAGCTGGACGATCTTGTCGTTTTTTATGGTATTAAGCTGGGATTTCATTTTTATAAGAGTAGCGTTCTTTATGGCCGCGCTTTTTCCCTTTTCCCAGATATCTTTAACTTTATCGAGATATTCGTTCTGGGGAAAGTCGTTCGGCTTCGAATAACCGTTTGTGTCGGGCTCGACGCCCGCTCCGCCCGCCGCGTTCGCTCCGGGGGCGTTGACAGGCTCGGCCGGCGTTTCGGGAAACTGGGCGTCCGGCTTCTTTGTAAGATCGATCGTGGAGGTCTGGTTCGCCGGTTCGGCGGACTGAGGCTGATTCGCGTTAATGCCGCGGGCGGTGATCGCGTCGACTGCCGCATCGATACTTTCGAGCAGGACCGTTTCATATATAGGCAGCTTCAGTTTTGTCTGTTTGAGCAGTTCTATATGTTCGCTCGTGCCTTCGTTCTTTAAAAAATCGACGCTTTCTTTCATCGCGCCCATATCGCCTGATTCGATATTGCCCTTCGCTGTGAGGATATCCACCTGATACCACTTCCTTATCAAAATTTTTATTTAATTAATTTTATTCAATAAAACCGTTCAAATCACGCGGGTTTATTAACTCACGGTGTACGTATATAAATTATTATGAATATAACATAATTTTTAAAGTTTGTCAAAGAATATAATATCAGGTTGTGAATATTTTTATCAGTTGGCGCAATTTTTAAATCCCATTTTTTTCAGCACGATCTCGAGCGGGCAGAAGTTGGTGAAAGACGACTGAAGAAGGTTAAATCCGACGAACGCCGTAAAGTAAAGAAATAAAGGCGAGTAATAATGGGCGAGCGCCAGGCTCGCGAGGATGAATGTTCCGGCAACCATTCTGACGATGTTTTCTCTGCACATAAAATACCTCCGTTTTTATTTTTAAGTTTTGTTCTAATTAACGCAAAATGCATGCCATAAAACAAAAGCATATCTGCATGGTTTTTCAGCCCGGAGGGATGAAAAAAACGCCGCGTAATTTTTTCGTGTGAAAAATTTGCGCGGCGTTTTTGTGACTTTATAATGTTGTATGATCTTGACGAATTACGTAAAAATTAAGGAGGAACGCTCAGATAATTATTTCGAAAGCGCTCATCTGCTGGACGTTCTTGCTTTCATCGGCCTCTACGAGATGTTTTTCGAGTTTAAGAGTTCTCTGAAAATTAAAGTGCTTATGTATTTTTAAGATCGTATTGGTTGAAACCAGCGCGCGATAGAGGGTTTTAACGCCCGTTTTTATTTCGGCCTTTTTCTGCAGATAGCCGGCCATGTCGATAATCTTCGAGGTCATTTTGCCGATCTCGCTTTTTTCGTCGAAATAATCTTCGCCCGTCGAGATGCCTACTCTGATCCTGAAGTTTTTAGCCAGAGGGTTCTGCGCGAGGTTAAATACCGGCAGCGAACACATGAGAGCGATAGCTGCGATAATGGAATTTTCAGCGGAATCGAAATAGGCGATAAAGCCGTCGCCGGCCCAGCTGAATTTTTTTACGTTGTTTTCGCGCATCAGCTTTTCGACCATGGCGAAGTAATTCGCAAACGCTTTGCTAACTTTTGCCGCGTCCTCGCCCTGTTTCAGGTCTTCAGAGCCCTGGACGTCGATGGAGACGAATGTTAGTTCTTTAGGCACCGCTATGACCTTGTCTGAGTGAGCCGCTTCTGAAGGTTTGGAGGTTCTGAGCCTCGGCGCGATATAGTTTTCGCATTCTTCGACTATCTTCTGAAGCCTTGCGGCGGCCGCCTGCGCCGATTGTATCAGCGCGGGGTTATCGCGGTTCTGGTTCAGGTCGTTGGATAACTTTAAAGCTTCGCTCTGAGCGTTTTTCAGTTTTGCGATCATCTGCATGGTGTTATTGAATATGGGATCACCCATCTCGCGGGTTTTCATGAAACTGATTAATTTTTCTTTTATGGAATTGGCCTGTTCGTTAATGTCGCTCATGGAAATGAACCTGATTTTGCCTTTCTGTGTTTAAAATGGAATGGTTTCACGGGAATAATTTTCGCCGTGATTTCTTGCGTCAGTATAACACATTCCCCGTCAAATTTTCAAGCATTTTTTTACGCCCGCTATCTTTGTTTTTCATGCTTTTTTTGAACGCGGATAAAAACCTGCGTTTTTAACTTTTAACTTTTTAACATTTAACTCTCTTGACATTCTTTTTAGGTTATGTTATCTTTTAATTTAACTAAAAAAACGGGAGGCAGCATTGAATAGCGTTCAAAAGCCAAAAATTCTTGTAGCCGATGATGAAAATACGATCAGGCTGGCGTTCGAAAATTTACTGACCACCAATAACTACGAGCCGATCCTGGCGCGCGACGGCGTCGAAGCACTCGAGCTTTTTAAAAAACATAAGCCGCCGGTCTGCGTGATAGATATAAAAATGCCGGGAATGAACGGCCTTGAATTATTGAAGGAAATTAAAAAAGTAAAGGAAAATACATTCGTTATCGTCGTCACCGCATTCGCCGACATGGAAAAAACCATTGAGGCGATGAAATCCGGCGCGTATGATTTTTTAAAAAAACCTTTCGATAACGACAATATTTTAATGCTCATTAAAAAAGCCTATTCCGCTTATGATCTGATTACAACGAGCGTGCCGGCGGCCCAGAGCGAAAGCGTACTCTCGGCCAGCGCCTCCGAATTCAGGATAATAGGCAACTCGCCGAAAATGCAGGAAGTCTACAAACTGATCGGAAAAATATCGGACAGCCATGTCGCCGTTATGATTACCGGCGAAAGCGGATCTGGCAAAGAAATAATCGCCAGGGTAATACATGCCAACAGCCCGCGCGCCGAAAAGGCGTTCATCGCGATAAACTGTTCGGCTATTCCTGAAACGCTCATCGAATCTGAACTTTTCGGGCACGAAAAAGGTTCATTCACCGGCGCTATCAATAAAAAGATTGGCAAATTCGAACTGGCCAGCGGAGGGACTTTGTTTTTAGACGAGGTAGCCGAAATGGGACTGGAAATGCAGACCAAATTTCTGCGCGTGCTGCAGGAAAAGGAGATCGTCAGGGTCGGCGGAAACGAAGTGGTCAAAGTAGATCCGCGAATAATCGCCGCCACCAATATCGATCTTGAAAAAGCACTCACGGAAGGCAAATTAAGAGAAGATCTCTACCACCGCCTCAAGGTTATATCGATACACATACCGTCTCTGCGCGAAAGACGAGAGGATATAAAAAGCCTTGCCGATTATTTCATCGAGACCTACAATAAGGAACTCAACAAAAAGATACTGAGCGTTTCTCCCGAAGTTATGGAGTTTTTCTTCAAATACGACTGGCCAGGTAATATCCGCGAACTTAAAAACGTCGTTGAAAGCGCGGTCGCTATATGCCGTGACAACACGCTGCTTTTGGAACACATTCCGGCCGAGATCGTCGCCAGATACGAGGGGCGGCGCCTCGCTTCGTCTCAGCCCGCCGCGGATTCCCAATCGCAGTCAAAAATACCGGCTTTAGAATCGCTCAAGACTGAAACCCCCGATCCCAATGCGGCCGGCGAAATTCAGGATGAAACTGAAACGGCCGGTACGCAGGGGCAGGAAGAAGAACTGCTTTCTAAGATCGAAGCTCTCACTTCGCAGCTTATAACCGTAAAACTTTCGGCGATGGGCAATATAGAAAAAACAGATTTTTACGACGAAGTCATCAATCAGCTGGAAAAAATACTGATCGCCGGCGTTCTTAAAAAATTCAAAGGCAATCAGGTCAAAACATCAAAGTTTTTGGGCATTAACCGCAATACTCTCAGAACTAAAATCGAAAAATACAGCATATCTTGAATTGTAACGAAAAGCCTCCGATTTGTTGCGTATTGAGTGCTTTTCCGGTTGTTGGAAAGCATAAAATTTTAAACAGTGAGTTGTTCATAAACTAATCACTTGTGATGTGAAGTGTTCTTTTTTTGGGCATGAAGTCATGTGATTCCCCGTAAAATGGGATGAAAATTACGGCATAAAACTTGCTTACATTTATTTGCAATTAATATTTATCGGAGGTTCTAAATGGATACATTGATAGGTTCGTTAGCCGGAAAAGTATGGAATCATCTCAACGATAACGGCGCCACCGGATTCAAGCAGATCAAAAAGGTTATTTTTGAAAATGAGTCCGCCGGCATGGAATCCGAAAAACTTGGAATGGCGCTCGGCTGGCTTTTAAAAGAAGGAAAGCTGAGCGTTATCGAAAGCGGCACCGGAAAAGGCTATCGCGTTACATTCGAACTCAAGAAATAACATTTGAATTTATGTTGAAATCAAACAAAAACAGGACCGCCTTCGGGCCGGCCCTGTTTTTGTTTATATTATCATCAGGTTTTGCTTTATTTATATCCGGTCACTTTACTGGCGAGCCGGAACAATGCGTTTTGATCGAGTTGACGAGCAGATTGAAATTTATTGGTTTTATCAGGTAATCGTTCATTCCGGCGTTCAGGCACAGCATTTTGTCGTTGGCCGAGGTGTAAGCCGTTACGGCTATTATCGGAGTGACGCATCCCAGCGCCCTTATCATTTTCGCGGTTTCTATGCCGCTGATTTCCGGCAGGTTTATATCCATAAGGATCGCGTCGAACCGGCCGCCGCTTTTTATCGTGTCCAGGGCCTGCAATCCGTTTTCAACAACCTGATAATCGCATTCACATATCTTTAGAAGCCTGCATATGACTTCGATGTTGAGGTAATTATCTTCTACCACCAGAATTTTACGGCATATGCTGTAACTTTGTTTTTCAGCCGCAGCAGATGCACCGCCGTCATTTTTTTTGGCCGATGCCGCTCTGGTGAAATTAATTGAAAAGTGAAACCGGCTGCCTGAGCCGGCGGCGCTTTCCGCGTGAATCTTTTCGCCGCCCATCATTTTGACGTAGTGTTCAGCGAGCGTCAGTCCAAGGCCGATGCCGTGGTGTTCGCGCGTTATGCCGTTATCTACCTGATAGAACGGCAGGAAAATGCCGTCGAGATTTTCTTTGGCCACGCCGATGCCCTGATCGCTGATCTCGACTTTTATAAGAGCGGTTTCAGCGGTTTCGGATTCAACCGACAGGCTGATCCTTATTTCGCCCTGTGCCGAAAATTTTATGGCGTTGTCGAGCAAATTGAGAAGTACTATTTTTAACTTCGCGTCGTCGCCGCGGAGATTGTATTTAAGATTTGAGTCGATAGTATAATATATTTTTAAAGATTTTTGAACGGCTTTTTCCATTAGAAGGTTGACGGCCTCGAAGATCAGCTGCTTGAAACTGAACTCGTTCGATTCCAGTGTCGCCTCGTCTGATTCTAACCTCGAATATTCCAGAAGCGAAGTGATGATCGAAAGCAGCGACTCGCTGCTTGTTTTGATGTGGCCTGCCAGTTTCGCCTGGTCGGGGTTAAGATTCGTCTGGGTGAGCATTTCTGTAAATCCCATGATATTGGTCATCGGCGTTCTTATTTCGTATCCCAGGTTCGAGACGAAATGACTTTTGACAATATTTATCTGTTCCGGCCGGTTGTCGTTTGCGGTATCGTGAAGATATACTATCGCGCCGTCGGCCACGCCCCCGTTTATTATCGGAACGGCGCTTCTGCGGATCTGCTTCAGCACGCCCGCCGGAGTTTTATAACTGATATCAGACGATGCGGCCGGCTGCAGGTTCTGCATCGCTATTTTAGCCGGGCAGGGCTGCATTTGGGAGCAGTGCCCGTCGCCGAATACATCATAGCACTTTCGGCCGGACGCATCGGAGGCGTTCAGGCCCGCCAGTCCTGCGCAACTGCCGTTAAGATAAGTCAGGTTCAGCTCGGAGTCGCAGGCGTAAACCGCTACTCCTATATTTTCCAGAACCAAAGATTCAATATTATCCATGAAAGCTCCGCCTGATTTTATCAAATACTTCGCAATATTTAAAGCCGCGGGAATATTTCAGCATCATTAACGGGACTGCCTGATAAGCCCGCGACAACACAGTCTCATTTATAAGACAATCAGTGTTCACTAATTTGAGTCAGTTGATTTTACTATATATGCTTCTTTTAATCAAGTAAAAAATGAAAAATTTTATCTTTGCTTAAAAGGTTGCATTTCAGTGATTTTTCTGTTAAAATTACCCGTATTATTTTACATTGCTACGGGGTGCTCAGATCAAAACCGACTATTACCTTAAAGGACTCGACTGCGCCGCATGTGCCGCCAGGATCGAGGGAAAAATTAACGCCCGCCCGGGCGTTAAAAACGCTTCCATTAATTTTCTAAGCGGCATCCTGAGCGTTACCGCCGAAGAAACCGCCGCCATCGGCGCCGAAGAGATTCAGGCGATAGTTTCTGCCATCGAAGACGGCGTCGTCGTCGAACCGGCCGTCGCCACCGATCCCGCCAGCCGCCATTCGCCGCACGCGCATGACCATGAAGAAGACGAACACGAACACGGATCTGACGGATACTCTGAAATTAAAAGCCTTCTCATACGTATCGCCGCCGGACTTTTCTTCCTCGCCGCCGCGCTTTACTTCACTGATAAAAAAAACGCGCTCGCCTTTTACCTGCTTTCGTATATCAGCGGCGCCTATCCCCTGATAATCGCCG
>MGFH01000165.1 GCA_001791795.1 Candidatus Wallbacteria bacterium GWC2_49_35
GAGAGTTTTACCACTTTTTCCTTGCACACTTTTCCGCATCCGGAGCAAATATATGAATATTCGGATATGTTATTGCCGCACGCCGAGCATTTATAAGCCATTTAACCGCCCTCCAATTCCGCTGATTAACCGCTATATTATAATCTAAATTTATAAAACGGTCAAGGGTTTTATTTAATAATTCCGGATTGACACGGCGCGTTAATATGTGATAAGATAATCGGCAACGACTGAATCTTTTTAAGCGGCCCCGCGGCGGGGGCGCCTGACCGTTTTTTACGCCGAAATAAAGATGATTCGAGGGATATGATCCATGAAACGCCACAATAATTCCCAGAACAGGTTTTACGCCATTCAGATACTTCTCTTAGCGGCCTTCTTTTACACGGCCTTAATTCCGGTTCCGGCGGTTGCTGACGGCGCGCCGACCAAACTGACGATATTGCACACCAACGACATCCATTCTCACCTGGCGCCCTTCGACGTGCCGGAGATCGGCAAGAACCTCGGCGGCGCGGCGCGGCACTACGAATTCATTAAAAAAGCGAGAAGCGAGAACGCGAACGTAATTCTTCTCGACGCGGGCGATATTTTCCAGGGTACGCCTTTTTACACTTTTTTCAAAGGCGAAGCCGACATCCGCTCTTTTTCGCTTCTGGGCTACGACGCTTCGACGCTCGGCAACCACGACGTGGACGACGGCCTGGACAACCTTTTAAAACAGTTGAAATCGGCTTCTTTTCCAATGCTGTGCGCCAACGTGTTTTACAAAGGCACCAACAGGCATGTTTTTGAATCGCACAAATTTATCGAGCGCGGCGGAATAAAGATCGCCGTCATGGGCGCGATCGGTAAAACAGCGTGGGACGTGATCCCGGCCAAATTTCTGGATAAAATATACATGACCGACGAGAGAAAAATCATCAGCAGCCTGGCGAAGCGCCTGAAAAAAGAGGCCGACCTGGTCATCCTGCTGTCGCATTTAGGATACGAGCCCGACCTCGACTTCGCTAAAAAGGTCAGGGATATCGATATAATAGTCGGCGGGCACACCAACACCATCCTTATGAAACCGGAAATAATCAGAAACGGCGCGAAAAACGGCGCCGGCGGAACGATCGTCCTGCAGGGCTTTAAATGGGGCGTTTACGTCGGAAAACTCGATCTTGAAATAGACCCGAAAACGAAAAAAATACTCAGGTACGAAGGCGGGCTTAACCTTATGGATAAAAGCGTGACCGCCGATGAAAGTTCGCCGGTATCGCTCATGATCAAAGAATACGAAAAGCAGATGGCCGAAAAGGTCAATATAAAACTCGGAGTTTCGAGCGCGGACATGACCTATACCGACGATGAAAGGCACAAGCGCGACCTTCCGCTCGGAATCCTGATTTGCGATATTTTAAAAAAATCCGGAGCGGCCGACATTTCGATAATCAACTCGGGCGGGATACGCGACATGCTTCCAGCCGGCGATATAACTATAGCCACGGCGCTGAAGATCCTGCCTTTCGACAACAGCATAGCCACCATGGAGCTCAAGGGGAGCGACATAGCGGCTATATTCAATTTCATAGTTGAAAAATACGGGACGGTTTCAGGATACCAATTCGATTCGGGCGTCTCGTTCACGCTCGATATCAAAAATAAAAAAGCGCGCGACATCAAGGTGAACGGCGCTCCCATCGACATGGCAAAAACATATAAAATGTCGACCATTTCTTATCTCGCCGAAGGCAACCAGAACGGAAGTCTCTTTTTCAAAAACGCCAAAAACCTTAAAGACAACGGCTTTTATTTAAGGGACGCCTTCATCGAATACGTAAAGGCCAATTCGCCGCTCAAGGCTTCGGACCACCGCGTGATGAATATTATTGAATAGGACAGGCTGAAAGATATTTCGGCGGACGCGGCCAAACGCTTCAATTAAAATTCAATATCTTTGAATTCGAGTAATAGTGCAGCAGTATTTCTTCAAAAGTCCTGCCGAGTATCGCCATGCCTTTCGCGCCGTCCTGGCACATTCCAACGCCATGGCCCCATCCGGCGCCCCTGAACACGAAGCGCTTTTCTCCGGCGCCATTGACGCCGGTAGCAAGCGTGAAAAGCGACGAGCGCAGCATGCCGAATAATTTTCGTATAGGCAGTTCCTTATATACTTTTTCGCTTTTTTTCGAGCCTTTAAGTTCTATCGATATGACGCGTCCGGAGCGGCCGCGGCCTATAATTTCAATTGTTTCGAGGCGGCCGATGTCGAACTGCTTTTTGATCATTTCGTCGATCTCTTTCTGCCCGAACTCGCGCTTCCATCTAAATTTATCGGGATTGGCGCACGCGCCGGGAACAGAACAGTAGGACGGCGGCGGTTTTAAAATGAAAGCCCTGAGCGCGGCTTCGTCGGTCTCGAGCTCGAGCGCCGCCTCCGCAGTGGAATCGTTGATCTTTACCAGCGCCGGATCGAAGGGCGCGCTCCATATTTTGTTAGAGTCCTCGGTGACGCCTCCGCAGTTGGCATGATAAACGGTATCGACGATATGGCCGTTTGAAAAAACTATTTTTCCGCTGGTCTCCTCGACGGCCCGGTCGGAATCTTCACGCCTGTTGGCGATCCCGCCGTAGGCCTGGCAGTGCGTGCCCGAACAGAAGTCGTAATCGGATTCGGTATGGCGCGTCCTGAATTTCGCGAGCACCTCGGAGCGGGCCGCCACGGCCTGCGCGCACACGGCCTGATAGGGCGAGCGCGGCTCTATTTCGGACGGCACAACCACTTTCAGCAGTTCGTCGAAGCTTATGTTGTTAACCATCTGAATGAGGCCTGCGTTGTCGGCGGAGATCTTCAGCGAACCTACATAGCGGGCGTCTTTGAAATTGTGCCAGCTGTCGCCGCGGCCGAATTCCATGTTTTTTACCAGTATCTCGTTCGAGGCCGAAAGTTCGATCCGCGCGATGTCTTCGAGCGACGCGGCCTTAAAAGCTGCCGCGCCGGCGTGCGCCAGTGGTTCGGCGATAACGCTGAAGACGCAGACCGGCCGTTTTTCGCGCACGGGATGAGCGAAAGCCGGAGTTTTATGTTTTTCACGGACGCCGTCGCAGAAGGCGCGGCACTCCTTTTCGGTCTCGAAAGGCCCGCTGGCCGCGAACAGCGTCCTCACGTCGATATCGAAGGCGCCGTTCGCCGGCGAAAGAACGCAGCCGTAAGTGAAAAAATCCAGTCTGCCGAACTTCGCGGAAAATTCCGAGAGCGTTTCGATAACGCCCGCTTTTTTATCGTCGCGGAAAGCGTGCGAATAAGAGAAGGTTTTCAATATGGCGTAATATTTTACCACGGCCGGTTTCGATTCGGTTATCCTGTCGACCGCAAGCCTCATGCCCGAAGCTGACAGCCGGAAAGGCTTTTTTTCGGGAGAAGCCGGAAAGGCGGTCATGGTGAAACCGCCTTTAACGACGATCTCGGCCGTTTTGAAATTGTCGATAAGACACACATCTATATTAAGCGGCAGTTTAGCGGCCGAATCGTTAGGCGGGAAAGAGAAAGCCGCGGCGACGTCCGCGGCGAGAGCGGAAACCGGAAAGAAATGGAACGAGATCAGGCACATAAAGACCATGAACGCCGATGACGGCTTATAAATAAGTTCAAGCATATTCAACTCTCCGTATATTCGAAATTTTAAATATTCCTGGGAATTTAAAACTCGTCGTAGAAGAAACCCTTTAAAAGCGACCTTAAGTAAAAGGCGTTTTTAAGCCCCGGCGATATTTTGAGCGCCTCGTCGATATCCTCCGCCGCCTTTCGATATTTCATCATTTCATAATTAACTTCGGCCAGCGACATTCTCGCGCTTATATGTTTCGGGTTTATCTTCAGGGCGCGCTCGAAACAAGCCGCCGCCTCGGCGCGGGCCTTCGGGTTTAAGGTTTTTTCTTTCATGTACCTCAGGCCGAGCAGATAGTGCGGCTCGTCGAAACGCGGATACGAGCGCGTAAGGAAATAAAGATAGCGGAACTCGGAGTTGAGGTCCATATGCCTTATGGCGATCTGCGCGAGCTCGTAAACCACCGGCAGCGAAAGGTTGATATTGGTCGCCTTTATAAGCGCCTCCGCGGCCTCGGCGAAACGGCCGTTCGTTTTATGGATGTCGGCGGTGAAAACATGCGGCTCGGTGCGTTCGGCTAAAAGGCTTGACGACATTTGATAAAATTTGAGGGCTTTATCATCATCTTCGCTCACCTGGTAAATTTTACCCTGCATGAGGCACCAGTCGGCTTTTATGTACTTGATGCCGAATATCGCGCTCAAAAAAGAGAACAGTATTATCAGAAGACCGGCCACCAGCCGGTAAAAGCCCCCGCTTATGCCGAAGGTGAAATACTGGTTCTTATCGAACTGGCAGGCGTTAAAGGCGAGCGCGCCGGAAACGGCGAAAAGGAATAAAAGATGCGGCAGCGAAAGCGTCACATTAAAACACGAATCGATCAGAAGATAAACCGAAATACACGTCAGCGCGGCCGCGTGCTCGCTCTTTTCGCCTCTGCCGAGGGCCGTTCTGAGCGGAAAATAAATCATAGAAGTAGCCAGCAGAACAAAAAGCAGGAAGGACAATACGCCGCTCTGGGCGAAAATATTGAAGAATTCATTGTGCAGATGCGACGGATTGAAAAGATTTGGTATGCCGTCCCACAGAGGCGACGACTGGTCGATCCTCTGCGCGTAAAGCGGAAAAATCATAAGCATAACGTTCAGGCCCGCGCCGAAATAAAAATTAGCCTTTATGATCTGCCAGCCGACCGCGAGCATATAAAGTCTCTTCGAAGCGGTCTCGCCGCTGAAAAACAGGTCGAACGCCCGTGAAATCAGCGTTTCACCCGAAGCCGAAAGCATATCTTTGAGCTGAATAAAAAATATGACGGCGAAAAACGAGACGATGATATTTATAAGCGCCGGAATTTTTTTCGGCGCGGTCCTGCTTATTATAAAAAAATAAAGCGCCAGACAGGCCGCGAAGGCTATCTGCGACGATCTGCAAAGCGGTATGAAAAGCGCCGCGGCGTATAAGAACTGCAGCGCCCATAGCGGGGCTTTTTTCCAGCCGTCGCTCCGGAAAAGCATAAACCTTATATTAAGCGCGCAAAGAACGCCGAAAAACGGCGCGGCGAAATCAGGGTTGCCGAATGTCGAAACATATGTCTGACGGGTGGTAAGGCCGGTCGCATCGATGTTCTGCCAGATCTTAAGGGCGCCGATGCCGAAGGCCTCGCCGGCGAGCACCAGCGCCGGAAAGACGCCCGAGAGCAGTATCGCCGTCAGGAACGCTTCTATCCTATCGGGGCTTTCATGTGACGAATAAAGATAAAGCGAGGCCCACAGGCCTATCACGATATAATAATGTAGTTTGACCAGCGAAAGCTGCGGCGAGGGAGTGGCGATGAATGAAAGCGAAAGCGAAGCGACGAACAGCGCCGCCAGCACCACGCCGGCGGGAACTCTGAAAGACGGGCCATTTTTTTTCAGCATCAGCAGCAGCGAAAAAAGCAGGCCGCCGACCGCCGCTCCCGCGTAGATAGCGAATTCCTTAGGCGCTATGCAGTGCGAATAACACATCCGCGCGAAAAATGACGGCAGGGCGAAAACGAACGCAAGCAGAAAAAAGAATAAAACTTTATCGATGATATCCAGGAATTTTTGCAAAAATATCTTCCTCTCGAACGTACACTTTTTTAAAGTTGAGAGTTCAGAGTGGAGAGTTGAGAACTAAAGGATTTTTTTATTTTTTAAAAAAACTTCTGATGTAAAAAAATCTTATCTTCAAAAGTCCTTGACTCTCCGTTCTCCACTCTCAACTCTCCACTATTATTGACCGCGCCAAATAAAATATGGAAGTTTTATTATCTATTCCGCGTACAAAATGGCCGACGAGATCGGGGCCAGTTCTATTTCCGGAAGGCGGCTGTCTATTTTAACAAAGGGCCTGAACTTGCCGTCGTGGTAAAATACCTTCCAGTTTTCCTCGGGCAGTATGAATTTTATCGTGTCACGGCGAGGATTGGCCAGAATCAGTATGGCCTTCCACTCGTCGTTCAGTTCGCCGCGCCTGATAAGGTAGGCGAGACACTTAGCCGCAACGGGCAGCTTCAGGTCGTGCGTCAGAAATTTCACGTTATCGTGTATCTGCGCGGCAGTTTTCATGCGCAGCATCGGATGCGCGTTCCTGAGCGCGATAAGCTCTTTTACGAGTTCCACGACGCCGGCGTTTTCGATCTTCAGATCCCAGCTTATCTTATTGATATTGTCCGGCTTGTTATAGCTGTTCTCCTCGCCGTCTTTAGAGCGCATCATTTCCTGGCCGGCGTGTATGAACGGCACGCCCTGCGAGGTGAGCACCAGAAAGCAGGCGAGTTTATGCATCTTTTCGATCTTTTCGGATGTCATCGACTTGTCGTAGCCCGTCGTATGCAGCAGCTTATCGTATAAAGTACGGTTGTCGTGGGCCTCGCAGTAATTGATGGTTTCGAGCGGAGACGCCGCAAAATCTAAAATGCTGCCTATTGCGCCGCGCTCTATATTTTCAACACCGACCGTTCCCTGCACGTAGCCGCCTTTATCGTTCCAGACCGAGCCCTTTATGGCGTCGCGGAATATGTCGTTGAAAACCGCGAATCCTCTATCGCGCTGCGCGCCCTTGACGGTCGGCTCGATCCCGGCCGAACTGGCTGCCCAGGGCTCGCCGTAAACAAAAATATCCGGATTTATCTTTTTTAACTCTTCGGTAAGAAGGTAAACGCTATCGGTATCGATGAGGCCCATCAGGTCGAAACGGAAGCCGTCGATCTTATATTCCTTCACCCAGTATTTGAGCGAGTCTATTAAGAACTTGCGTCCCATATACGATTCCGACTTGAATTCGTTGCCGCATCCCGAGCCGTTCCAGTAATCGCCGTTCAATTTAACGCGATAGTAATAACTCGGCGCCAGCGCGTTGAAGCTGTGACGCACCTGTTCGTTGCCTTCCGCCGTATGGTTGTAAACAACGTCCATGACGACCTTAATGCCGTTGCGATGGAACGCGTCGATCGTCTTCTTGCATTCGACCACGCGGCTAGCGTCAGTGGTTTCGCTGGCGTACCAGCCGTCGGGCGAATTGAAGTTCACGGGCATATAACCCCAGTTGTAGGCGTCGCTTTTTTCGTCGTTCTCGAAATCCTGGAAAGGGAGTATCTGCACGGTGTTAACGCCGAGTTCCATGAGATGCCCGATGCCGGTTTTAACGCTGTGGTCGCCGGAGTGGACAGTTTTTTCCTCGACGGCGCCGAGGAATTTTCCGCGGTTTTTGACCGTCGTTTTTTCGTCGATGGTAAAATCGCGTATGTGCATTTCATAAATCACCGCTTTATCGATGGAAAAAACGGGCGGATCGGTGATCGGCGTTTTATCGTCGACTATCAGGGCGCGGCCGTTGTGCGCGGTGTTGCACTTCGAGTAAGGGTCGAGTCCCAGGTTTGTTTCGCCGTTTATAACGGTTCTATATTTATAATATCTGCCGGCAAGATCGCCTTCCACCCGCGTGCTCCATACTCCGCCGTGCTCCTTTTCCATGGCCCGCGAAGCGGATTCGGGCGAATCGTGCCTGTCGTAAAGCACCAAATCGACCGCCGAAGCGGACGGGGCGAACACCCTGAAAACCGAGCAGTTCTTATCGTACAGGCAGCCGAGCTCTCCGTCGTATCGGAAGTCGTTCGAATATAAAATGTTGCGCAATTTTAATCTGACGGGGATGAATCCGTCGATTGCGACCTCTATTTCGGGCGGCGCCGAGCTGAAATTGTATTCGATCTTATCGGCAAGCGTTATTTTCAGTATATTGGACCTGCGCGTTTCGTTTTTTTCGTGCGCAAACGATTTAAAAGGGCTTCGGACGGCGTCTGCGCTTTCCGCTTGCCGGTGATGGCGCTTTTCGTGAGCCGCACCGTGAGAAACCGCCTCATAAATAACATTCCCTGCGTCGTCAACAAGTTCTACAGATGAAACGGCAAAGGTTCTTACGCCGTTTAACCAGCTCACGGTCGTTTTCACGCCGGCCGCGGCGCGCACGCCTATCTTTTTCGAAAGTACCGCTATTATCTCGTTTTCGCCGTCAAGAAAGGCGTTTTTAATGAACGGACTGATGTCGGGCCGTTCCATGAAAACTTCTTTTCGGCCGGAAACGATATAAATATCACTTCGGCCGGCCGCCCTGAGTTTATCGATTTCAATAAAGCGGTTAGGATCATCTTTGCTCTCCCACTGCTTATATTTCGGCAGCATCCCGATCCGGGCGGCGCCTTTGTATTTTGAAAGTTCTATCACGAACGAAACGCCGAAAGCGTCGGCGCCCGATTGTTCGAGTTCGGCGGTAACGCCCTCGGGAACGCTCCAGCTCCATATCTTCCAGCCGCCGTAGTCGCCGTCCTGCCTGTGGTAATGAAGCGTTACGGCGTCCGCCGCGGAGCCCGCGCGCGCGCCCGAGCACAATAAAGGCAGTGCCAGGACCGCTATCAGAAAAGCGTTGATTAACTTTATTTCCATAAATGAAATCCTCTCCTTACTCGCCGATTATTTTTATAATAAGCCGTTTTCTGCGCTGTCCGTCGAATTCGGCGTAATAGATCTGCTGCCACGGGCCGAAATCGAACTCGCCGTTCGTCACAGGCACGATCACCTCATGGCCGATCAGAAGGTTTTTCAGGTGCGCGTCGCCGTTGGTCTCGCCGGTGCGGTGATGGCGGTAATTGATATTGAAGGGCGCGACCTTTTCGGCCCATTCCTTTATATCTTCGAGCAGCCCCGACTCCGCGTCGTTAACGAAGACGCCGGCGGTTATATGCATGGCGGAAACGAGCGCGAACCCCTCTTTTATCTGAGATTTTTTCAGGCGCGAATCGATCTCTCCGGTTATATTTATGAATTCGACCTTATTTTT
>MGFH01000166.1 GCA_001791795.1 Candidatus Wallbacteria bacterium GWC2_49_35
CCATTCGACGCCGAGCATGATCGAGTTGATGCCGCTGCCTATGCCGAGCATCGCGATATTATCGCCCTTCGAAACAAGGCCCTGATCGCACGCTATGGCAAGCGTTATCGGAAGCGATACCGATCCGACGTTGCCGAGCACTTCGAACGTGGAAAAATCTTTATTCATGTCGAGTGCGAGCGACTGATAAACCGCGCGGCGGTGCATCGAGCCGACCTGGTGGCAGAATACTCGCTCCGGCGTTTCGGCAGTCCAGTTGAGTTCTCTCTGGAAATCGTCCCAGTTCTCGCGCGCGAGTTCGCACCCTGAAACCAGGAGCGCTTCGGCGTTGGTGCACATGTGCGGCATATTGGATTCGTTCGCGAAACCGGCGTCGGCCGATTCGACCGAGCCCTGGCAGAGGTTATTATGCATCGTGGCCGCGCGGAACGTTCCGCCCAGAAGCCTGTGCTTCGATTTCGATATCGAAATATCGGTCATAACCAGCGCCACGGCGCCGGAACCTATGGTCAGCGACGGGAACGAATCTTTTATTTTATTTCTGGTGGGTTTTTCGAGTGAATTGAGCTCCTCGATGGTTTTTTCGACGAGCATTCCGGCGCTTTCACCGGCCACCACTATGGCGGATTTGATCTGGCCGAGCTCTATCATATTGGCCGCGGTGAGCATCGCGTTGAGAAAGCCCAGGCACGCGTTTGAAATATCGAATACCATGGCCGATTTCGGAAGCCCGAGATTGTTGTGAACGACGGTGGCCGTGGCGGGTTCGAGAAAATCGCGCGAAACGGATGAGTGAATAAGGCATTCAAGCTGCGAGGGATCGACGCCGGCCCTTTCGATGGCCTGCTTTCCAGCCCTGGTGCTGGCGTCGCTCGGTTTTACGCCTTTCGGCCACAGGCGGCGCTCACGGATACCGGTCATCATTTCAAGACGGCCGGAAGGAAGTTTGAGTTTTTCATAAAGCGGCGCGAGGCGGCTTTCGATATTTTCAGATGTGACGACGCATTCGGGTATTTCATACCCAAACGCTTCAAGGCATACGCGACGATAAAGCATAGTGTTAAAACGCTCTTTCTTAAAGTATTTTTATTAAATTGTGGGTGCTAAAACAAAAAATATTAAAGCACTAATAAATTAATAAGATGTACGATAAACCGAAAACCTTTTGCTTTTGAGAATTTCCAGTTCAAAAAAAGCATTTTAAATCATTTATTTGATTTTGCTGATTTTATATTATCATTTTTAATTTCTTTTGTCAATAAAAAAAATTAAATTTTGATATTGGACTTGCAGTCTATTTTTTCGACATCCAGCCTGAGAACGCACACGCCGGCGTACGATTCGCCGTCCTTAATGAAACACGCCTTCATCTTTTCCGGCTCGTCTTCGAGATGAGCGAACAGTATTTCGAACGCCCTTATTTTTTCAGACGCGTCGTCGACGGCCGTCATCTTTCCCCATATAACGGCGGTCCTGTAAAGATGAATGCAATCGTTCTTCACGTATCCGCCGTCTTCTATGATGGTGGCGCATACGGCTGGATTTTCCGAGATAATGTCGAGTTTATGACCTTTTTTCGAGCAGTGAAAATAAAAACGGTTATTCGCTTCATCATAGCCGCAGCTCAGCGTGACGATATAAGGCGAGCCGTCTTTGGAGCACATTGCGACGCTCATGTATTTCGAGCGGCGGATCAGGCCGCCGAGCGCCGCGGCGTCGGTTATTTCGAGATTTGGTTTATTCATATGATATTTCGCCATAAAAATTTTATCCTCAAAATTAATACAAACCGAATTCAAGCGTGAATCCGGTTCCACTTCCATTTTCGCTTCCAGTTCCGCTTTCGCGTTTTATAGAGCCGCCGAGCTGTCTGGTAAGCATTTCCACCAGCTGGAGGCCGAAGCCTTCCGCCCGAGAAAAGTCAGCCGGTTCCAGCATTCCTATTCCGTCGTCGCAGACCGAGATCCTGACATTGTTATCCGCCAGCGAAGCCGAAATGGATATCAAGCCGCTTTTGCGGCCGGTAAAAGCGTATTTCATAATATTTGTAAGCAGTTCGTTTATGATTATTCCGAGCGACGACAATTTTTTAGCGTCGATCATGAAATCGTCTATATTTTTTTCTATTTTCACTATCGCCCTGTTCGGAAAATTATTCACGATCTCCTCGACGAGAGGAGAAATATATTCCCTGAAAGACGTTTCTTTAAAATCATCGGAACGGTATAACTTGTCATAGAGCACTTTCATGCTCGTCACGCGGTTTCTGGAGTCTTTCAGCGCAGCGGCAGCAACGGCAGATTCGTCCTTAACCAGTTCTTCCTGCAGCGCCAGGAGGCTTGCCACCGTATTCATATTGTTTTTCACCCGGTGGTGGACCTCTTTGAGCATGAGTTCTTTTTCGGCCAGCAGAGCTTTTATCTTTTCTTCGGCCAGCTTGCTCGCCGTGATATCGGTATGCGTGCCGCTCATCCTGTTGACCTTTCCGTTCTTATCGACGCTGACGGCCATGGCCTGGTCTAGTATCCATTTGTACCTGCCGTCCTTCGTGCGCATGCGGTATTCGGCCATGTGGATCGGAGTCCGCCCTTCTATATGGTCGTTGATCGATTTCATGGCCATTTCGCGGTCGTCGGGATGAATGAAATCGTCCCACTGTTTCACGCTGAATTCGATATCGTCGAGCCGGTAACCGAGCATTTCCGCCCAGCGTTCGTTCCGGCTGACCTCGTTGGTCTCGAGGTTCCAATCCCAAAATCCGAGCCGGCTTCCCTGCAATACAAATTGAAGGCGCTGCTCGCTCTGTTTAAGGGCCTCTTCCGTGCGGACGCGTTCCGTTATATCGGCCGCGATTTCGACCACGCCTATAAGATTGCCGTCCGAATCAAAAACCGGTTCGCCTTTTTCCTCCCAGATCCTTCCGTCCGGAGTGCGCATAATGGTCTGCTCCGTTTTTTTTGTCTGGAACGCTTTGAGCGTAGGGCAGTTCGGGCACGGCTTCGCCGGATCGGCCCAGAATTTGTAGCACGCGTGGCCCTTCATTTCTTCGGGCGATTTATTGACCGACCTCGCCGCCGTTTTATTCGCCCATATTATCTTCAATTCGCTGTCGACGAAGGCTATATTGGTCGTAATCCCATTCAATATAGCGTTCTTCTGGGCTTCGCTCGCCTGGAGTTCTTCGCTCGCTTTCGGTCCTTCGTTTTTTTTCTTTTCCTGCATCTTAGATTCGAACAATTCAAACGCCATTTCAATTGACGAGCGCAGGACGAAATCGCCGGAATTCTTCATCACATAGCCGTAGCGGGTGATCTCTTTGACTCTGTCGACATATTCACGTTCGGTATGCGACGTCAAAAAAACTATTGGAACGTTGCGTTTTTCGAGTATGCGCCTGGCGGCTTCGGGGCCGTCGATAACTCCGCCGAGGTCGATGTCCATAAGGATAAGGTCGATCTTTCCATCGCCTGACGCCATATCTACGGCGGTTTCGCCGTCATGGACCGCGACGACATCATAACCGAAACTCTCAATGGTCATGGATTCAGCCGTCGCTATAATAATTTCATCTTCAACGAGAAGTATTGTTTTACGTGCGGATTCAATCATGCTTTACTTCCTGTACAATAAATTTTATGCGCGTGATTAACGATGCGCTCTTTTAATTTTTAACATTCGAATTAATAATCAAAACTTGATGTTCAGCCCGAAAACCGCCGCGAGCTGGATCGCCTGATGCGAAGATATAACGGCGCCTTTCAGGTCTTCGGCTCCGGCTATTATGCCCTCTATCTCGCAGTCGGAGATATCGAGGCCGCGCATCGACACGCCTGAAAATTGAGAGGCGGTAAGATTGCATTTTGAAAAGGCGAATTTTGAAAGGGCGGCGCGCTGAAAGTCGGACTGGATCATGCCGCAGTTGTCGAATTTAACCTGCTTGAAGTTGGCGAACGAAAAGAATGCGTAGTCGCATTTGCAGTCTTTGAACGAAACGTTGCGGAACACGGCCTCGGTGAAGTTGGTGCCGAGCATCTTGCAGTTGACGAATTCGGCGCGGTGGATAACTGCCCCGCTGAAGGCGGCGTTGGAGAAGTCGCAGTGCTCGAAGCGAACGTTATTGACGTCTAGTTTTTTGACCGCGGACTCGATGAATAAGATATTTTTGAATACCGATCTTTTGAGGACGCATGTTTTGATATCGATCGGTTCGGGCCTGCCCTCTGTAATTTCGGCGCCCTCGATCGACAGTCCGTCGGTAAATTCAATATCAGTGATATTTAATTTAACCAGCCCGTCTGAAAGATCGGGTGCCATTACGCTCACGCCGGCATCCGGCGCGCCGTCTATATTGAAATTCCAGCCGCGAGGCCGGTTTACGACTTTCATCCGCTTCTTCTTCTTTTTTTCTTTGCTCGATCTTTTTCTTTTTAATTTACTTTTTCTTCTTCTTTTTGTTGACTATTACTTCTTTGGCGGCTTCTTTGGCTTTGTCGGCTTCTTCGGCCTTGTATTTTTCGTAACAGTCGCTGTAATTATTGCAGTTGGGGCAGCAGAACTGAGGGATGTTCTTTTCACCGCGGAACCATTTGGTTTCGCAATTGTGACAAAGCTGACAGCGGTCACAGCAGTACCATTCCATAATAAACCACGCCTTTCTTAATTTTATCGGTTCAAATTCAGTCGAATAAAAAACTGATCGGTTCAATCCGGGCAGTGATAATTTAATTAAAAAATAATTTAATTAATTACTCTTTAATTATATAACATTTTTGTATTTTTTAAAATATATTTTTGAACTTATTTTTGCGTCCCGGCTGTCGCGCTTCAAAAATACGCCTTAAGCGCTATTTTTCAGCGGAGCCTTTTTCGATGATATATTTAGGCGCGAGCACGGCCGGCTCTTTCTTATAGGACTTGCAGAACGCGAAGAGGCAGTGGGATGCGTTTTCGCCGTCAGCCGACTTGTCGATATAAACGGGCTGAAAGCAGATGAGCTTGAACTTATGCTGAGCGGCCAGCGAGAATACGTCGAATATTCGCGAATAATGATGTATCAGGAAGAACGCGCCCGTCTTTTTGATCAGGTGCGACGCTGCGGCGAATACGTCGGAGAGGGTGCATTTGATCTCGTGCTTGGCCTGCGCTTTTTTCGAATTGCTGTTGACGCGCCCGGTGCCCAGCCTGAAATATGGAGGGTTGGCGGCCACCAGGTTGAACGATTCCGGGTAAAAATACTTTTTTATTTCGCGCAGGTCTGCGTCTTTGAACTCTATATTTTCCAGGGAGTTCAGTTGCGCGCTTTCGCGCGCAAGCGAGTTGAGCTGCGGCTGGATCTCGATGCCGGTGACGCGGGCGTTCGGGTTCTGCTTCGCCGCGACTATGCACAGGCCGCCAGTGCCGGAGCCGAGCTCCGCCATTTTAAAAACATGTGGAAAAATGTAGTTGGCGTTGATGAAATCGAGCAGCAGCAGAGTGTCGGTCGAATAGCAGAAAGCGTCTTCGCTCTGCAGTATCTTCAGCTGCGAATCGATTATCGTGTCGTGCCTTTTTTGCATTTGAGCGTGCCTTCTTTACAATTGCCGAATTTGCAGGGCGCGCCCGCGTACGAGAAAAGCACCGGCGCGACGCCCTGGGCGAGTTTGTACATTTTGCCGGCGAGCGCCCTTATCTCCCACTGTGCGCGCATGCAGAGCCTGAGGCTGAAAAAGTGGAACAGCTCTCGCGCGTTCATGGTGAACACGAACTTGGTCTCCGCGGCGTTAGGCAGCACGAAGCGTGCGTCCTCGTTCTGCACTTCGATCGTCTTTTCGCTCTCGCCGAGCTTGTCGTGCCAGAAATCGTAAAAACCCTGTATGGTCTTCATCTGATCGTCGAATACGCGCACGTATTTATCGCCGAGCTTTTTGATAGACGGCGGCACTATATAGTTGAACGTTTCCTTGCCGGCGCCGCTGCGCTCGCCCACGTACCTTTGCGACTTCACGCAGAAAGTGGCGAGGCGGTGCCTTGTGATCTGGGCGAGAAGCGCGCGGCTTACGCCCTCTACGGCGTATGTGATGCTAACATGCTCGATAGGCGTGAGATGCCCCATGCCGATAAGTTTTTTTATGAACTCGCGCTGGTCGTTCTTTGAAACCTTCTCACGCAGCTCGTCGACGCTGCATTTAGAATAGCACATCTTCGCGGCGAGCGCGACTATATTTTCAGGGTTCGGAGTATGTTCTACTATTGAA
>MGFH01000167.1 GCA_001791795.1 Candidatus Wallbacteria bacterium GWC2_49_35
TTAACGGCGAGCGCGAAATTTTCTTTTGAAAAAGTGGCGAAAGAATCGTTTTCAATGACGAAAACCTTTTTTAGGTTCAATTTTTCGATATCTTTGCAAAGCTGCGCGCGTTCTGCCGGCACGCACAGGAGCACGCCGTTGAGTTCGGCCGCGGGAGCGGCTTTCTTAATGGCGGAAATGAGCTCCAGAGTGTTTTTCTTGACCTTCGAAGCCGCGTGTTCGACGAATAATAATATGGTTTTCGAATCGAGTTTCATCTTGAACTCCTTATATATAAAAAAATTAATATAACTAGATAACCTTGGCTTCGCTTCTCAAAAGCGACGCCAGTTCTTTGACGTTATTTGGGAAATCGCCTTTTATTATTTTGCCAGACGGGCGCGGCGGAGGCGTGCTGAGTTTGACTATTTTGATCTTCGGGCTTACCGCTTCGGCCTTTTTATTTATTATCTCTTTTTTCTTGGCAGCCATTATGCCTTTAAGCGAAGGATAGCGAGGCTCGTTAAGGCCTTTCTGCGCGCTGAAGATCGCGGGAAGATTGGTCAACGACACTTCGCGGCCGGTCTCGCCCTCGCGTTCGCATTCGGCGTTTTTCTGGTCGGGCGACACGGTTAGTTTAACGACCGCGTTGATCACGGGTATATTCAGCATGCCCGCCAGCAGGGTCGGAACGCTGGCGTAATCGTCGTCGACGGCCTTCATTCCGGCTAAAATAATGTCGTATTTGATCTGTGAAACATTCTGATAAAGCGCGTTGGCCGTTAAAAAAGGGCAGGCCGTGTTCATTCCGGCCGCGTCTATGAGTACGGCGTCCGTCGCGCCCATTGCCAGGCCTTTGCGGAGCGTGTCGGTAGTTTCTTTCATGGCGGCGTTGCCCAGGCATACGAGCGTAACTTTCGATTCGGCGAATTTTTCGGATAATTTTATCGCCTCTTCTATGGCGTATTCGTCGTATGGATTTATTATATATTTAAGATCGCCGGTTTCAATGGCGGTATTGTCCGAATTCAATTTTATCTTCGATTCAGTGTCAGGCGTCTGCTTTACAAGAACGAGGATATTCATATTAGATTCCTTCCTTCGATATTTTTTTGCTATATTATATAAAATTGAAAATTTATTGTCAAGAAAAAATATATTTAGCGCAGGTGAAATCGGACTGAAATATGCCAGAAAAGCAACCGGCCGCGGCGTCATAATAATAAGCGCCGTGGCCGGTTTTAAAGAGTTTTACAATTATTTATTCGTTTTTTTATTTAATTAGATGCAGCCAATCACCCAGCAGGAAATATCCGCGGTTGATCAGCAGCTGAACGCGGCCCATTATCGTGGTTCCGAACTGCGCGCCGAAGGTTATCATTAAAAATATGATGCCTATCTGCGAGCCGGTGCCGAATACGAGTCCTTTATGCTCGGTGGAGAAGAAGAAGTAGATCAGACTGCATACGACGCCTATGACTACTATCAGATTATTGATATTGGCGAATGTAAGCGGCAGTATGGGCATGATCGTCGCGTTGATCTGAGGAACTATATCGGTCTGGATGACGGCCATCGCTCCTGCGCCCGCGCCGAAGCCGACGACGTAGGATATCGGTATCCTCGAAAGCACCGAAAGGCTGGGAATGAGCATGGTAAGCATCATAAGGCCCAGTATGGTAGGTATGAGCACCAGAAATTCCGAAGCGTCGCCGGTTTTCACTCCGCGCTGCAGGGGCAGGTATACGTTGGGAAAAATTACGTTGTTGTATGCCACCGAAAGAAGATAGCCCGCCGACGTGCCGACGAACATATATTCCGCGGTCTTATAAAGAAAATTGTCTTTATACAAAAAGCTGTATATAGCGAGCGTCAATATCGCGGCTATATTTATTCCTATCATTTCTGACATCTATATTCCTCCTTCTTACTGCTGTTTGCTGTATTTTTTCTCGTAAAGATAAGTGACGTTGCCGATTATGATGAAAATCATTATGATAAGATGCACAATCGACTGAACGTCGGCGATCTTGTGTACCTCTTTGGTAAGCAGATTCGCCGGTTTTTTAGTTTCGGGATCGGTGTAGGGCAGTTCGATGGCTTTAAGAAGCTCGGCCGCGGTTTTGAAACCGTCGAGCAGGCCGCTGAGCTGGCCGGAGTTCATGTACTGATAGAACTGTGGCGCCGAAACCGAAGTGCAGCCGCCCGCGACGGGTATGCCGTACTGCTGGCGGGCGAAGGGGAGCCAGATGTCGAGCAGGCCGTTGTTGCCGCCGGTAAGCGCGAACACCATTTTTATGTCCGAGAGTTTATCGATCTTGTTCATTATCTCGAAGTCGCTTATGGGTGCGCCGTCTTTGTCTGCCGTGAATATTTCCTTGATGGCCTTGCTCATATTGATGATTACGGTAAAGCCGCCGGCCTTATAGCCTATGTTGATATAGTCTTTGCCGTAAACGATCTTGCGGTCGGGATAATCTTTTTCAAACCTTTCGATTACCTGTTTGACCGTATTGTCGGCGAGGCTGGGGCCCTGGTCCCAAAATCCCATCATTATGACCTTAGCCTTGCGCTGGAAGAGCCTGTAGAGTATGCCGTAAGCCATGGGTTTGAGTTCCGGCTCGCCCGATGCGGCGTAGTCGAATGAAACTATGACGGTCTCGTTTTCGTTGATCGAATCCAGCACTTTGATATAGGTCCTGGCGTTCTTGGAGATGTTAATTTCAAGATACATGGGGTTGATAAGCGTTATTACGACCGCTATGGCTATGAATAAAAATATTATTCTTCTGTCTAAGGTTTTGAAAAATTCCAGTACTTTTCCCATTATTACTCACCGCCCAAATATCTGGTTTCGAGTCCCAGTATGATCTTAAGGCACGCGGCCGTCGCGCCTACGGCGGCGCCCAGCGTTATCGCGCGCGAGCCGGCCATGTTGACCGTGCTCAATATCCATTCCGATATGCCGGCGAATCCGGGCCATATCGAAGTGCCTATGGGAACGCGCCCGAGCATTACGATAAAGGCGGTGACCAGAAGTATCGTGGCTTCGAACGATTTAGCGCGGAACGCGCGGAACGCGGCGGATGCCACGAAGAACGCGAGCAGCGAGAACATCGTCGACTGCATGGGCTTCATCATGTATTCGAAAATATACGCGCATTTATTTTTGAAAAAATCCATCAATTGCGGATTAGCGGGATCGATCTTCGTCGGGTAGACGCCGCCGAGGATGCCGAAAGTAGCCGTTATAAGAAGGCTTGCGATCAGTATGGCGCAGTATATCTTATCGTGGTGGTTACGGGTTATTTTGATGAAATTGACGCGGATAAGGTTTCCGACGCCGAGCAGCATCGCGAACGCCGCGATAATGCTGTTCCATTTGGCCAGTTTTTCATAATAGGTGTTAATCGCAGTGCCCTCGGCGGAAAAGAAGCCGACGATCGCGAACACGCCGCAAAAAAAGCATATTAAAAGCGGAAGCGTTTTTCTTAAAAACATTTATTGCATACCTCCATTACTTCGTCTGAAAGAATGATTTGTAAAGTCCCAGGCTGGATGCCATGCCGGGATTTATCACCGATACGGTCTCCAGGACCACGCCTATTATAACGATGACCATTATCGCGAGTTTCGCGATGTCCTGGCCGCGCAGCGTTCCGACATCCTTGGGTTTGCGCGAAAGATAGGCGCTCGCGGCGAAGAGCTCTTCGCCTATTAGACAGTAGTCGCACGCTGCTACGAAGAACGGTATCTGCGAAAATTCGCTCGTGCCGGCGATCTGGATCGCGCCTATGCTGTTGCCGGTTTCGGCGTATATGAGCGATTCCGCCATGAAATGGCCAAGATAGAAGTTGGCGGCGGGTTTTTCGCGGAGCATGATGCCGTCGACGCCGGAGACGAAACCGAACTGGTCGTCAGTTATATATTTTATGTTTTCGGCGTTATAAGCGTCTGGTTTGCCGGCCTCGAGGTAGGATTCCTTTACGACCTCGCGCGCGGTGTTCATAACGAGCGAGCGGCAGCACGGTACGAGCAGCGAGGTTTCGTACTCGGCCGTTTTGGTCGCCACGTAAGACAATATTGAAATGGAGGCGATAGTAGATATCGACGACATATCGGATAACCCGGTCAGATATAATACGGGTTTTCCCATTTCAGTGGAACGCCCGATGGCTTCGTCGATGGCGTTGAGGCCGCCTATCCTTCTGATGAAATAATTTTTGCCCCCGGTCGCTTTGTTAATGGAAAGAAGAATGATGATCGCGAGTATAAGCGCCATGTATAAAACGATGAGCCTTTCTTCGATATAGGGCTTGCGGACCTTGATTTCCAATTCAGTCTTCAGTGTTTCGCCGGCGTAGGTGTAATTAGCCAACAGCGCCGCCGTGCCTTTGAATGCAGCCGTGGGCGGCGTGTAAGTCGTCATGTTTACGCTGCCGGTGTCGGCCGACCATGAATCTACGCTGACCGGCTTGATCTCGCCTTCGGGCGTTTTGACCTCGAGTTTGACTTTCGAAAGATCGCACGTAGAGCCCGGGGTGATGAACAAGGTGTCCGGGGTCGCGGTGAATTTTACGGCTTTTTTAGCGGGAGCCGCGGGTTTTGAAGCCGGAGCGGGAGCTGGAGCCGGAGCTGCCGCAGGTGTTTCCGGTTTTACTTCCGCCGCGGGAGCGGGCGCCGGAGTGACGGCGGGAGCGGCTACTTCAGCGGTCTGCGCCGGCTGAACAGTTGCAGTGGCCGTTATTTCGGCCGTCTGAGCAGGCGCCTGAATTTCTATGCTTTTCAATTCGCCGGTGATCTCGATCTTAGCTTCGGCGGGCGCTGCCGGTATTTCCGGTTTTACTTCGGCGGGCGGAACAGGCTGCGAAGCGGGAGCGGCTGCTTCAGCCGCGGGAGCCGTTACCGTTACTTCAGCCGTCTGCGCGGCCTGCGGTTGAGCGCTGATCTCGGCGGTCTGCGCGAAAATCGGGCAAAAAGCCGATGAAAGAAGGAAAAATGATGAAATTGAAACTAGAAGCGCTATGGTTAACGCTTTTAGTTTGACCTGAAATGACATTAAAATACCTCCCCTGTTTTATATTGCTTAAATAATTTATTTTTACTTAATTTTTTTGCATATTTATAACATATATTTGATAATTTGTAAAGCAAAACTTATGAGGCGCTTTATCGCTTTGAGCGCGGATAAAGGGACATCTACCGATAATCTTATTTTTTTGCTATATTTAATATGCAGTCTTTAGCGCGGAATCAAATTTAAAGTTGAACCCCGGGTGAAAATTATGGATGTAAATCTGTTAAAACTTAAACTCAACAGCGAAAAAACGGAAGAACGCCTTTCGGGTCTGCGCGAAGCGATAGCCGAATCAGAGGCGCTCGCTGTGTACGTCATAAAAGATTACATCAAAAATGAAAAGAACGAAACTATTTTATCGGCAATGCTCATCGCCTGCTCTAAGATCGGCGGCGCCGGCGAAATTGATTTCATCGGATCGTTTTTAGGCCATGAAAACTTCAAGATCCAGAAATACGCTTTTCAGTCGCTTCTATTGATCGACTCGCCCGCGGTCAGGCCGTATATAATAAGGACCATGACCGAAAAGGATTCGCGCCTCAAGCAGATGGCCGTCAGGGCGATCCGTGATCTTGGGAAGAAAAAATGCCTGGAGACCATCGAGTCGATGCTCATCTCGGAAATTGAATGGCAGAGAACTTCGGCGCTCGAAGTGCTCGAAATGCTCAACAACATTCTTTACGAGAACGAACTTGTCGACATCCTCACAAGGGCCATCGCATCGTCCAAAAAAGATTTCTGCGCCGAAAGTGTTCAGAAGCTCAAAAAAATATACGATACCGGCTCGGAATACGCAGTGGACAGCGTCAAGAAATTATTAGCAGCCTCCAGCGGAGAAGACCTTAAAAAGATCATTCTGAAGGCTATGCCCGCGGCGGCAGCCCTGAAAGAAGAAAGCGCGGCGCCCGCGGTTGCAACCGATAAGCTGCCAGCAGATGCCGTTGAAGAAAAAACCGTTTCGCAGACGGCGGCGCCGGGAGAAAAAGAAGAAGAGGTAATAAACGACTTTTCGAATTATATCGATAAGGTCGTCAAGGCCAGGACCGGAAAAAAAGCCATAGTATCGGCGGCCGCTTCCGAAGATAAGGCGTTCTACGTTCTGTGGCTTATAAACGTGACCCTGTTTTTCAGGTGGCTCGCTTTATTCCCATTTAAATTCATCTATTCGCATAAATTTAAATTCGGCGCTCTGGCGCTTTCCGCCCTGATGTTCTACCTTTACGTCTGCCCGGAGATCATGCTCGGCAAAGGCAGTTTCGGCGATCTGAAACCGGTAAGCCGCCAGAGCCTCAGCGAATATCTGGCTTCGCAAGGCTATGATCTTAACCGCGATCCTTCCGGCGATATTCTGGCGTTTTCACACGACCACTGGATCAATTCCATCTGGGGCGCCGAATCGTACCTCGGCAGTTCAATAATTTTCTCGGCGTACGAGATCAATTTGAAGAACTCTGAAATATTCGAGGGCACGGCTTATTTCGATAAGTACGGCGCGGCAGGAAGCGTTTCCGGCATCAAAAACCTCACCGAAACTTCCATGGCCGACGAGGAAGAACTTGTCGTTCTTGCGAACTCGTTCGCATATCTTTCTAACGCCCGCGACGGCCTTAAGATTCTCACTATTCAGGAAGGCGATTATACAAACAAGCGCCAGTTCCTGTTCAAGCAGAACGTCGATATAAGCAGCATCACCAATTCCGCCCTCGCCGTCAATCTGCTTAAAGTGGAGACGAAAAAAGGCGAAAATCTCAGAAACGTCTCGCTTAACGTGGATTCCGGCAATATCGACCCCCCCGATTTTCCCGTCGAATATATCCCTAATATTGAAGCTGACGAACCTTTCGTTCCGAGGCTTGTCGAAAAGGTAAGGAATCTGGGATTTGTAGGACCCGAAAAAATAGCGCGCCTGGAGGATTTTTATTATAACACCACCGACTATTTCAAACGGAAGTTTTATTCCGGTTATGAAGAAGAAGAGGATTCAGCCAGAATAACCAGGGGCAGTGAAGACGACGGCGAGGTCGAAACCGCCGCAGCCGCTCCGGAAAGCTCCGAAATAAAGATAGCGGCCGGAAGCGGCGCGGCTAATACCGCCGAAGCGAATACGGCGGCGGTTGAGATCAATAACGCCCCTAAAGAGATCGCCGTTTCGACGGAAAATGGAAAGGCATTTTATCAGGGCTTAAAGAACGCATCGCTTGCCACGTTCACAGAAATGACAAGCGCTGGCAGTGCGCTATCCACGGCAGTATATTTAAAGGAAAGTTTCGGCGGCGCGCTCAATTCGGACGCATTAATGACCGCGTTTTTAAAGGGAACTCCGCCCGCTTCGGCAATAAATGCCATAGCGGATCAAAATGCGGCTTCTGACCAGAACGCTTCGACGGTTGAAACCGCCATCAGCGGGATATTTCCCGCTAACATAGAACCGCTTTTGAAAAAGAACGGCATGAAGGATGAAGGCGTATGGTCAAGCGCGGAAGTCGCTTTCACCGATGAAACGCCTGTCGCGTTCAAGACCAAACTCCGCGTCGATTCCAAAAGATCTTTTGCCGTAATGCATTTTTTATGCATCGATATTTCAAAGATAGACCTCAGGCTGGTACCTGGCACCAACGAGCCGGTGTCTTCGATAGGGCTTAAAGGAAAAGGCGTCATTCCCAGGGATGAGAGCACCTATCAGAGCCTGATCTGCGCTTTCAACGGCGGGTTCCGCACGAAGCACGGCCAGTGGGGTTTTATAGCAGACGGAGTTTCATACATGCCTCCCGCCAAAGGCATCGCGACGGTAATGGTCGACGCCAAAGGCGCCATCAAAATGGGTACATGGGGCAGCGCGGGATTCGACACCGTTGAAAACATAATGCATCTGAGGCAAAACCTTCCCCCGATACTTGAAAGCAACGTGGTGAACATGAAACACGATTACTGGGGCGCCTCGATCGATAACAAAACCCGCGTATGGCGCTCGGCGCTGGGCATATCGCGTGACGGGAAATGGCTGATTTACGGAGCCGGCAACTCGCTCGGCCACGACACGCTCGCCGCCGGAATGTCACTGGCCGGCTGCGACTACGCGATGCAGCTTGACATAAACGATTATCACACATATTTATATACGTATAAGCATAACGGCACCGACAAAAAGGGAAATTTAAAACTTAAAGCGTCGATGCTCAGCGACGGCATGTCGGGCGAGACGAAAAGGTGCCTGGAACCCTATACCAGAGATTTTTTCTATGTGACCCTGAAACAGCCTGAAATCAAAACTGCCAGCAGCCGATAAGCGGCACGGTAAAACACACTTCCCAACCTTCGCGCTTGAAGCGGTTTCGACGCCGCTGCGGGCGCTCTTTTTTTTCGGCGCGGCTTTATTTTAGGCTTGTAAAAAAAATATTAATTTGATATAATGAGCCGTTATGTTCAATAATTTAAATGATTTCATAGAACTGTTAAGATCGAAGAACGAGCTGACCGAGATTTCTGAAAAAGTCGAGCCGTCGCTTGAAGCTGCGGAGATCGCCGACCGAATGGTAAAATGCGGCGGACCCGCGCTATTGTTCAAAAACATCGCCGGCTGCTCTTTTCCGCTGGCAATGAATCTTTTCGGCACCGAAAAACGAATGCTGATGGCGCTCGAGGCGCAAAATTTCGGCGATATCGCTGCCCGTATCGAAAGCCTTCTTAAACCGCCCGCATACGGCGGAATATTGAGTAAAATTTCAGAACTGCCGCGTCTTTTTGAAGCATCGAATTCTCTGCCGCGCGTCGTGGCGAGGGAAAAGGCGCCCTGCAAGCAGGTGGTCATTACCGGCGAAAATAAGGTCGATCTAAATATTTTTCCGATCATTAAATGCTGGCCGCGCGACGGCGGAAAGTTCATTACGTTTCCGCTTGTAATAACAAGAAATCCCGTCACAGGCGTTCAGAACATCGGCATGTACAGAATGCAGGTGATATCGGCGAATAAAACGGCGATGCACTGGCACAAACATAAGGACGGTGCCTATACCGCGGCCATTCACAGGGAACGCGGCGATCATAAGGTGCCGGCATCCGTTGTCATCGGGGCGGACCCCGCGACAATGTACAGCGCCACAGCGCCGCTTCCATACGGCGTCGACGAGATACTCTTCGCCGGATTTCTAAGGAATTCGCCGGTGGATATCGTTAAAAGCGAGTTGTCCGAAATACTTGTTCCCGCGCAGGCCGAGATCGTTCTCGAAGGCGAGGTCGACCTGGACGAACTTGTCGACGAAGGGCCTTTCGGCGACCACACCGGCTATTATTCACCGATGGACAAATATCCCGCGTTCAATATAAAGTGCATAACCATGCGCAGAAACCCGATCTTCATCGAAACGGTCGTCGGCGTTCCGCCTATGGAGGATTTTTTTCTGGGTTACGCCACGGAGCGAATATTTCTGCCGCTTCTGAAACTGCAATGCCCCGAAATCATCGACATCAGATTTCCCGCCGCGGGCGTTTTTCACAACCTCGCACTCGTTAAGATAAAAAAGCTATATTACGGCCACGCACAGAAGATCGCTAGTTTTTTCTGGGGTCTCAACCAGCTCATGTTCACTAAAAATATAGTCATTTACGACGAGACCACCGACATACAAAATAACGAAGAAGCCCTTTTCACTATGCTTGCAAACGTCGATTTCAAAAGGGACGTTTTTTCGTTCGACGGGCCGCTCGATATTTTAGACCACGCGAGCGCGCTCGAGGGGTTCGGGCCGAAAGTGGCCATAGACGCAACGCACAAAAAAAACTCGCCGGGCGCGCGCGAGTGGCCGGAACCCATAAAAATGAGCGCCGGCATGAAAAAAAGCGTCGAAGAAAAATGGGGCGCGCTTTTTAACTTAAAAAAATAAATAAATCCTGAAATTTTTATAACATACGGCAAAGTTAGTTGAGAGTGGAGAACGGAGAGTTGAGAGTTTCGGACTTTTGACTTTTTTGAATAGACCTCATTTAATTAGCGATTATTTAAATTTTTACAACCAGGTGAATCAGATTGACTGATACGATCACTCGAAT
>MGFH01000168.1 GCA_001791795.1 Candidatus Wallbacteria bacterium GWC2_49_35
TTTAAAAGGCACGACCCCCGCCGAAACGGCCGGTAAAATATTCGATTATGTGAATAAAGCGACCGATTTTGAATATTATTTGAACTCGAAGAAAGGCGCTCTGGGCGCGCTCGATTCTAAAAAAGCGAACTGCTGCGACCAGGCGCATCTGGTTGTCGCGCTCCTGCGAGCGAGCGGCATACCGGCAAGATACACCCACTGCAAGCCCTGCAAATTTCTGAGCAGCGGTATGGTCGTCGGGCACGTCTGGGCCGAGGCTCAGATCGACGGCAAATGGGCCGAGATGGACACCACCAGCAATCAGAATAACGTCGGCGCCGTCAACAGTTTCGAAAAGATCGGAAACCCGAAATTTTATGACAAATTACCGTTTTAAAAAAACGAAAGATACAGGTTATGTTTATAACAGGCTCTGATATTAAAATCAGGGACGGGATGCATTTTAATGAGCGATGAAATGTCCGCCACGCCGGACGAGCTGATCGATAAATATGGAAAATACGTATTCGGAGTGATCCGTTACTTTTTATACGCCGAGCCTCACGAAACGCACGAGGAATTGTACCAGGAGGTCTGGATGCGCGTCTGCAGGAGTTTTGGAGATTTCCAGGCGCGCTCGAAAATAACCACTTATTTGTATGTAATCGCGAAAAACACGGTTTTTTCATTTCTTGAAAAAAAGAAGCGCGAGAGGACCGAAAGCCTGGAAGAACTTAAAACAGAACCGCAGGCTGAACAGCGCGACGAGGCGCTCAGGCTTACTATAAAGGCCGCGGTCGATAAACTTGGTGAAGACGATCAGAGGATGCTTTTATATAAATATACGCTCGATATGTCCTGCAGGGAAATAGCGGAAGAATTATCGCTGAGCGAAGATAACGTGAAACAGAAACTTTTGAGGCTCAGACGCAGGATGCGCGAATCTCTTGGCGACTGTTTGTAAAAAAGGAAGGTGAGAGCATGGACGATATCGAAAAAAAATGTCCGGTAACCGAAGATGATATCATATTATTTGTCGACCGCGAACTTGGCGAAACCGAAAAGCGCCGCGTGGAAAGCCATATTAAGATATGCGAAAAATGCCGCGGCTTGTATGAAACTTACGTCAGGGTCGACAGGACGGCATCTGAACTTTTCGTGTCGAAGCGCCCCCTGCCCGAAGCCCGGTTGGAAAAACCTTTCTTTACAAGGATCGCGGCCGCGATAAAAAATATGCTCGCGCCCCGCCGCGGGTTCGCTTTCGGAACGGCCGCTCTCGCTGTATTAATATTCTCGGCTTTTCTTTTTTATTACGGCGCCGGCGAGAGTCCGAAACTATTCACGGTTGCAATAGGAAAATTTATATCCCCGGCGGTTCACAACGGCATCGGACCTGTTGATTTTCCCGGCCCCTATGAAATAGTAGCGGACGGCGCGACGGTCGAAGCGGACACTTCCGGGATCTTTTTATCTGAAAAATTCAATATCATATTTGAAGCCGGCGCGAAGGCGAAACTTGGATCGACCGCGATAAGGCTTGCGGCCGGAACGATCGATATAGATTACTTTAAAAAGCCGGCTCCGGCCGATTTTGAGATATGCACCCCGAACGCCAGGATATTTATCAGAGGAACCCGGCTTGCAGTAAGTTATTTAGATAATGTCACTAAAATATCGGTCGCGGAAGGGCGAGTAGCCGTGCTGAAAAAGGAAGGCGAATTGATCCTTGCCGCCGGCGAACGTGCGGTCGTAATGAAAGAAGGCGAGCCGTCGCTTCTGCCGAAGGTTGAAGAAACCGTCAATGAAACGCGCGAGACTGAATTAAAAATTATAGGCGAACATAAAAATATAGACGCGGCCGTGCCTGCCGTCTATAACAGCGATAAAACGGAAGAAGCGAAGGTCACTGAAATTTTCCTGAACTCTGGAACACCTCAAAGTCCGCTCACATCCGAAACCGTATTAAAGTATGACGAAAACGCCATAGCGTGCGTGAAAACAGGCGAGGTGATCACCGAAAAAATACTCGATTACGAGGTCGATCTCGACTCGATGGATGAAAAAACCAGGCGGATATTTTTCCCGAAGAGGCCTTAGATGAACGATGTCCGGCGATATAATCTAAATCAAAAAAAATTGATTCTATTAATAAAAAGCGGCCTGATGCCAACATAATAATAAATTTTAATGATATTATAATCATTATTAAAGCGTAAAAAAAAGCCTGATTTTATTTTTGCAATTCAGGCTTTTTTGTTGTACCATGTAATAAAAATAAAATTAGAAGAAAAAAGATCTAAACGGATAAAATGTCGTTTTTTTATCGCGTAAAAAGGAGTTTGAATGAAAAACCTTGCACGGCTTACCAGGGCGCAAAAACGCATGTGGTACACCGAAATGACATATATGAATACGGCGTTTGCCTGTCTTGCCAATATCGTCCGCTATAAAGAAAAGATAGATGCGCCCGTCTTCAGAAAAGCGATAAACCTTGTGATAAAAAATAACGAAGGCCTTCGATTAAGGCTCACGCATTCAGCCGCCGACGGCTGCGACATGCAGTACGCGGCGGATTACGAACCGGTCGACGTCGAATTATGGGACCATTCGAGCCCGCGCGCCCGGGCGGAAATAGAGGCGAAACTCGAACGCGAGGCCGCCGCGCCTTTTAAATTATACGATTCGCCGCTGTATGAGTTCGCGCTCGTCGATTTTGGCGCCGACGGCACGCAATATTGTAATATTGGAATATACTTCAAACTCCACCATCTGGTTTCCGACGGCTGGACGATCGCGCTGGTTTATAACCAGATACTCGAATACTGCAGATTGATCATGTCGGGGCGCGAAGGCGGGATCGCTGCAAATCCGCCGTATTATGATTACCTTAAGTTCGAAGATAACTATCTCGGCTCGGATAAATTCAAAGAAGACGAGAAATTCTGGCTGGCCGAATTCGAGCGGCCGCTGGACGACTGCTCGCTTAATTACGACAGGCCGCGCGCGGAATCGATCGCGGCCGAAAGGGCGCTTTTCGCGGTGCCGGACGACCTGCGCTCGATGATACACGAGTTCAAAAACGCGAACTCCACCACCATATATAAAATAATACTTTCCGCCATGCTCGTTTACGTGTCCAGGGCGCGTGATTCTAAAAATATAGTTATATCGACGGTTTCGCACGGCCGCGGCAAAGAATTCTACGGGACCGCCGGCATGTTCGTCAGCACGATGCCGCTGCGCGTGAGCGTTGAGCAGGGCGCCGGCTTCCGCGAACTGGTGCGCGCAACGGGCGATAAACTTAACAAGATCATTAAAAATTATTCGGCTTATCCGTTCGACGAACTGATCGAAAAAATGCGCGAATCGAAGAACGCGAACGCCGATACGCTTCTTTCGGCGATAGCCGTGGTAGGTCATCCCGACGACTGCAACGACGAGGTTTTGTTCCGCAATATTTACCAGAAGAACGAAGCGACCCCGCTTTCGCTGCACGTTAACGCCAACGGACTCGACGGCAGGGGCCGGCTCGAATTGATGTTCGATTATCAGAAAGAACTTTTCACGCGCGAAGAAATTAATTCAATATTTAATTCCATATGCGCTATACTGCGCGATGCGGCCGCCGCTCCCGATAAAGCGATAGCGGATCTTGAACTTTCGGGCCCCGAAGATAAAGATCTGATGCTCAAAGACTTCAACCGCACCGACAGGAAATTCGAAGACGATAAAACGCTTTTCGATTTGTTCGAGATGTCCTGTAAGAAATATCCGGATAATTCAGCCGTGCGCTATGACGGCATATCGCTGAGCTACGCTGAACTCGCCCGCAAAGCCGGGGCGCTGGCGGAAAAACTGGCTCTAGCCGGCGCGGGGCCCGAAAAAATATGCGCGATCTACGCCGAACGCTCGCATTATTATCTGACCGCCATACTCGCGGTATTAAAAACAGGCGCGGCGTATATGCCGCTGGACGCCTCGTATCCGGCGGAGCGCGTCGAATTCATGTTAAGCGACGCCGGCGCCTCTGCGCTGCTGGTTTCTGAAAATCTGCGCGGCGCGGTGGAACACAAGGCGCCGTTATTTATTATCGACGACGAGGCGGTTTACGAAGCTACGCCGGCCAAAAGTTGTGAGCGCAAAGAGTCCGGCGCGGCCGTCGATGCAGGGTCCGGCCCGCAAAGTCTCGCCTACGTTATTTACACTTCGGGCTCGACCGGAAAGCCCAAGGGCGTGCTTATCGAAAACCGCGCTGCCGTCAATATGATATGCTGGAGCCGCGATCACTATAATATCTCCGCCGGCGACAATTGCGCCGAGTTCGCGTCGTTCGCATTCGACGCGTCGGTCGTGCAGATATTTTCGCCTCTGTCGAGAGGCGCTGCGCTGCATATATTAAAAGATGAGCTGCGCGTCTCGCCCCGGGCGGCCAACGAATACTTCGAGGCCAATAATATCGTTTACACCGACCTGCCCACGCAGTTTTGCGAGCAGTTCATACGCGAAACGAACAATCTTTCGCTCAGATGCGTTTCCACCGGCGGCGAAAAATTTAAAATGCCCGGCGCCGCTTATAATTTCAGACTCACCGACGAATACGGTCCTACCGAATGCACCATTGTCAGCACTTATTACGATATCCCCGGGCCGTCGAAGGAAAAAACGCCGATAGGCAGGCCTATAGCCAACACCAGGGCGTACGTGCTCGACGCCCGAAAACGGCCCGCGCCGCTGTTCATGCCGGGCGAGTTATATCTGGCGGGCGCAGGGCTCGCGCGCGGCTACCTTAACCGGCCTGAACTAACGGCTGAAAAATTCGTCGACGACCCGTTCCGCCCCGGCGAAAAAATGTATAGAACCGGCGATCTGGCGAGGCTTCTCGCGGACGGCAATATCGATTATCTCGGCCGCGCCGATTCGCAGGTCAAGATCAGGGGATTCCGCGTCGAGCTGGAAGAGATCCAGAGCGAAATAATGAAAGATCCGCGCGTAAAAGCGGCCGCTGTCATAAGCTCGAAATCCTCTTCGGGTGACGATTTTATCTCGGCGCATATAGTGGCGAATGATCCGGCCGGCAAGGTCTGCGCCGCGGACATCCGTAAAAATCTCGCCGAAACGCTGCCAGCCTATATGATACCGTCCCGCTTTTATTTTATAGATAAAATTCCGCTTACGTCCAACGCAAAGATCGACAAAAAAATCCTCGCCGCCTCCGCCGCCGTTACTTTCGCCGTGGATGACGGTTCTGGGGAGCCGGCCGGCGGCGCTTCGTTCGTCGAGCCGTCGGGCGATACCCAGATCAAAATTGCCGCCGTGTGGTCCGAGTTATTGAATATAAAGCGCGTGAGCGCCGACGACAATTTTTTCGAGCTCGGCGGCCATTCGCTTAAAGCGGCGTCCCTTCAGGGGCGGTTCAAAAAGATATTCGGCGCGCAGCTGTCGCTTCTTGAAATATTTAAAACGCCGCGCCTGCGCGATCAGGCTGCGCTCGTCGATAAAAAGGCGCGCGGT
>MGFH01000169.1 GCA_001791795.1 Candidatus Wallbacteria bacterium GWC2_49_35
AATATCACGATGCTCACGGTATTGAAACCGCCGTTTTTCCTTATATCCGTGTTAGCGATTCTTTTTATCATAATAAAATCAGATGTGAATATTACGGCTGCTGCTTGAGCTGCGCCGCCTGTTCCTTGGTTATCGGCGCCACCTTTACCCGGTTACGGCCGGATTCTTTGGCTATATAAAGCGCCGCGTCGGCTTTTTTGATAATTTCCATGCGGTCTCTGGAATGAAGAGGATATGAAGCCACGCCTATGGAAACGGTGACCCTGAGTTTCTGGCCGGACTTCTGGTCTTCGTAAACCTTGCCTTCGATCAATTTGCGGAGCCTTTCAGCGAATGTGAAAGCGCCTTTGTAGTCGGTTTCGGGGAGCACCGCGACGAATTCTTCGCCGCCGTAGCGCGCGGCAAGGTCGACGTTTCTGACGGCGGTCTTCAATACCTTCGCGGTTTCTTCGAGAACGAAATCGCCTATCTGATGGCCGTATGTATCGTTAAAACTTTTAAAGTGATCGATATCGCTGATAATAAAAGAAAGCGGATGGTTATAGCGGCGGCTCTTTTCGAGCTCGGCCTCGAAGAAGCTCTCCATGTAACGTCTCGTGTAAAGTTTAGTGAGGCCGTCGGTGTTGGCCAGCATTTCGGTCTTTTTGAAAAGGTTCGAATTTTCGATGGCGACGGCGGCGAGCGTAGCAATAAGTTCGAGCATTCGCAATTCTTCCTGTTCGGCTTTGCCGTCGTCCTGGAATTTTTCGATGCTTATGATGCCGAGCTTTTTATCGCCGAGTTTAAGGGGGGCGCATGCCTTAGAGGGCATAGCCGTGCCTTCCGCAACGTTGGAAAAACCGCGGTGCTCGGTTTCGACCATTACACGGCCGTTCCTGAGCGCTTCGCCGACTATGCCGACATCTTCGGCGGGCGAAGAATTGAACGCTGCCTTTTCTTCGTCTTTCCAGCCGCTGGATTCTCTGAGCGTAAGTTTATCGCTGTTTTCCTCGAGCAGCCAGATAGAACATTTTTCGGCGCTTATGACCTGCTGGACGACCTTGAGCGTTTCTTTCAATACTTCGTTATAATCCAGAGATTTGCTTATCACGCGGGTAAGGGTCTGAAGCGAGGTCAGACGGGCGCTCAAAAGACGAAGTTTATCGTCTATTTTTTTGATGTCGGTCATAACGGTCTGCATTTTATTATTTTCGGCCTGATAGCGCATGGCTTCGGATATTTTATCTTCGAGCTGGGTTATGTAGCTTCCGGTTCTCTTATCGAAAAGAAGAGAAGCCAGGACCGCGATGCTTATGAATAATCCCGTTTTGAGCTGCCAGTCGAAGGTCAGGATGCTTTTGGCAAGAACCGCTATCTCACAGTAACGGCCGGCGAATACCTTAAGCGCTTCCACGCCGCTTCCGATATGTTCGGGGGCCGCTACGAAAGTGAAAACATAGGCGGTTTTAAGCTGGGTCATCATCACAGGTATTTCCTTCACCTGATTGAAATAATAAACCAGCCCGCTTGCGATGAGCGCCACGAGCGTCGAACCGATTATGCCGCTGAATACCGCAGAAAAGACTATGGCGAAAAGATATAAAAAGCCGAGGCCCACCAGAATTATAACGTGAGAGCTGATCTTGTCGGTGATGGAATTTGGCTTGCCGGGAAGATACGAAAGCGAATCATAGTCGGGAATTTTTTTATAATCGGCGACGGTTTTCTGGACTTCCGGGTCAGAGCGGTCCGCAAGGTCTTTTTCGGCGCCGCTGCCGATCTGCATGTCGGGAAATTTAGTGATATCGTCGTTGAAAGCGTTAGGTACGGTATGCTGCTTGATGCTTTCAACAAAAGTGTTTTTAAAAATAATTTCAGACGGCAATAATGAAAAAGCCGCGCCGGCGATAGCGCCTATTATGGCCAGATTTATTATGATTATGATGACTTTTTCTTTATTGAGTTTCATTATTTTATAAAAACCTGCTTACATTGACGATAATTGTTTCAAGAGGACAGCCGCGACGTTTTTTTTGCGCGCCGGTACGCGCGCCGCGCTTTGCGAAAAAGCGCGGCGGCGTGATTATTAAGTTACGGTTATAAAGCTTTTTTTATAAGTTTTACTTTGTCTAGCGCTTCCCAGGTGAAGTCTTTGTCGTTACGGCCGAAATGACCGTAGGCCGCGGTTTTATTGAATATGGGCCTTCTGAGGTTCAGCGTTTTGATAAGCGCGCCCGGCCTGAGGTCGAATATCGACTGGTCCATGAGGATCCTTTCGATCTCGCATTCCGGCACTTTAGCGGTGCCGAAGGTGTCCACCATTATCGAAACGGGCTGCGCCACGCCGATAGCGTAGGCTACCTGCACTTCGCAGCGGTCGGCGAGTCCTGCGGCCACGATGTTTTTAGCCGCGTGTCTCGCGCCGTAAGCACCCGTGCGGTCTACCTTGGTGGGATCTTTGCCCGAAAAAGCGCCGCCGCCGTGTCTTGCCATGCCGCCGTATGTATCGACTATTATCTTGCGGCCGGTAAGGCCGGAATCGCCGTGCGGGCCGCCTATAACGAAACGGCCTGTGGGATTGATGTAGAATTTGGTCTTTTTATCGAGCATATGAGCGGGAATGACTTTTCTGACGATCTGTTCGATCAGGTCTTCTTCGATTGTTTTAAGGCTTATCTCAGGGGCGTGCTGAGTGGATATTACCACGGTGTCGACTCTGACGGGAACGTGGCCTTCGTATTCGATCGTAACCTGGGATTTGCCGTCCGGACGAAGATATGGGAGCTTTTTGTTCTTTCTGAGCTGAGCGAGTTTATGGCAGAGCTGATGAGCGAACATTATAGGCATGGGCATCAATTCTTCGGTTTCGTTGCACGCGAAGCCGAACATCATGCCCTGATCGCCGGCGCCGACCTTTTCGTCTTCGCTGGCTTTGAGTTTTTTGCGTATTTCAATGGCTTTGTCGACGCCCATGGCGATATCGACGGACTGTTTGTCGATGGATGTCAGAACGGCGCAGCTGTTGGCGTCGAATCCGAAATCAGGTGAAGTGTAACCTATGCCGCGAACCGTGTCTCTGACTATTTTGGGATAATCGATCACGATGTCGCTTTTGTGGGTTATTTCGCCCATGACCAGGCAAACGCCTGTAGTGAGAGCCGTTTCACAGGCCACGCGAGCCATTTTGTCTTTGGCGAATATGGCGTCTAAGACCGCGTCGGATATCTGGTCGGCCATTTTATCGGGATGGCCCTCTGTCACCGACTCCGAAGTGAAAAAGTATCTTTTGCCTTTCTTTACGATTTCTTTTGAATTTGAACTTCCTTTTGCCATTAAAATTATTTCCTTTCTTAACAATCAACATCGCTTCGCTCATAACGGACCTTTTCCATAAATAAGCTTAAGCGGCGGCAATTATTAATAAACTTTTTTTGTTATAGATTGGAGTAATTATATCACTATAAAGTTCAAATTGTCAATGATTTTTATAAATAAAAGTGCGGGAATTTAACCCCGGGCGGCGGCCGCTTTCGAAGCCCCGAAAAACAAGGGAGTTACAGCGCCGACACAGCGGCCTCGATCATGGCTTTATTTTTAAGAAGATGGCCTACGACCTCTTCTTCGCTCGACGAGCCGCCGAAGACGAAGTTAAATATCCGCTCGTCGATCTCCGTGCCGCTGTCGTTGAGAAATCCGGCCTCCAGGCGCGTGCTGAGCCTGTCGGCAAGATAGACGATGGCGGAGAACATCACTATGTCTTTTTCGAATATAGTTGAATCTATGGGCGGATTATGATGGTTGAAAATGACGGACTGTATCTCGCGCGACATCTGCCAGCGGACCGAGAGCCATGAGCCTATCTCGCAGTGCGAAATCGGGAAATCGGCGCGTTCGCATTCGTAGAATGAAATTTCAGGGGAAATTTCCCTTTTCTTCATTATCGCGTCGAACATTTCCGGCATATATTTTATTATTATGAGCATTCCCAGATCGTGCAGGAGGCCCGCGGTGAAAAGTTCTTCATTGTCCCTGAACCGCGAAATTTTTCCGATGGTGCGGGTGTTATAGGCCACCGCGATGGAATGCTTCCAGAAGTCTTTGATGTTGAAGCCGGCGGCGCCGTATTTGTCGAATGCGTCAAGAATGGAGATGGAAAATACCATTCTCTTTATCTGCATAAGTCCCATTCTGGTTATAGCGTTCTGGACGCTCGTGCAGGGACTGAAGCCGGCATAATAAGCGGAGTTGCTCACTTTTAAAAGGCGCGCGGTGAGAGCGGGGTCGTTTTTGACTATGTCAGCGATGTGTTTGGAGTTGGACTGCGGATCGTTTATCGCCTGAATGACCTTATTGGCTATCGAAGGCAGCGTAGGTATATCCTGTATGGAATCGAGGATCTTATTAAGGTCTTCGACGCCGAGGACCGCCGGCGAGTGCTCGTCTTCGGCCGAAACGGGCGCGTCCGCCTGGAGCGGGCCGGAATGTGGAAGCGGAGCCGTGACGGCCGCCACGGCCGATATTTTTTGTTCTTTTGCCCTTTTTATAGCGTCCAGCAAGCCCATTAAAGCCTCCCCATTTCAAAAATCGTTCGTTTACGAAACCGATTATATTATATCATAGCCGCCGTTCGAATACAAGATATTATTATATACGTTTCATTATTTCAGCGGAAAAAATTATGAAGCGCCATGATACCAAAAAATGAATATTATCAATTGTAATTAAGGCTTTTTTGTGATAAAATGGCAGAAAAGAATTTTTCGGCAAAACAGGAGTGAAAATCCCAAAATTATGAATGTCATACTCGCGATAAGTCTCGGAGGGATAGCCGGCTCGCTGTCTCGTTATTACCTTTCGCTTCTGGTCCAGAAACACAGCGGTTCGTTCTTCCCGTACGGCACTCTCGCCGTCAATATAGCCGGCTGCCTTTTCATCGGTTTCACGATGCAGTTTTTCATTATGCGGCCGGCCGTTTCCGGCGCTGTGAAGCTCTTTCTGGTAACAGGTTTCGCCGGCGCTTTCACGACGTTTTCGACGTTCGGCCATGAAACCATAACGCTTTTTTTGGCTGATAATTTCAAGTCGGCCTTCCTCAACATTTTCGCGAGCAATTTTTTCGGCATTCTGGCCGTTCTCGCCGGCTCCGCCGCCGCACGCATACTTATGAGTTTATGAACCCATTAACGGCTGAACCTCCGGGGACATGGCGCAAAAAAACCGACGGTAAATTCACTTGTACTGAATTATCCGCCGGCATTTTTTTATTCTAATTGAAAGTTTATAGTAAAAATATTACAGGCCGAGGCTGTTGAGGTAATAAACTATTTGTTTATGCCACCAGGGCCAGTCATGGTTCACGTCGTAGCCCCAGAATTCAATATTATTTGGGACGCCTTTGGAGTCGAGGATATTTTTGAGCTCGCGCGTTTCGTCGAGCATCGGCTGTTCCCACGCGCCCTGTCCGACGCAAACAATTATTCTGTTGCGGCGGTAATGGTCTAAAAACCAGGGATCGTCCATGCTTTTAAGATATTCCAGCGGAGTGTTGTAATAAACGTTTTCGTCCATGTAATCGCCTATGCACAAATTGAGCCTGTAGATGCCGCTCTGGGCGATAAGCGTGTCGAAAACGTCCGGATGGCGGAAAAAGAAGTTAGCCGAATGGAAGCCTCCCATGCTGCATCCGGTGGCCACGAACTGGCCGTTGTAGTTGAGCATGTTGCGCAGACCGGGAATAAGTTCTCCCACCACATAGCGGTCGTAGTCGTTATGGCGCCTGGCGCGGTCGGCCGGGTGCGCGGCGTTATTGAGCCAGGACTGGCCGTCGATGCCGTCGATGGCTATCATCTTTATCTTTCCGGAGTCGATCAGTTCGCGGCACGCCTCTATCATTCCGAAACTTTCATAGTCGAAATAACGGCCGTTCGCGGACGGAAATATTATAACGGGTTTTCCCCAGTGGCCATATATCTTGAATTCCATGTCATGGCCCAGATTAGAACTCCACCATTTGTGATATTCTACATGCATTGATATACTCTCTCCTTAAGCAGATTATTCAATATCCGCGAAATCAACGATCAGCGGGTATCGCAAAGAACGAAGGCGCCGTTTCACCACCCCTTTTTAACCGATTTTATAGTCTGACGGAACACCTCTAAAAAATAATCCAGGGATTTTTTCGATATATTGAGCGCGGGCTCTATTCTTAAGGTTTTCGAGTTAAGCAGCGTTCCGGCGACCAGAATGCCGCGTTTGAAAAGTCCGGCGGCCATGGCGTATCCGAATTCGGAGTCTATGAATTCAAGGCCTATGAGAAGGCCCAGGCCCCTGACCTCTATTAAAAAATCCTCGTTTTCCTTCTGTATCTTCTTCAATTCGCCCATAAGATATTTTCCGGATTTGGCTGCTTTTTCAGGTAAATTCTCGCTGAGGGTGACGTTAATCGCCGCTATTCCTGCGGAGCAGGCCAGTGGATTTCCGCCGAAGGTCGACGAATGTATGAAAGGGTTGGGCTCGAGAACCTTCCAGATCTTCGGCGTCGACATGAAAGCGGAAAGCGGCATAACTCCGCCTCCGAGGGCCTTTCCGAGGCACATTATGTCGGGGGTCACATCCCAGTGGTTGACGCCGAAAAGTTTTCCGGTGCGGCCCAGGCATGTCTGAACCTCGTCGGCTATAAGCAGCACCCCGTAGCGGTCGCATATTTTACGCAGTTTCGGAAAAAAGTCGTCGGGAGGCACTATCGCCCCTGCTTCGCCCTGGACCGGTTCGACCATGACGCCGGCGATGTCGAAACCAACCATCTTGGCGCGCTGCAGCTCCTGCTCGACGGCGTCGGCGTCGCCGTAGGGGACGAAATAGACGTCCTGAAGCAGCGGTTCGAACGGCACGCGGAACTCGGCCTTGCCCATGAGCGAAAGCGAGCCGTAAGACTTGCCGTGGAAGCCTTTTATGAACGATATGAATCCTGATTTTCCGGTATAGAGACGGGC
>MGFH01000170.1 GCA_001791795.1 Candidatus Wallbacteria bacterium GWC2_49_35
AATACTTCGGAAGGGACGGGCAGTTCCGGCACTCCGCGTGGCGGCATCGTCACCAACTGCAGCGCGCTCAACGTCAGAAGCGGCCCTGGAACGACCTATCCCATAATAGGCGGAATTTCGGGCGGCTGCGCCATTTCGATAATCGGCTCGGAAAACGGCTGGTGGAAGATAAAATACAACGGCGGCGCGGGATACGTTTCCGGCAAATATATCGACACGTCGGCGGCTATGGTCTCCGAAACCGAAAAGTCCGTAAGTTTCAAAGGCACCGTCAGGGTAAACACCTCGCTTAACATCAGAAACTCCCCGTGGGGCGAAATACTCGGCTGCTTTTCAAACGGCGACGCCGTAGAAGTTGTAGGAAAAGCCGGACACTGGTATAAAATAAAATACAACGGCGGCTTCGCCTACGTTTACGATAAATATATCGAGCAGGGCGGCTCTAATTCGGCACAACCTGCGAATAACCCGCCTTCTTCGAATTCGAACGACGGCGCGCTTCCTCCGCCGCAGACCGCATCGGGTGACGACTCGTGGAAGAACGGCTTCAACAGGGCCTATACGATGTCCGACAAAGACTTCACCGATAAAAACTCCATGAGCAAAGAGCAGATCCAGTCGTTTTTAGAAAAGCGCGGCTCGGTCCTGTCCAAACCGACGACCGGCGGCCTGCCTTCGCAGATGATATACGACGCCGCCCAGAAGTACGGAATTTCTCCTAAAGTAATACTTGCGACGCTGCAGAAAGAACAGGGCCTCGTCTCCGCGAAAACCGCCACTCAAAAGCAGCTCGACTGGGCGCTCGGCGTCGGCGCGTACGACGGCGGCAACTGGAACCAGAGCTGCAAGGGCTTCGGAAACCAGGTGGCCGGAAGCGCGAAGACTCTTAGAAAATGGTATGATTACGCCCAGGACAAGCTAAACAAGGGCCAGAGCATAAGCATGACCATCGACGGCGAAAGCGTACCGGTCAAAAACGCGGCGACCTACTCCAACTATAAGTACACCCCGCACTTCGCCGGCAATAAACTTTTCTGGAACGTTTACAGAGGATATTTTCTATAATCGATGAGTTCCGGCGGCGCCGGAAAACTAAGGTATTTCATCAAACAAAAAGGCCCGCTTGCCGGGTCTTTTTGTTTTGCGTGCGGCGTGCGGATCGCAATAAACTATTGAAATTTATTGAAATTTATATAAATTTATGTTAAAATGCAGTCGTTTTTATACGCTTAATTAATTTTATTACCGCCAGATGTTGAGAGGCGCGCGTAAAAGGGCTTGCGGATAACCGCGACCGCCAGGGTTTATGCGGCTTCCAGACTTGATTTAAGAGGAGATAAAAATGTCGGACCCGAAAGATAAACTAGTGCTCTTCAAGGAAATACTCAGCCTTATGATCGTTACCATAGGCTTTATAACCGCCCTCATGTCTTCCGGAGTGGTCAAAAACATAAAAATCGAACCGGTCACGCTTATTATAATAATCGCGGTCGTTCTGTTCATAGTTCAGCTGCTCGTGCGTATGGTTTTCGGCGAGGATCATTACGTCGAGGTCAAAAAGAAAGTGTTAGCCACCGCCCGTGATTTTTCTATAGTTTTGTTGATAATAATAGGGTTTTATTTCGCCGGGAAGTACGCGGCGAATTATAATCCGGCCGTACAGCCGCCCTCGCAGACGTCGTTCCGGGTGGCCGATGCGTCCAAAGAGATTGAAAAGGGCCTTAGCGCGGCGCCGCTGAAAAACCTGAAAAAAGAAAAGACGCCGCAGCCAAAGCCAAAAGATAAAGATAAAGATAAGGCCGCTGCGAAGAAAAGTGACGTCAAACATTCCAAAGACGATGAAAAACCGTCTAAAAACGATCAGAAAGCTTCGGCTAAGCATGATAACGATCAAAACCTGAAAACCGCTGCAAACGAGGATAAAAAAGACGATAAAAGCGCGAAGGCCTCAGTGGCTAAAGAGCCTGTGACAGATAAAACCGAAGAAAAAAAAGAGGCGCAGGCGGCAGCGAATTCGCAGATGGCTGAAAAGAAAACTGAACCGGTCGAACTGACATCTTCGCCCGCGCCGGCGGAAGTTTTGAAACAGCCCGAAAAAGAAGTAAAAACAACTGAAACGGCAACGACGGCGCAAGCAGCGTTGCCTGCCGCCTATAAAACTTCGGAAGTTTCAGCGGTAAAAGAAGCCAAACCCGTTCAGACCCCGGAAATGGCTGCGGTTAAGGAAGTTAAACCGGAACAGACGGCGGAGACTTTATTGGCGAAAGAACCTTCCGCAGTGCCTCATCTCAATGTGCCGGCGGCCGCGACATCGGAAATTTTGATCGCTGCAGAAACTAAAAAAACGGAGCCGGCCAAACCCGCTGAACCTGTCGTTATCGATGTGATCGCTGAAGATATCGTGTCCGCGCCGGCGGCGTCCCCGGTTAAAAATGAGGCCGCCCCGACCGCGGCCGTCGATGCTTCTGAAACAGTTTCCGCGTCAACCGCTTCGAAAGATAGCGATGAAGTGCTGAGCTACAAACTGACCAAAGACCCCGACGAAGAAAACGACGAAGATATCAGCGCGGCCGGAACCACGGTCAAATTCGAGCAGACCTCCGACGAACTCAGAGAAAAAGTCAATAACGACAAGGTAGTTATAAAAAAAGAATACGAGATCAATAAAACGCCGTACGGCCTGAAAAATGCCGGCGAGAAAGTTATGGAGGGCGGCCGGAAGATATTCGACGGCGGGGCGAACCTGCTTGAAAAGGCCGGCCATGGAATCAAAAAGCAGATCAATAAGGTTATAAAGTAATTTTTGCGGCCGCGGGTGCGCGGCGGATTTTGACGGGAGAAGGCTTTTATGGAATGCCGCAAAGGTTGCGCAGCCTGCTGCATAGCGGTTTCGATATCGTCGGCGATACCCGGAATGTCAGCGGGAAAGCCCGCAGGAGTCCGCTGCGTCCAGCTCGACGAAAACAATCTCTGCCTTCTTTTCGGAAGCGATGCGCGGCCGAAGGTATGTTCGGGCCTCGCGCCGTCCCTCGAAATGTGCGGTGGAAGCGACGAAGAGGCTTTTTCATACCTCGGGCGCCTCGAAGAACTTACAAAGCCGGAATAAATAATTGCGGGGCTGAAAAATGACTCCAAAAAAAAAGAAGAAGAAAAAAAGCGTTAAGAAATTCAATCTGGCGAAGGCCGTTAAAAAGGTTGCGCGCGATAACACGATGGGCCTGAATCTTTCGGAAAAAGACCACGGCGATAAAACGCAGTACGAAAGAAAAGAGCAGAAGAAGCGGGTCAAAGAAGAAATCGACGAATCCTTATAACCAGGCTACGAAAAAATTATCCTGCGCCTGCATAACACTGCTATTCAAAATTAAAAGAAACCATAAAAATGATATTTAAGGAGATTTCGAGTTATGACAAAATATAAGCCCATGTTCCGCTTTCTGGCGGCGGCGTTCATAATGGCCGCCGTAACTTTTTACTTTGCCGCTGCGGAAGCCGCCGCGGGCGACGTCCCGGCCGAAAAGGTCAGGATAAAACTCGATATCGCCGCGGAAGCGTTCAATCTTGAAGCCAAAGACCGGAAGGCGCTCGAAAAGAAGATCGAAAGTTATATGCTGACGGCTATTTTAAAAAGCACCGACGCGGCGCTGACCGATAAAAACTTCGACGCGCAGCTGTCCGTCAGGTTTAAAACCGCCGCCGCTTTCTCGCAGAAGGAAAACGACTCGCTCGTCATACTTTCCGCCGCCGGCTCGCTCGCCGGCTCAGCCCGTTCGCCAATTTTCGAATCGCAGGCCGATGAGGCCCGCGGTTTTGTTTTTCATGAATTGTTCTGTTTCCCGATGGACGATCTGAAAGAAAACTGTGAATCGATGGTTTCCGGCTTCAACGATAAGATCGTCGCCTGCGTCAGGGCTGCTAAAATCCGCAGGGAATGGAAACTTAAAAAATATTCCGAGTGGAAGAGCAACCGCTCGATGTCGATCCTCGACGAGGAACTCGAGGCCGCCGGCATGTCGTTCGACGAGCTTATGAAAGAGTTCAGGGACATGAGTTCTTCCGGAAAATAATTTTCTTTTTAAATTGCCTTAATTTTCAAAAACAAGATATTCCACAAGTTTTCCGCACTGCTCGAGCGAGGCGGCCGACACTTTGTCGCCGGTGTCTGAAATCGTATGCCAGTAAGGAAAATCGAAATCGATAAGCACGGCCGAAGGCACGCCCGCGTTAATGAACGGTATATGGTCGTCTATGATCTGGTACTTCGGGCTCGCGTAAAAACCCTTCAGGCCGAGGCGTTCCGCCGCGGCGAAAATTTTCGTGGTAAGCGCCGGATAAGCGTTCAATGAATTTATGTCCTGGTAAATATTCAGGTCCGCGTCGCCTATCATGTCTAAAAGTATGAAATATTCTATAGTGGCGATATCCGCCTTTGAGAGCTTTCCCGCGAAATATCTCGAGCCGTAGAACATGTTGTCCGTGCCAGTGTAAAAGTCTTCGCCGTCGAAGAATATCAATTTTATTGAATGTTTGAGGGCGGCTTTTTTCGCCGATACGACGCGCGCGAGCTCCATCAATACCGCGACGCCCGATGCGCCGTCGTTCGCGCCGTCGATCGGCGTGCCGCGCTTCGAAATATCGGGATCGTTGGGCGCGATGGGAATTGTGTCGTAATGCGCGCCGAATATCCTGTATTTCGTGTTGACGGGCGAATCGAGAGTGGCTATCACATTATAAAAATTGACGCCCGCTCCCATGCCGCCTGTTCCGGCCAGCGGCTGGATCTCCACCGTAAAACCGAGAGCCTTCAGCTTTTCGGCCAGCCTGTCGCGCAGTTTGATCTGCCTGGCGTCTTTGGAAGTGCGCGGCCCCATCGCCAGCTGCTCGTAAACAAAAGTGAGCGCGTTCGCGCCGCTAAATTCGAGCGCCACCTCTGCCGTGGAGGAAGGCTCAGCCTTATCGCCGGCGTCCGCCGGAGTACCGCTTTCGCCCGCGTCCGCGCACGAAATGATAAATGAAAGGCACGAAGCCGCCATGAGAAAGCATACCGCCGATTTTAAATTTTTAACAACTTCCGCCGTCATATGAATATTTCCCCGCTATCAAAGTATCGTGTTAATGTTTGTTTTGGGATAATCTAACAAAAATTATGAATTCTGAATTAACTACCGCGCTTTAGGCAGTTTGATCGTAAATGTCGAGCCGCGGCCCATTTCGGAGTCGACGACGATGCTGGCGCCGTGCTCTTCGAGAATGCGGTGCACTATGGAAAGCCCCAGGCCCGTCCCGTTGTCCTTGGTGGTGAAGAAGGGATTGAATATCTGGTTGTAGTAGTCGGACGGAATGCCGCACCCGGTGTCGCTTATCGCCAGCAGATAATTGAAGTCGTCTTCGCGCGCAGAGATCTTGATGATCTTATTTGAATTGTTGGTCATCGCCTGTATGGCGTTCTGGCAGATATTGAAAATGACCTGCTTTATCTGCGACGGGTCGCATTTTATCATCAGCGGGTAATCGGGATATTCCCTTATGACCGTTACGTTCTGGGAGTCTATCTTCGACTGGAGAATAAAGAGCGTCGATTCTAACACTTCGACGATCGGCGTGTCGCAGAACTCGGGCTTCGAAGGCCGCGCGAAGTTCAGAAGGTTCGATATGATATTATCGAGTCTGTTGATCTCATCAAGAATAGCCCTGGTGTAGGGATTCCTCTGCGCGTCCCGCTTTTCGATCTCCTTGTCTATTATCTGTATCATCATTTTTATGCCGGTGAGCGGGTTTCTTATTTCGTGCGCGATGCCGGATGCGAGTTCGCCGACCGCCGAAAGCCTGTCTGTGCGCCTGATATGCTCTTCCATCTGGCGCATCTTCGAAATGTCGCGTATGAACATTGCTATACCCAGGCGCGCGCCCTCGGAGTTTTTGAACTGGAAAGTGGTTATCTCGAATGTCATCTTGTTTTTCTTGTTGTATATCTCGAAATTTTCGAATACGAAACCTTTCGAGAGCGAGTCGTTGAGTATGCCGACGATGGTCGAGTCTTTGTCGATGATCTCGGCGAAGTTACGTCCCACTATCTCCTGCTGGCCGAAGCGCGTCAGGTTGAGGTATAATTTGGCCGTCTGGTTTATTATATTGATATTGCCGCTCATGTCTATGGTGACTATTCCGAGCGGCATGCTTTCGATTATCGAATCGGTGTAGGTGCGGATGTTGATGAGTGTGAGAAATAAATTATCGATCGAGGCGATCTGCGAGGCGAGGATCTTTACCGTTATTTTGTCGTCGTCGTTATATGCGTAGGATTTGTAACTTCCGATCGCGATGACGCCGACCAGGTTTTCATCGACGATGACCGGCACCACAAGAAATGACTTATAAATGCCGTGGTGCGAAAGCAGCGACGTCTTCGACTGCGCCGTTTCGCCTATCGGCCCGAGCCCTATGGGAATGTCGGAGCCGAGGAACGACGGGTCGTTGCCGCGGTATTCCTTGAGCGCAAGCTCGTTCGTTTCGTGGTTCATTATGTAAAGCGCGCAAATGTTATAATCGATGAGGCTTTTCACAACGTCGACGAGCGAGCTGAGCGCGTCGGCGGGCTTGAGTATGTTTTTGGTCTGCTGCGATATTTCATAGAGCGTGGCCATTTTGGTGATCTTCTGGTTTTCGGCGATCTTGAGGTTGATGTTTTCGGACATGAGAGTCGCGATCTGAACGAGCACCGATAAGCTCTGCAGCGAAGCTTCGCTCAGTCCGTGTCCGTCTTTTTTGAATGCGATTATCACGCCCATGAGCCTGCCGAATGCCATCATAGGCATTACGAAATAATTGTCGAAGGAGTTTTTCGCCAGCATCGCAACAGCTTCGGGGTTCGAGAAAAAATGCGTCTCGGGGCCCGCCCTGACGGTTTTGAAATAAGCGATCGGATCGACCGGCACTTTCACCGACGACACGCTGAAAAACGAGGGGTCGACGTCGAGCTCGGTCGATATTATCTGCCGCGAGTCTTCTTCGGTGAAGCCGAGAACGAACTGCGTGACGAGTTTTTTAGAAGTGGTGTCGTAATAGGCGAAAAGAAGATGCGGAAAGTTGAACAATTTGGAAATGGATTCTATTATATAAAGAAGGTTTTTTTCGACAAGCGTGCTCGACTGCGCGAGGCGCGTCATTTCATATAAAACGGAGGATATGTTGACGGGATTGTTTGCGTCCATCGTAAAACTCCCAAAATTTTCATTGATTTTTTTCTTAACTTAATTTATTATATACCATATTCATAATTTTTACAAGTTAAAACGAATTTATCAAATCCGGAATGAAAAGGAACTCCGAATAGATGCCCCCATCCGTAAAAAAAATAGAAAGTTCCATTTTATCGCGGCCCATAGGCGTTTTTGATTCAGGCCTGGGCGGGCTGACCGTGTTTTCCGAAATCGAGAAGGCGCTTCCGGGCGAAAACCTCATATACTTCGGCGACACGGCGCGCGTCCCCTACGGAGCGAAATCGCCAAAAATAGTCGAAAGATACACCATGGAGATCGTTAATTTTCTCGAGGCCTGCGGCGTTAAGATGATAGTGATCGCGTGCAACACCTCGACCGCGATAGCGTATAAAAAGGTCAAAAGGCATATTAAAATACCTGTCATCGGCGTCATAGAGCCCGCCTGCGATATTGCGAGCCGCCTCAGTGCGACCCGCCGCATCGGCGTTATAGGCACCAAGATCACCGTCCAGAGCGGCGCTTATCCCGAAAGGCTCAAGGCGATCGATCCGAAGATAAAGGCGTTCCAGAAGGACTGCCCGCTTTTCGTGCCGCTGGTGGAAGAGGGCATGACGGGCGGCGAGATAGTGAACCTGGTGGCCGAAAAATACCTGGGCGAATTCGACGACAAGGGCATCGACACTCTTATCCTCGGCTGCACGCATTATCCGCTTATAAGCGGAGTCATTTCCGAAGTGAGCGGGCCCGGCGTCACTATAATCAATTCGGCGGAGCAGACGGCGTGCGCGGTCAAAGATACGCTCGAAAAACTCGGGATGCTGAACCGGTCGAAAAAAGACGGCAAGCGCCGTTTTTACCTCACCGACGCTTCGGTCAATTTCATCAGGATAGGCGAAAAATTCTTAAGGCAGAAAATGAAAAATATAAAGGTCGTCAAAGTCTGGGATATATTGTTGCAATAATCAGGGGGAGTAGTAGTGAAAAGAATCGACGGACGTGGTTTAAACGAATTAAGGCCGGTCAGTATAACTCGCGATTATCTTAAATTCGCCGAGGGTTCTGTATTGATCGAAATGGGCAATACGAAGGTTATAGTGGCAATTTCGATAGAAGACGGCAACGTTCCGCCGTTCATCAAAGCCAGGAACGCTTCGGCGCCTGTCAAAGGCGGATGGATAACCGCCGAATACTCGATGCTTCCGCGCGCCGGACACGACCGCAGCGCCAGGGCTTCTACTAAAGGCAGGCCCGACGGCCGCGCTCTCGAGATCCAGAGGCTCATAGGCCGCGTGCTGCGCACCATATGCGATCCCGCCAAAATAGGCGAGCGCACGATCTATATCGACTGCGACGTCATACAGGCCGACGGCGGAACGCGCACGGCGTCGATTACCGGCGCGTATGTAGCGCTCAAAGGCGCGCTCGACACGCTCGTCAAACAGGGCAAATTAAAGGAAAATCCCATTACGATCCAGCTGGCGGCGGTTTCCGTCGGCGTGATAGACGGCGAAATGATGCTCGATCTTTGCTACGAAGAAGACAGCCGCGCCGAGGTCGACATGAACGTGATAATGACCTCTAAAAAAGAGATAATCGAAGTGCAGGGCACCGCCGAGAAAGATCCGTTCTCTGTCGATACCATGAATAAATTCATCGAGGTCGGCTACGGCGGAATAAAAGGTCTCATGGCGGCGCAGGACGCGGCGCTTAAATAGTGTATAGTGCATAGTGCACAGTTAAAGAAAAACGACCGGGGAAAACGAATAAAGAAAACGACCGAGGAAAACAACGATTTATGAAAGTTATCATACGCGCGGCGGAATATTTCGAGAAGGTCAAGGCGGCGGCGGCCGTTTTCAATGACGGCGCCATAAAGGCGTATCCGGATATTCCATTTTTCTTATATACCGGAAACGCCGATAAAATAGATGAGTTCAACCATTTTTTCGAGGGCAGCGGCTTTTATTTTCTCGGGCTCAAAGACCTCAACCCGATAATGCAAAAGGCGGCGAAATTTAACGAGCCGCCTGAAAACGGCGCCACTCTCAGCGCAAATTCCGTTATTAAATCCTCCTACGGCGTCGGAGTGTCAAAAATAGCCACGGTGGCCGATGATACAGGTTTCTTCGTAGACCGTCTCAACGGCGAGCCCGGCATCTATGCCGGAAGATACGCCGGCGAACCCTGCGACTACGAGGCGAACAGGCGCCTGGTCGTCAAAAACCTCGAAGGCTGTCCCGACAGCGAAAGAACGGCCGCTTTCCGCTGCGTGATCACGCTTCGCATGCCCGGTTCCCGCGAGGCGTTAGAATTCATGGGCGAATCCCGCGGCTCCATATTGAAGGAAAAGCGTCCCGGCAACCAGTTCGGCTACGATCCTATATTCGTGCCTGAAGGCTATCAGCAGGCTTTTTCCGAAATGCCTCTGGAGCTGAAAAATAATATAAGCCACCGCGGCAGAGCGTTTCAGAAGCTTTACGACTTTTTAAAAGAGTCCGTCGAGTTCAGTTGAACGCATTCCGCGCAGGCAAGCATCTATATAAAATCGAGAGTTGAAATAATACGCAATTTAAAGTAAAATGAAGATTAAACCTATAAAAGAAAGATAAAACGTCTTAATGGTGTTATTAGAGTGTTGAAAAGATATTTAAATAGTAGTATAATTAAGGCGGTTATTTTTCACGGTTTAACGGGGTGTAGCGCAGTGGTTAGCGCGCTTGCCTTGGGAGCAAGATGCCGAAGGTTCGAATCCTTTCACCCCGACTTGACAATGAAATAATTTACGCGGGAGTAGCTCAGTTGGTAGAGCGCCATCCTTCCAAGTTGGAGGTCGCGGGTTCGAGACCCGTCTCCCGCTTTTTAATGCAACAGTGGGCCCGTAGCTCATTTGGATAGAGCAACTGACTTCTAATCAGTTGGCGGGAGGTTCGAATCCTCTCGGGCCCGTTATTTTGAAAACTATAAAAAAAGTAAAAAAAGTTATTGACAAATGAAATCAAGTGTGTTATAATTACTATCGTGTTAAATTGATAACATTGAACGATAGTTAAACTGAGCTTTAATTAAAGCCTGAATTGAAAATTAAAGTTTAACGAAGAACTTGATGGCGAATGTAGCTCAGTGGTTAGAGTACCAGATTGTGGATCTGGGCGTCGCGGGTTCAAATCCCGTCATTCGCCCTTTATTTCAGGCGCTCGTAGCTCAATGGATAGAGCATCGGACTTCGGATCCGCAGGTTGCAGGTTCGACTCCTATCGGGCGCGTAGCCGACGGAATTTATTTAATGCGTGCCCGTGGCTCAATGGATAGAGCAGTGGATTCCGGATCCAAAGGTTGTAGGTTCGACTCCTATCGGGCACATCGAAAGCGGTATTTAAAAACTATATATACAAGTGGGCCGTTAGCTCAGCTGGTAGAGCACAGGATTTTTAATCCTGGTGCCACTGGTTCAAACCCAGTACGGCTCATATTTAAGTCGCAAGACAAGCTCCATAAACACGTATGGTGCGGGCGAGTGATGGAATTGGCAGACATGCAAGACTTAGGATCTTGTGGGAGACCGTGAGAGTTCAAATCTCTCCTCGCCCATGCAATTTATTAGGAGTTATGCGGAAGTGGCTCAGTGGTAGAGCGTTACCTTGCCAAGGTAAACGTCGCGGGTTCAAATCCCGTCTTCCGCTTGTAAATGAAGCTCCGACGAATTATCGTCGGGGCTTTTTTTATTTGACATTTATTTATCTTTCTGTTATTATGATTTTATCATTAATTTTTAATTGTGAAGTAACGTTAAGTTAAGTATTGGTTAATTTATTATACAGGGATATTTGATGAGCGACGCCGTTGAACTTTTAAGATCTCACGATGAAAACGAACGTAAGAAAGCGGTCCTGCTTCTGGCAAGAAAGCCGTCCAAGGACAATCTTCTGATAATACGCGATGTCGCTGAAACCGATGAGTCCGTCGAGGTTCGCTTTTTCGCCAGGAAGGCCCTTTACTGCATCAAAGACGCCCTGAAACCTAAGGTATCGGAAGAAACTTCCGCATCTGTAAGCCTTAAAAGTGTCGCGAAATATTTCGCGCCGGATAAATCCGTAGAAGAAAAGCTCGCCGTTATACAGCACGCCATTAATAAAAACATGACCGTCCTCACCGATGCGTTCATCCTTCAGCTTTCAGGAGAGGAAAGCCAGGAGGTCGTTTCGGCGCTTCTCATCGCCGTCGGAAAACTCGGCGACGAATCGAGAATAAAATACATCGTGCCCTACCTGAACAGCGAAAACTCGCGCGTGCGGGCCAATGCCATCGAGGCGCTCGAATATATCGGCAGCACCAAGATATATCCTTACGTCATCCTCAAGATCGAAGACGAGGACAATCGCGTGCGCTCCAACGCCGCGAAGGCTCTCAAGAAACTCGACTCGACGACCGCCCTGCGGATACTCAAGGCGATGCTCGCATCGAGCAATGCGGCCATGCAGGCTTCGGCGGCTTACGTTATGCGTTTCATAATCGACGAAGCCAATATCGAGTTACTTGAGCCGTTATTGAAATCGCAGCATGATCCGGTCAGAGAAAACGTTATCATTGCGCTTACCAGATATAAAGAAAACGGCATCGCAAGGGCCGCGGCGCTTCTTAAAAATACAGGCACCATACAGACGTCAGCGAAAGGCCCGCTCGTCCAGGAATCCATCATCGAAAAAACCTTCGAGGAAAGCCTCGCGGACAAACTTAAAAGCGAGGACGCGAAGACGCGCATCGACGCGGTCAACGAGGCCATGCAGAAAGGCGGACTCGGCGTCGGCAAGGTCCTGACCGACCACCTCAAGCGTGAAAGCGACAACAAGGCCGTAGCTACCGTGCTGATATGCCTCGGCCGCCTCCAGTATAAAGAAGCTCTTGACGATATTATAAAGCGTATCAAATCCAGGGACGACCGCTGCCGCGCTAACGCAGTCGAAGCGGTCAGGCTCATCGGCGACAGGGATTCCCTCAAACAGTTAGTCAGCTGCCTTAAAGACAGGAACAACCGCGTCAAGGCGAACGCCATCATAGCTCTCAACGGCGAAGATTACGTCGATCTGTTCACGCCCCTTTCCGAAATGGCCGAGTCTTCCGACGAATTGATGCAAAAATCCGCTATATACGCTATTATGGAAATGGGCCGCCGCGATTTTTACGGTTTTCTGCTCATATTCGAAAAATCGCAGTTCAAAGAGGTCGCCGAACGCGCAAAAGAGTGTATTAAAAAACTTACCGACGGCGGAGTGAAACTCGAAAAGGTCCGATACAGCTCGGGAGTCAAAGCCAAAGAAGGCGATGAAGAGCCGAAGGAAGAGGCCGCCGGTAAAAATTACGCCGCCAGAGGCACGGTAGGCTTCATCGACAAATCCGGCGCGCTCAAGATCGATTTCCTGTTCGAAGACGCGGGCGATTTCAATTCCGACCTGGCTCCCGCCAGATCGGGCGGCAAGTGGGGCTACGTCGATTCGAGCGGTAAAACCGTCATCACCAACATATTCGAGGCGGCGCTCGCTTTCAGCTCCGGTCTTGGGGCCGTCAGAATGGGCGATAAATGGGGTTTCGTCGAAAAACACGGCATGTTCGCCATCAGCGCTGAATACGCCGACGTCGGCGATTTTTCCGAAGGGCTCGCTCCTGTCCGCAAAGGAAATCTATGGGGCTACGCCGACAAAAAAGGCGCCCTGGTGATCAAGCCGCAGTTCGATCTGGCCGAAAGTTTCCATGGCGGCCTGGCTCTGGTTAAAATGAAAGGCTGGTTCGGCAAAAAGATCAAAGCGTTCATCGACAAGAACGGCAACGTCGTCATCAACCTTAAATTCGATAACGCGTGCGGCTTTTCAGAAGGCCTGGCTCGCGTTCTGAAGGGCGATAAGTGGGGTTTCATCGATAAGACCGGCAGGGCGGTCGTCAAACCGCAGTTCGACGACGCTTCTGATTTTTTTGAAGGGTTCGCCGCGGTCGAAATAAAAGGCAAAAAAGGTTTCGTCGATAAAAACTCAAAAATGGCGGTAGAGGCTAAATACGATGATGCCGGAAGGTTCTCCGACGCGCTGGCGCCCGTTTGCCTGTCGTCGAAGTGGGGTTTCACCGACAGGGACGGCAAACTTTTTATCAAGCCGAAGTACGACGAAGCTCGCGAATTCGTCAATAACGCCGCTCCCGTTAAGTTAAAAAGCAAATGGGGCGTTATCAACAAGATGGAAAAATTCGTCGTGGAACCGATTTATGAAGAGATCGGGATCTTCTGTGAGGGTTTCGCACGGGTCAAAAAAAGTTCTAAATAAAATGGCCGAAATGTTAAAAAAAAATTTTTATCGTCTTGAATCATTCATCTTCTTATTTTCTTTTTTTATCATTAGTTTTCAGCCCGCCGGAGCTTCTGGCGCCGGGGGTTATGAGACCGTTGCGATCGAAAACATCTCACATCTGAAACATTCCATGGCAAACCCTTTCAAATACGCGTCATCTAAAATTCCAGAGTCGATAAAAAAACTTATTGCCTCCGGTCGTGTTTCAAAACTGATCGTTTTTCAGGGCGGAAAGGAGAACTGTCTTCGCTATTTCAAAGAAAAACGGATCGGAGCGGCTCTTTCTGAATTCGCCGATACCTTCGCTGACGGGGCGAAAACCTCGTTTTATAAGATAAGCGGATCGGATATTTACATAGACTATAAAAATTACGGACGCGACATGGCCGTGCATAAAGCGTTGCTTTATCACTTTGCCGGGCTCAGCGCTCCGAAGATAGAAATTGTCGCCGAAGAAGACGACGGCGCAACCAATCCGCTCTTTTACGAAAGCGTGAAAGCGGCCGGCCGGTGCGACTTTGCCGTGATCGGCTACGTGCGCTCTTTTGTGCGCGATTTCACGCTTAGAAAAATGACTTTCGAAAAGGCGAAATTTCTCAGAGACCACTTCGCGAAAGGCGTGAACCGCCTTAAAACCGGGACCGCTATAAAACGGCTTTTGTTACGGGTCGGCGGGGGCGCAAACCGGCCGGCGGCCGATGAACTGCGCGGATTTTTCAGGACGGTCGAGCTGATCGCGGATTCAGACCCGTCGGTGTTTTTCAGGGACAGCCGGTATTATTTCGCGCTCACCGAACTTGAAGCGGCGCTCCTTAAAACATCGCGCGAAGGCCTCGACGCATTAATTACTGAGAAAGGCTTCAAATATTATCCGGTGAAAGGAAAATACAACTTTAAAGCCGGAGAATATGTGCATTCGGCCGGCTTCGACATAAGGCGTTTCGACGCGCTCGTTAGCGGCGGGGCGAAGAAAAGAATACTCATCGCAAGGCACCCTTACGGCGAACAGGCGCGCTGTCTGGCTGAAGAATTATATTCCGCCGGCGCGCGGCGGGTATTATTTTTAGGTTCCTGCGGCGGCTTCGACGAAGGTCTTCAAACCGGCGATATCCTTATCAGCCGGAAGTTTTACCGCTTTGACGAAAGTGGCCGGTTTCACGGCCCATACGGAGCGAACGATGCGTGGCGTTTATTCAAAAGCCTCTCAGAAGAAGAAAAAACGGCCGGACGAGAACCGTCCCCATATAAGAACCGCGTCGAAATCAAAGACTATCATGTTTCAGTGCCTTCGCCGCTTGTCGAAACGAAGCGGACAGTTAATGATTTTATCGCCGGAAATATATCATCGGTCGATTGCGAATCTTTTTATCTTTTTGAAAATAAGCATGCCTCGCGTTCGGCCGGAGCGGTATTCATAGTTACAGATCTCCCGCTCAAAGATCATACGCTCGAAAGTTTCGACTCTAATTCGCCCGCTATGCTCGAAGCGCAGATGCGCGCGCTGGACCTTGTCATACAATATTTCGGGATAGAGGATATCGCTGTAAATTAAGCGGCCGCCCGGTCCCGAATGGAGAGTGAATCATATAATTAAGACCATCATCAAAGCGTTCGCGCTCGCGATAATAATTTTATCGGCCGCCGTGATATGCGCTCCGCCGCCGAACCGTATCTATGCATTCGAATGCGCGGCGACTTCTAATAAAGCCCCACGGAACTTCGAGGAGTTTTACGACGCGCTCTGCGAAAACAGGGCGGTCGGAATTCCGCTATACTTAAAATGCGCTTCGTCGGAAGTTTTGAAAAGAACTATTCCGGAAGGCTATTTTTTGATGAAAGCCTTCGATTCCGGAACCGGCCTTGCGGTGGAGTTTTCCGCTGCAGCCGGAACGGAGGCGTTCCCCGAGGAAAAGTTAAAAAACGCCGCGGAAGAGACCCTTGAAATATATTTTTACAGGAGCGGCGGCGGCCGGCTGAAAAAAAGCGGGACCGCGCTTGTCATTCCGCGTGCCTTAAAATTACATGACGGCGGCGGTTACAGAGTTTATTTTGTTTTGAAAGTCACGCAAAATCCCTATAACGACCGGGGAAAAATATATGCGTATATAAAAAAAACGGATCGCTCCGATTTCGGCCGCAGGATAGCCGGCCTGTTCAAAATACTCGAAGGGCTCGGACTGGAAGTCACGCCCGAGTTCGGCGGCCCGTCCGGCGGCTCCGTCGATGGCCGAGGAAGGCCGCAGGGTTTCATCGCAGGCTACGCCGCGCAGCTTCATTCCGATCGTGCAGCTTTTTACCCGTCAACGTTCGTAATGCCCCGCAAAACCGGATTTAAAGACGGAGCCGGCGAAGCAGCTCGCCTTTTATCCGAAATAATCGCGCAGGGATACCTTTTGAGCTCCCGCTCCCGGTTATATTCAGCCTCCGGGGCGCCTGTGAAAAAATGGAATTACGAATGCGGCAACGACGACCGCGTTTTTCTGTCTTACGGACCGGGTATAACATACTCGGATCCGGAGTCGTGCATGTTCGTTCTTTCGCCCGAGGTCATGTTCCTCGGGGACGTTGAATTCACCGACCGCGATACTTTTTATTTCAAGCCGCGCGTCATCGGCCGTGATCCGCTTTCAGAGGCGTGGCATTCTTCGTTCAATGAAAATCCGCGGGAGGTCAATGAAAATATAAAATCGTCTGTTATAGAATTCAACCGCGCCGGCGGGCTTGAAACTCCCGAAGGCCGTGCCGGTTATATAAAAAATCTGGATCGTTTCTGGCTGGAAGAAGGCCTCTTTTACACTTCGCCTCTGGCTTCCGCCCTCTATGATAAATTCAACAATGAAGTGAAGGCGCCGGATCTGGTATTTCTCGACAAATTCGCCGAATGCCTCATCGCCGACGCCGCGGTGTGCGAAAACGTGGTCGCGGCCCTTAAAAAAGACCACGGGATCGATCATTTCGCGGGCGTGCCGGCGGGCGATTTCGTCTTTCCGGCTTACTGCGTAAGGGAACACAGGCCCGACGGAGATAAAACTGACCTGCACATCAGGTACGCCTACCTGGAATATATTCTCCGCGAGGCCCGCAGGCCTGAATTTTTAGCTCTCGCCCTCGCCCGGAAAGAAAAGGACCTGTATTCGTATATCAGAATATTACAGGAAGCCTCCGCCGTCCTGGAGAAGATAACCTCGTCGCCGGAATACGCCGTTTCGAAAAAACTCCGCCGTACGCTCAGAAAAATTCCGCTGTCTTCGTCTCTTTACGCGGTTTATCTTGAAAAATACCGGTGGTGGCTCGATCCGTCCGAAGAAAAGACGCTCGCGGCCTACGAAGCGGGCCCGATCGGCGAAGCGCGCCTTCAGAATATAACGCGCGAGATCGCCGCGGCGCTGGAAAAAATTTCGGGCCATGCAGAAAAAATATCCGTCAGGGCGCGTTACGCTAAAAAGGAAGATTACGCTAAATATATAATTTACAAGGACGGCGAACTCATAATAGACTTCGCTTTCCTGTCCATGGTCCGATACCGATGCGGAACGGACGGGGTTTATCATCTGCTCGCGCAGGAACTCGCCGCCGACTTCCGGCCGGGGGACGACCCGTTCGCTCTGGCGGAGCGCTCGCTTGCCGCCTTGGGCAGAAAGCCGGCGTATGAGGAACTTTGCAACGCCCTGCAGGTTTCGAAGGAAAGGCGCCGGGCCGTAAAAGAACGCGCCGTAAAGGCTTTGCGCTGATCCGCGCTTTACGCATCCACGGTCTTTTTTTACTTACCGTTCATATTTACTGCAATTTACTGCAATTTTTCTTGACTTATATTATATATTTTTATATACTAACAGCAAAAAAATAAAATAGAATCTTGTATTTTAGTATCTGAAATTTTATTTAACGCAAAATCAGGGGTGTCTCATGAAATACGATAAAATTATTGTTAAAACAGAACTTCCGGGTCCGATATCGAAGAAAATAATCGCCGTTGACGAAAAATTCGTCTCTCATTCCTATACCAGAGATTACGGCATGGTCGCCAAACGCGGCGAGGGCGCATTCGTTGAGGATCCCGACGGCAACGTATTTCTTGATTTTTCAGCCGGAATAGCGGTCTGCTCGACCGGCCACTGCCATCCCGAAATAGTCGAGACCATTAAAAAGCAGAGCGAAGAGCTCATACATATGTCCGGCACCGACTTCTATTATGAAACGCAGGTCAATCTGGCCGAGAAGATGTCGAAGATAGTTCCCATCGAAAACTCTTCCGAGTCAAACCCCGTAATGTCGTTTTTCGGCAATTCCGGCGCGGAAGCCATCGAAGCGGTCATCAAGATAGCGCGCAACAAACGCCGTGTCCCCCGTATGCTCGCGTTCATCGGGGCTTTTCACGGCCGCACCATAGGCGCTCTCTCGCTCAACGGTTCGAAGATCCGCCACCACGAACATTTTCATCCGCTGCTTCCCGGCGTCGTGCACGCGCCCTACGCTTACTGCAAACGCTGCCCCTACGGCGCGAAATATCCCGGCTGCAATCTTGAATGCGTAGATTTTATCAAAAAAACCTTGCTGGCCAAAATTATATCGCCCGACGATATTTCCTGCCTGATCATGGAAGCGGTCCAGGGCGAAGGCGGATACGTCGTCCCGCCCGTCGAATTCGTTAAAGCTATCCGCGATCTGACCCGCGAACACGGCATCCTTCTGGCCGTCGACGAGGTCCAGTCCGGCATGGGCCGCACCGGCAAAATGTTCGCCATCGAGCATTTCGGCGTTAACCCCGATATCATGGCCATTGCGAAGGGCATAGCTTCGGGGCTTCCGCTCTCGATTACCTGCGCCAACCGCGAAGTAATGAACTGGAAGCCCGGCGCGCACGCGTCGACATTCGGCGGCAATCCCGTGGCCTGCGCCGCGGCTAACAAAACGATCGAACTTCTTGAAAAAGGCATTCTCGCCAACGTCAATACCGTCGGCGCATACCTTAAATCGAAGCTCGTCGAGATGCAGGCTAAGTACGAATTCATCGGCGACGTGCGCGGCCTCGGCCTGATGCTCGCCATCGAGATCGTTGACAACAAAAAAGATTTCAACCCCGATTGCGTGCTGCGCGATAAAATATTGCACGCGGCTTTCGCGAAAGGCCTTATAATCCTCGGCTGCGGCCCGAACAGCGTCAGGTTCGCCCCGCCGCTTATAGTCACCAAAGAGCATATCGACATGGTCTGCGGCGTTCTCGAAAGCGTTTTCGCCGGCCTGAAAAAATAAGCACCCGGAGGAAAATTTTATATGTTTAAAAATATACTTCTGCCCGTCGACGGGTCCGAATACGGTTTGTCCCAGGTGAAGCACGCGATCGATCTCGCGAAGACGTACAACGGAAAGATAATGCTGCTTCACGTGGTCGATATCAAGATAGTCGAAGGCCCTCTTCTGCGCGATCTCACGTTTCTTTCTGAGGCGGTCACCGATTTCGAATACCATAACGAGATCAAAAGCTCCCTCGAGGAAAAGGGAAAGCTGATACTGCAGAAAATAGGCGCGGTATGCGAAGAGGCGCAAGTGGCGTTCGAAACGAAACTCCTGCCAGGAATCATTTCGAATACTATAGCCGAAAACGCCAAAATGGCGGATATCGTGATCATGGGCAAGCGCGGCGAGAATGCGGCTTTCGGAACGGCCTTTCTCGGCACCGTCGCCGAAGCGGCCACCAGGCTTTCTAATAAGCCGGTCATGCTCGTCGACGAAGTTTACAAAAAGGTCGAAAAAGTGCTTTTCGCCTACGACGGCACGGCGTCGTCGAATAAGGCGCTGCAGCTTCTGGCGCAGATGGCGCTGGCTTCTAAATACGAGCTTACTGTCATCAACGTCTCCGACGAGGAATCCGAAGGAAGGACCATACTCGAAGAGGCCGTTTCATACCTTGAAAGTTATAACATAAAACCGGAGCAGATATTGAAAAGCGGCGACGTCGTGAACGTCATAATCGAATCGGCCGAAGCGGCCGGTTACGACGCGATCATGATGGGCGCCTACGGACATTCCGCGATCCATCAGATGCTGCTGGGCTCGATCACGACGCTGCTGGTCAGGGCGGCGAAGGTGCCGGTAGTTTTATACAGATAACCTCAGAATTTTGTTCATCTAGAACGGAGAAAATTTATGTCAAGCGACCCGGGCCGCGAAATAGAAGAAAGCGAACTTCACAAATATAACGCGGTTGTCCAGAGGGTGGAGCGGGGCTCCATAGCGTCCAGAGCGGGTATCAAGGCGAAGGATCGCATAATATCTATAAATTCGCATATACTCAGCGACCTTATCGACTATAATTTCTGCGTGGGCGACGCGAACGTCAAGGTCCTGCTCGAAAGAGGCCGGGGCGAACTGATCGAGTTCGACATCGAAAAAGATTACGACGAAGACCTCGGCGTTGCCTTCGAAAGCCCGGTTTTCGACTCCATAACCAGGTGCGCCAATTCGTGCATGTTCTGCTTTATGGACCAGATGCCGGACGGCCTTAGAAAATCGCTTTACCTCAAGGATGAAGACTACAGGCTCTCCTTTTTATACGGCAACTTCATAACCATGACCAGAATGAACGAGGAAGATTTCGAGCGCATCAAATCGCTTTATTTATCGCCGCTTTACATATCGGTGCATACGACCAACACCAGGCTCAGAAAGCAGATATTGAAAAGCCATAAGGCCGAAAACATCATCAAGCAGCTCGAAGAACTGACGTCTTCCGGCATAGCCATTCACACCCAGGTGGTTCTTATGCCCGAGGTGAACGACGGCGACGAGCTGATCAAGACCATCGAAGACCTTTCGTACTTCTATCCGCAGCTCGAAAGCATCGGCATAGTGCCGGTAGGCCTCACGCAGTACCGCGAAGGCCTGGCCCCGCTGCGAGAGTTCACCGAAAAAGAGGCGCGCGCGGTCATCGCCATGATCAAGCCCTACCAGAAGAAATTCCGCCGCCGCTTCGACAAAAATTTAATATACCTCGCCGACGAATTTTATTACAAGGCGGGCGAGCCCCTTCCTGAAGGGTTCGAATACGATGATTACCCGCAGTACGAGAACGGTATAGGCATCGCGCGCTATTTTTACGACGAATATCACGCGAATTTAAGTAAAATCCCATCGAGGATCAAATATCCCAAAAAATTCAGCATGGTAACCGGGAAACTCGGCACCATGGCTCTGGCGAATATAGTTCACGACCTTAATTCGCGCGTGGCCGGGCTCGAAATAAAACTCGAGACCGTCGAAAACAAATTTTTCGGGGGCGGCGTCACCGTCACGGGCCTTCTCACGGGCCGCGACGTCATCGACCATTTCATGAAAAAACCGAAGGAAATTCCTGAAACGATAATCGTTCCGTCGGTGATGCTCAACGAAGAAATTTTCCTCGACGATATAACCGTGGATTCGCTCAAAAGCGAGCTTTCGACGAGCGTGGAAGTGGTCGAAAGTAATTTCAAAAGCCTTCTGGATTATATTTTAAAATAACAACCATCACAAGAAAACTGACTAAAAATCACTAGCGACGGGAGAAAAAATGTTAGCAAAAGCTGTAATTATAGGCCGGCCAAACGTGGGAAAATCCACGCTCTTCAACAGAATTATAGGCAAAAGGCGCGCGCTCACCCATGAAACGCCTTATCTCACCCGCGACGCGCTTATCGAGACGATAGCATGGAACGATATAAAGTTCGAAGTTATCGATACCGCCGGCATGGACGTCAACGTAAAAAACAAACTTAACACCAGTATAATCGGATTTTTAAAATCCTACATCGAAAAGGCCGACATCATATTTTTCGTAGTGGACGGCTTTTCCCAGATCACCCTGCTCGACGATCAGATCGTCAATCTTCTCAGGCGCTCCGGCAAAAAAATAGTGCTGGTCGTAAATAAGGTCGACGATCCCAAATCGATCAAACTCAATTTCGAGTTCAACAAATTCGGAATGAAAGACGTGTTCTTCGTTTCGGCCATACACGGTACCGGCGTCGCCGACCTTCTGGATTTCGCGGCCGCGTATTTCAAGGAGGAGGGCTTCAGGACATTATCTAAAAAAGCGCCCGCGCCCAAACCGCCCGCGGCGGAAGAAAAGAAAAGCCGGTCTAAAAGAGGAGCGGCCGCCTCAACCGTGGCGAAAAGCAAAAAAACGCCCGTGGCCGAAGAATACGAAGAACTCGAAGAGTTCGACCCGAACGCCGATATCGACGATGACGATCCGGACGCCGTACTGCAAAAGCAGAAACTCGAGCAGAAGGGGCTTCTTATAAAAAAGACCATCGACATAGCCCTGGTGGGCCAGCCGAATTCCGGCAAATCCTCGTACCTGAATAAAATTTTAGGGTACGAGCGCACCCTCGTCCACGATGAGCCGGGCACCACGCGAGATTCCATAGACACGCTTCTGAGCTTCGAGGGCCGCGACATCAACCTTATCGACACCGCGGGAGTCCGCAAGAACACTTCTTCGTACGACAATATCGAATTCTATTCGGTGAAGCGCTCGATCGCGAGCCTTGAAAAAGCCGACGTGGCGATTATTCTTATCGACATCACCAAGGGCATAACTTTCCAGGACAAGCACCTGCTCGACCTGGCTTTCGAAAACGGTAAGGGCGTCGTGATAGCGATAAATAAAGTTGACCTGGTCAAAAAAAGCGAACTGGAGAACCTGTCGAAAGAAATAATCGATTACCTGCACGAAGAATTTCCCGATTCGGCCAGCGCACCGAAATTTTTCATAAGCGCGCAGAAAGGCGTGAACGCTTTCGCGCCGCTGCAGAAGGCTATCGAAATATACGAAAAGGCGGTTAATTCGGCGATAACAACATCGGTTCTTAATTCGTATCTTACCGAGATCGTCTCGCTCCATCCGCCGGCGTCATATAAGGGCAAACCTCTCAAAATATATTATTCGACCATAATCGCCCGCACGCCGCCGACGTTCATATTGTTCGTCAACGACCCGCGCTACGTTTCCAGCGCCTATAAACGTTACATTATCAATAAATTCAGGGCCGCGTTCGAGTTCGAAGGTTATCCCGTCAGGCTGCTTTTCAAAAAGAGCCTTTCGCGCGATAAAGCCGTCGAAAGAGGCAGCGAGCGGCGCGGGAAAAGATAACGGTGGATAATTTGCACGAGGCGGCCGCTTTCATAGCGCTGAGCTATTTAATAGGGTCCATCCCGACGGCTTTTTTATTTGGAAAAATTTTAAAAAATGTCGATATAAGAAAAGAAGGATCGGGTAATATCGGCGCTTCGAACGCTTTGCGCGTGCTCGGCGCTAAAATAGGCGTCATGGTAATGGCGTTCGATATTTTTAAAGGTTTTTTTCCGCTTTACCTGGCGAAAATTAAAGCCGCCCCGGGCGCGGCTTCGGAACCATATCTTCTGGCTGTGGGTTTCGCGGCGGTCATCGGGCACATGTTCCCGGTTTTCCTGAAATTCAGGGGCGGAAAGGGAGTCGCGACGACGGCCGGTTTTTTTCTGGCGCTGGCGCCGAAGGCCACCGGTCTTTGCATAGTCGTCTGGGCGGCGCTCGTGGCCGTTTCAAAAATGGCTTCGGTCGGATCGCTCGCCGCGGCGGCGCTGCTTCCTTTCGCGGTTTATTATCTTGACGGCGCCACTGTTTTTTTGACGGCCGTTTCCGCCGTGATGGCGGCCCTGGTGATAATAATGCACCGCAAGAACGTTAAAAATCTTATCGCCGGAAAAGAATTGAAGATAAATCAAAAACCGCCGTCGCGCGGCGAAGAGCAGAAAATAGAAAAAGAACCGGAAAAGTAAAAATTAACGCGCGCCGGCAGGAAAAATAACCCCGGTTTTAAAGTGGTGATTTTATAATGAGCGTCCATCAAACGGTTTCGATAATAGGTGCGGGCGCGTGGGGAACCACGCTGGCCTGCATGATAGCCCGCAAGGGCATCAAGGTCAAAATATGGGCATATAAAAAAGAGACCTGCGAAAACATAAATAAATTCCGTGAAAACCGCGAATTTCTCGCCGGAATAGCTATACCGGCGGGCGTTTCGGCCTCAGGAGAGCTTCCGGACGTGATCGACGGTTCGCGTTTCGTGATCCTCGCCTCGCCTTCGCATACGCTGAGGCCGCTTCTCAAGAAAATAGCGCCGCTGGTCGGCGATAAGAACAATTTCATTTCGGTGATCAAGGGCATCGAAGAAAACAGTTTTAAATGCGTTTCCGAGATCGTTTCCGAAGAGTTCGAAAAATTGCCGGGCCTCGAAAAGATCAGAACGAAGATAGCCGTGGTTTCGGGACCCAATCTGGCCCGCGAGATCGCGGCCGGGCTTCCGTCTTCGACCGTCGTCGCTTCCAGGTCTGAAAAATTGAGGGAAGAGGCGCAGGCGCTTTTATCGAACGACAGATTCCGCGCCTACACCTCCGATGACGTCGCGGGCCTCGAGTACGGCGGCTCGCTCAAAAACATTATGGCCATAGGCGCGGGCATCTGCGACGGGCTCAGCTACGGCGACAACACCAAATCAGCTTTTCTTACCAGGGCGCTTCGCGAAATGGTTATGATAGGCGAACTCAAGGGCGCCCGCCGCGACACGTTTTACGGGCTGTCCGGCGTCGGCGACCTTTTCGCGACGAGCTTCTCGAAGTTCTCGCGGAACCGCTCGTTCGGCGAAAAGATCGCCATCGGCATGAGCCGTACGGCGGCCGAATCCGCGATAACCGGCATCGCCGAAGGCGTTCATACTGCCCGCGCGGCATATCTTTTCGGCAGGAAAGAAAAACTCGAATTTCCAGTCATAAACGAAATTTACAGAATCATATATGAGGACAGGGCGCCGGCGGAATCGGTTATGGCCCTGATGAGCAGAACTTTAAAAGGCGAACTCGAGTGAGGTTTTGGAGCGAATGATAAAGGTTAACAAAAACGGCTTTGACGACGAAGACGAACTTTATAATTCGGGCGGCGGGAACAACGGCCGGGAAACGTCTCCTTCAGGCGGCGCCGGCCCCGGCCCCGGCGAAGGCGGCGACGATCCCGCCGGCGAAGGCTACGCGGTCACCGGCGGGGTTCGCCATTATGAAACCGCCGAAGACGCGGGCGAAGAGCATGAAGACCACGAATCCGCTTTTAAAAAGACATTCGTATATCTTTCTTACGCTATAATATTGGCTACGCTGGTCGCGCTGTGCTTTTTCCTTTATCAGGTCAAAGTGGTCCTCGACGACCCATGCGTTCCAAATAACGTATTTTTTCTGAATGAGAACCTCGGCGGAACCAACTATAAAAGCCTGGACCGCGTCGTGATCGCCATAGCCGATAAAATAGGCCGCAGGCCTATATATTTAAGCGCCGCCGGAACCGATTTCGTCATATCGCCCGCCCGGGATATCGATTTCAAGATCGACACCGGCATGATATGCGATCAGGCGCTGAAGGTCGGCAATCAGGGAAACCTCTTCCAGCGCGTCAAATATAAGATCCGGCTCAAGACCGGGCGCATGAAGGTAAGCCTTCCCTGCCGATACTTTTTCAACCGCACGAAACTCGAGACAAAATGCGCGCTGATAGCCGAAAGGCTCAATTCGTCTCCGAAAAGCGCCACTATCGTCGAACTCGGGAACGGATATAAAAGGATCGAAAGGGACGCGCCGGGCGTTCGCGTTTCGCCGGAGGATATATACCGCCAGATAAAAAACGAGTTATCGGAGCTTGCGTCTTCGAACTTCGCAGCCATCGCGGTCGAGCATGAACAGATCAGGCCGGCGGTAAGCCTCGCCGATAAATTGAGCCAGCTTAATTCGACCGAACTCATTTCGAGGTTCGAGACCTCATATATCACCGATAATCCCAGCGCCTCCATCAACGCGGAAAACGCAGCAGCCGCGCTTGACGGGCTCATTTTAAAGCCTCTCGAAGTGTTTTCTTTCAATAAATTCATGGGCGCCGTTAAATATAAGAACGAGCGCGACGCCGCTATCTTCAACTCGAACAGGCTGGGTTTTTTCCCCGACGTCTCGGGCGGCATAGGAGTTTTCGCGTCGGCCCTCTATAACGCGGTCCTTACGACGCGCGCCGAGGTGCTCGAGCGTTTCAACCACACCAATTACGACGAAAAGCACGCCTACTGCCAGCCCGGCCGCGACGCTCAGGTCATTTTCGGCTCAAAGGATCTCAAATTCATGCTCTCGAAAAATTCGGCCCCGCTTATTATTCTGAGCGAGGCGCAAAAGGGCTCGCTGCGCTTTTTGGTCTACGGCCGCAAGCCGGCCGGCGAAACGGTGGTAATCGAAACCGCCGAGGTCAACGTGAGCGCTCCTGCCGAAAAACGCCTTAAAGATTATTCTATGAGAAAAGGCGAGGAGAAGGTCGAGCAGGAAGGCCTTCCTGGCTATGAAGTGAAGACCGTCAAGATCGTCAGCGTGAACGGCGAGCAGAATTACCGCAGCGTCATATCGACCGATATTTACGCGTCCGTTCCCAGGGTTATAAGGGTCGGCGACTCGTCCGACGAATAAAGATCTTCGGCCGCGGCTTTCAGGTGAAACTCAAGGCGGCGTGCGGCCTTAAAATATAATGTTGACTTTTAAGGGGTGTTTATAGTAAAATAAATGAAATTTAATTCAGTATGTTGTTTCAGGCCTCAAAGGCCGATGATTATCGCCATATTGACGCTCGCTGCGGCGCTCGTGCTCGCGGGTATCGGCGCGGCTTCGGCCGAAGAGTACAGGTGTCAGAAAACCATAGGCGCGTACGGCGCCAAAGACGCCGGATTATATTATCCGTGCGGCGTCGCGCTCGATTCGGTCGGCAACGTCTACGTTACCGACTGGCGCAATAAAAAGGTGAGCAAGTTCAATCAGGAAGGCAAGTTCGTATTGAACTTCGAGTCGAAGGCCAGGGTTTACATGAAACTTAAAGGCCCGGCCGGCATTGCCATAGACTCCGCCGATAATATTTTCGTCGTCGATCAGTACGCGGCGAAGGTGTTCAAGTATAACACCAAAGGCGAATATATAGGTTCTTTCGGAAATTACGGCAGCGCGAGCGGAAAGTTTTTAAACCCGCGCGGTATCGCCTGCGACGGCGCCAATAATATTTACGTGGCCGATCACGACAACTTCCGTATACAGAAGTTCAGCCAGAAGGGCGAGTATATAAGCGAATTCAAATATATGGGGCTCGACACCCGCAAACTCGCCAGGCCCCGCGGAGTGGCGTGCGACGCCCAGAACAACGTGTACGTAGTGTATTCCGATATCAACAAACTCGCGATTTTTTCGCCGGACGGCAAGATGACCGTTGATTTCGGAGAAGAAGGCTCGCAGCCGGGGCAGTTCATGAATCCCCGTTACGTGGCCTGCGACAACATCGGAAACGTTTACGTGACCAGCTACAAGAATCATCGGGTCCAGAAGTTTTCGAAAGACATGAAATTTCTGGCGGCGTTCGGCGAATTTGGAAAGAAGAACGAGCAGTTCCGAAATCCCGAAGGAATATGCGTGGACGTTTCGGGCAACGTTTACGTGGCAGACGCGCTCAACGACAGGATATCGAAGTGGGAGCCGGAAGAGCATATCAAGCATCTCAACTGGGCGGCCCTGTTCGAAAAAAAAGGCATGATCTCCGACGCCGTAAAGGAGTACGAGCAGATATTGAAAATGCGTCCCGGCGACGCTAAAATAACCGCCACGATAATCGAGCTGAGTCTTAAGGCGGCTAAAAAATGCCAGATCGATAAAGATATCGAAGGGGCGAAAAAATATTACCGCGAAGTGCTGAGGCTTAATCCGCTTAACGAGGCGGCGATAAGGGAAATGAAAGATCTCAACGAAGGCGGGCGAGAGCAGAAGGACGAAAAAAAGCAGAACTTCGTGATAGGCCTGCTGATAGTTCTGGCGGTGCTGATTTCCATGATAATGACGTTCAAAAATGTTTGAGCGGAGCTGAAATAGTTATGATATTATTCGAGAACCAACTTTATTTGGAATTTCCCGCGAAGAGGGATTATATCGATTTCGTGTCGAACAAGGTAGTTTCGTCGATAAACACGATAGCGCAGGAAGTACATTCGCAGAATATAACCGACGAGCTGACCATGTCGCAGGACCTTAACATTTTCGGTTTCGGCATGAATCTTTCCATCGACGAGGCGCTGAAAAACGCCATAGTCCACGGAAATAAATCGGACCCCCGGAAAAAGGTGGCGCTTTCATATTACATAAACTCTGAAAAACTCGAAATAATAGTCCGCGACGAGGGCATAGGGTTCGACCACAAAAATTACAAGTCGCTCGCCGAGGTGGACGCGGAGGCCGGGCGCGGGCTGCTGCTGATAGGCAACTTCATGGATGAGATAATATTCAACGACCCCGGAAATGAAATTAAAATGATAAAATATTTAGGAAAAAGTAAAACGGCAAGGGAGGACTTTTAATGGAAATAACCACCAAAGACTGCAACGACGTGAAGGTGGTCAGCTTTAAAGGCCGAATTGTCTACGATACCGAAGAGATCGTGAAACGCGAAACTGAAAAGCTCGTGAAAGGCCCGGTTAAAAACCTGGTTTTCAACTTCGGCGAGTTGACCTATATCAACTCATCGGGACTCGGCCTTCTGATCAACGTTTTGAAGCAGGTTCGCGCCGCGAAGGGCGACGTGAAACTTTCCAATCTCCGTCCGGAGCTCATGGAACTGTTTAAAATCACGAGCCTTAATTCCGTCTTCGACATATCGCCCGACGAAGAAACGGCAGTTAACAAATTCATCAAGAAATAACTTTTTGAATTCATATTTTTTCATCAACACGGCCCGGCGGTTGAAACAATTGCCGGCGCTGGTTTTCGTTATATTTACGCCGAAATGAGGATAAATTATTAATGGGTACTTCGCATATCAGGAATTTCTCGATAATAGCCCATATAGACCACG
>MGFH01000171.1 GCA_001791795.1 Candidatus Wallbacteria bacterium GWC2_49_35
CGTGCAGTGCGTCGTAGCAAGCATCGACGCGAAAAAAGTCGGCGGCGTTTATAAATGCTTCAGCAACTGCGCGAAAACCGAAACGCCCTACGAAGCGGCCGAATGGGCTAAAAAACTCGAACAACTCGGCGCGGGAGAAATTTTAATAACTTCCATCGAGCGCGACGGCACCATGAGCGGTTACGATCACGAACTTATAAGATGCGTTTCGCAAAACGTCAAAATTCCGGTGATCGCATCCGGAGGCGCGGGCTGCTATGAAGATATGCTGCGCGCGCTTAGCGAAGGCGGCGCCTCGGCGGTCGCGGCGGCGAGCATGTTCCACTTCACGCAGAACACGCCCGTCGAAGCAAAAAAATATCTTTCGGAAAAAGGCGTAAGCGTGAGGAATGTCAACGTCAGATTAAGGTAATTATTTATGAAAACGTTAATTTTAACCGAGGGCGGAAGCGTCTCCGGGAACGGCCATATCACCCGCTGCCTTTCATTTTGCCACGAGCTCATCTCGAAAGGCGCGGCGCCAGTTTTGGTTATAAAACCGGATCAGACCGGCGAAGCCGCAGTTTTGGAAACCGTTAATATTACGGGATTGGCCGTCGAACAATTCGACTGGCACGATCTGAAAAAACTGAAAGATTTCACGGCGCATTTCATCGGCGGGATACGCTCTTCGGAGCAAAAAAAGGACGCAACGCGAAACGGGACTGGAAATATCAAATGCGGCCTGAATGTCATTGCGGATTCATACAAAGCTGATTTTGACGTTTACGCTTATCTGTGCGATATATCCGATAATCAAATTTTTTTCGACGACTATAACAGGATCGATTATCCCGGCGGCCACGTTTTAAACGGCGCGGTTTCGGCGGCAAAGATCGCCTACGCCGGAGGCCGCGGAGTAAATTATCTTCTCGGGCCTTCGTACCAGCCGATCAGAATCGAATTTGCAAATTCATCGCCCGTAAAAATAAAAAAAAAAGTATTAAAAGTATTGATTACATTAGGCGGAAGCGACTCTGACGAAGTTTGCAAGCGGATACTCGAAGCGTTAGTTGAAAAATTCGCAGATATAGAAAAAAAGATAGTTACGGGCCGGCCGTTAAACGGCCTCGAAGAAATCAAAAAAAACGCGGGCGAAAACGCGCATTTTCATTCAGGCCTGAGCGCGGCACAAATGGCCGCTCTTATGTCGGAGAGCGATATAGCCGTTTCGGCCGGCGGCCAGACGCTATATGAACTGGCGCGACTGGGTGTTCCGACGATCGCATTTATAATGGCGGAAAATCAGAGAAACAACGTCAACGGTTTTCTGGAACTTCGCGCCGTGGAAAATGGCGGTGAATCGGCGGACTCCGGTTTTGAAAATAAGATCGCCAGAGCCATGGCCGGACTCATCAGCTGCGACCGCCGCAGGGAGTTAAGCGAAATATTCCGAAAAATCGTTGACGGGCAGGGCGTTTCCAGGTGCATAAAAGAAGTTTTTACACTTTGAGATTTTAACCCTTTGATTTTTAACAGAAAAAATTTAAGTAAACATCCCCCGGCAATAAAGCATTTAAAATATTAAAAGGAATTAATAAATAAATGAAAGATACATTAAGAAAAGATATATTAATAAATGAATATATTCTGGTTAATTTCATCAACCTGAGCGGCGATGAAAAACTCGAAATTTTGAAATGGCGCAACGACGATAAAATCAGGAAATGGATGTTCAACGACAAGGTCATCGAGGCCGGGAACCACCTCAAATTCATTGACAATTTAAATAACGACGATAAAAATTTTTACTGGCGCGTCAGCGATAGTAATGGCTTGAAATACGGCGTAATATCCCTTAATAAGCTCGACATTGAAAACGGAAATTCATATCTCGGGATATATAAAAACCCTTATTTAGACAAGCACGGCGCCGGAATGACTCTGATGAAGGCTCTCTTTCACGCCGCTTTTAACATCATCGGTCTCCACACGTTAAAACTCGAGGTGACGGCCGACAATGAACGCGCTATCAATTTTTACCATAAAACAGGGTTTTGCAAAGAAGGCCGGCTGCGGAACTTTTTAAACAAGCACGGGCGCAGGCACGACGTAGTGGTTATGGGAATTACACGCGGGGAGGCCGGCCATGAATGAGTTTAAAATAAAAGACAGAACAATCGGCGGCGCAGGCAAAACTTTTATAATCGCGGAATTATCCGCCAACCACAACCACAGCCTCGACACCGCCAAAAAAACTATTCAAGCCGCTAAAGAAGCCGGCGCCGACGCGATCAAAATACAGACCTATACCGCCGATACGCTTACCATCGACTGCGACAATAAATATTTCAGGATCGGCGGCGGCACTCTGTGGGACGGCCAGACGCTTTATAAACTTTACCGGCAGGCTTATACGCCGTGGGAATGGCATGAAGAGTTAAGAGACTGCGCGCTCGACTGCGGCCTGATATTTTTTTCGACTCCGTTCGATTTTTCGGCGGTCGATTATCTTGAAAAACTCAATGTGCCGGTTTATAAGGTCGCCTCATTCGAGATCACAGACGTAAATTTAATAGAATATATAGCGTCTAAAAATAAACCGGTCATAATATCGACCGGGATTGCGACGCTTTCGGAGATCGAAGACGCCGTAAAAGCCTGTAAAAAAGCAGGTAACGATAAAATAGCCCTTCTGAAATGTACATCAGCCTATCCGGCGCTTCCCGAAGACGCCAATTTGGCTTCGATACAGACTTTAACGGAAGTATTCGGGACCGTGGCCGGGCTTTCCGACCACACCATGGGCTCGGCCGTGGCGGTCGCGGCCGTGGCGCTCGGCGCGAAGATAATCGAAAAGCATTTGATCTTAGGCAGAAACCTCGGAGGCCCCGATTCGCAGTTTTCGATGGAGCCTCATGAGTTTTCCGCCATGGCGCACGACATCAGAATAGCAGAAAAAGCCGTCGGCACAAAAAGTTTAGGTCGCGACAAAAAGGAAACAAAGGGCCGGCAGTTCGCGCGCTCGCTTTTCGCGGTCGAAGATATCAAAGCTGGCGAGGAATTCACCAGCACAAATGTCAGGTCAATAAGGCCGGGCTGCGGGCTCGCACCCAAATATCTCAACGATATTATCGGCAAACGCGCTAAAAGGGACATCGAACGCGGAACGCCGTTGAGTTTCGACCTGCTGATGTAAATTAATTTTTACTTTATATCTGCATACTTCCATATGTAATCATAATACATAATAAATAATACATAAAATAAGCCTCGCCCCGTTTTTTTAAAAAAACGGGCGAGGCCGTTTTCGCTTATAAAAATTTAAATTTATTTTAAAATCGAATTGCGATCTGCAGCAGAGGCTTTCGTTTGTTTTTATCTTTTAAAAGCCCATATATTAATATCTTTTTTCTTCAAAACTATAAATGTTCGCTGAAATATTTCGATATTTATAGTGGATAGTTAAAAATTTATCACAAAGAAATAAAGGGGGGCGATTATATGTTTGTTAACACTAACATACCGGCGTTAAACGCACAAAGACAACTTTACGCTAACAACATAAGCCTCGATAAATCTTTAGAGCGCTTGTCGTCAGGACTGAGAATAAACACTGGCGCGGATGATGCTTCAGGTTTAGCGATGGCCGAAAAGATGAAAGCGCAGAGCGTTGGTTTGACGAGTGCCATACAAAACACGCAGGACGGCGCGTCGTTATTCAAAATAGCGGACGGTGCGCTCGATCAGGTAGGAAGGATTTTATCGAGATTAGAGGAGCTGGTTGTTAGAGCTAACAACAGAACATTAACTGACGGCGACAGAATAACGCTTCAGGATGAGATAACGCAGCTGATCGACCAGGTTTCCGTAATATCGAATAACACTGAATACAATACATTAAAACTCCTGGACGGAAACCTGGATATCAAAAAGAATTTAACCGTCAGCCCCGGCATTCCGGGCTCGATGAAGATACTCCAGACGCCGGGAACGGTTAAAACGGCCACCAACATGGTATTATCGATTACCGCCAGAGCGACGCCCGCCGTCGTAAGCGCGACCGTAGCAGCCTCGGCCGGTTCCGTTAATCTTCAAAACACTATCAACATAAACGGTGTCGACGTTCAGGTCTCACCGACGGACACCTTGAATACCGTTCTTTCTAAAATAAATCAGGCGAATTCAAAAACCAACGTTATAGCGATCCAGTTGTCGACGGGTTTTGTCGGGCTGGTTTCCGGAATCGTCGATAACGACGCTCAAAACGTAGCAAAGGGAAGAAGCGCCGCGGGCTCCTTTACAACCGCGAATGCCAGCGCCGCGGGTTACACCACGGTCGGCACGGCCGCCACGATAAGCCTCGGCGGCGACACGGGGATCTGGAATTGGATGGGTTATACGACCTCGTTCACCACGGTCAACGCTTCCGGCAGCAATGTGGCGGGAATGCTCGGCGGTATCAAACTGCAGGCGACCGGAAACACCCTTATCATGGAAGACGCGGGTTCGCCTATGTACGGAATCAAGATCGGCACGAGCATGTTCAACGAAGCGTACGGCGGCGTTGTTCTGACCGGCCCGAACGCAGGCGCCTCGCCCGCTTCCGCTATTTATTATGTGACTTCGGCAACCGACCAGGCGACTATATCGACCAACGACCAGAAAAAGGTAGGCTTACAGCTCGGCGCGAATTACAACCAGTCGATCGCATACAGTCTGCAGTCCGTGGCTCCGGACGTCATAGGCGTCGGAGCGTCCTCTAAATTATCCTCGCTCAAGCAGGTAAACGTTATTACTCTCACAGACGCGAATTTATCGCTTAAGGTCATTCAAAAGGCGATCACCGACGTGACCACGATAAGAGCGGCCATCGGCGCCACATTGAACCGGCTCGACTACACCGAAAAAACGATCCGCATACAGCGAGAGAATATGACATCGGCTGAATCCAAACTCAGGGACGCTGACATGGCGCTTGAAATGACTTACTACACGAGAAATCAGATACTTTCGCAGACGGCGACCGCGATGCTGGCCCAGGCGAACTCGAGGCCGCAGAACGTATTGCAACTTCTCAAATAAAACTAAATATTAATAAGCATTATCGTATATCAATACAGACGGACTTGCGTACATTTTAAATCGTTCAATAGTCCGTCTGTATTTTTATTAAAAAGGAATTATTTTCGAAGTTTTTTAAAATGTTATTAAAGTTTCGTAAAAATTTATCGATATGAATAAGTGAAACTTTGTTTAACATTCATAAAGGAGAGCTAATTATGTTCGTAAATACCAATATACCCGCGATGAACGCTCAAAGACAATTGTACAGCAACAACCTCGCCCTGGATAAATCTCTCGAAAGATTATCCTCCGGCCTGAGGATCAACACGGGGGCGGACGACGCTTCAGGCCTCGCAATGGCGGAAAAAATGAAAGCGCAGCAGGTAGGTTTAACGAGCGCGATACAAAACACTCAGGACGGCTCTTCATTATTCAAGATCGCCGACGGCGCTCTCGATCAGGTCGGCAGAATACTGGCCAGACTCGAAGAACTGGTGGTAAGGGCCAACAACAGAACGCTCACCGACGGCGACAGAATTACCCTGCAGGATGAAATAACCCAGTTGATCGACCAGGTATCGGTTATTTCGAATAACACAGAATACAATACATTAAAACTTCTGGACGGAAATCTCGACATTAAAAAAAATCTGACAGTGACTTCTCCTCTTGGTTATTCGGGCTCCATGAAAATACTTTATACTCCCGGAACCGTTAAAACCGCTACCAACACGAACCTTGTCATAAGCGCCAGAGCGATGCCCGCCGCGGTAAGTGCTACCGCCACAGCCAATTCGACCGTAGTAAACATCCAGAACACAATAAACATCAATGGCGTCGACGTTCAGGTCGCAGCAACCGACACCTTGAACACGGTTTTATCAAAGATCAACCAGGCGAATTCAAAAACGAACGTTATAGCCGTTCAGATGGGTAATACCGTGGGTCTGGTCTCGGGCGTGATCGACACCGACGCTCAAAACATTTCCAAAGGCACTAACGGAGCCGTTAGTTTTACCGCTATAAACGGAAGCGCGCTCGGCTATACGACCGTCGGAACCGCCGCAACCGTAAGTTTGGGCGGCGACACCGGCGTCTGGTCATGGCTTGGTTATACGGCCAACCTTGCATCATATGCGGTTTCCGGCACCAACGTCGTCGGAACGCTCGGCGGAATTAAAATGCAGGGAAATGGAAATACATTAACCATGTCTGATGCCGGATCGCCAATGTACGGCATTAAGATAGGCACCAATATGTTCAACGAGGCATACGGCGGATTCGTCCTGACCGGAACCGGTGCGGGCGCCACACTCTCCGCGGCCGTTTATTACACTACATCGGCGGTCGACACGGCGTCAATCTCTACCAACGATAACAAAAAGGTCGGTCTGCAGCTCGGCGCGAATTATAATCAATCGATAGCATATACCATACCGTCAGTTTCACCCGACGTGATCGGCGTCGGCGCTTCATCGAGACTCTCGTCGCTGAAGCAGGTGAACGTAATAACTTTGAACGATGCCAATCTCTCGCTGAAAGTAATTCAGAAAGCGATCACCGATGTCACGACGATAAGGGCAAGCCTGGGAGCGACGCTCAACAGACTCGACTATACCGAAAAGACCATCAGGATTCAGCGTGAAAACATGGCATCTGCGGAATCGAAGATCAGGGACGCTGACATGGCGCTTGAAATGACTTACTATACCAGGAACCAGATTCTTTCGCAGACGGCGACCGCGATGCTTTCGCAGGCAAATTCACAACCTCAGAACGTTTTGCAGCTGCTGAAATAATCGATAATGTGCATTTAATTTGTAACAATAGAGTTAACCTAAGTTATTAGCAAAAAGAAGCGCCGCCCGAAAAGGCGGCTTCTTTTTTTACCAGATAAACATCCCAATTAATATCAAATCGACGAAAAAAGAAGGAAAAGGACCATAAATTAATCAAATCGACCAAAAAAGCCAGAAAACCCATTAAAACGTGTTGCAGAATTTTCAATATCGTGCGATAACTAAGTGTAGGATTGACACAAGTTAAAAAATTTAATGGCAAGGAAGCCGTTAAGATAATATCAAGGAGGGGTTTTTATGTATTTAAACACCAATATCGCAGCGGTAAACGCTCAGAGAAATCTTTATCAGACCAACCTTTCAATGGACAAGACCCTCGAACGCCTTTCGTCGGGTCTTAGAATCAACAGCGCGGCAGATGACGCATCGGGCCTCGCAATCGTTGAAAAAATGTACGCTCAGCGCCAGGGTTTAACCACCGCCATTCAAAATACGCAGGACGGCATAGCGCTTTTCAAAATCGCAGAAGGCGCGCTCAACCAGGTCGGCAAAATGCTTTCGCGTATGGAAGAACTCGCGGTCCGCGCATCTAACCAGACCCTCACCTCGAGCGACAGAAACACCATCAAAGACGAAATAAACCAGCTGATGGGACAGATCAACACCATTTCCTCCGACACCGAATATAACACGCTTAAACTTTTGAACGGAAGCCTTGACGTTAAAGCCAACTTAATAGGAAACAGCGTTATTTCAAACGGAAACATAAAGGTTATATCCGTGGGCGGCGAAGCTCTGAATGTCACCAGCGCAGCATTCGCAATAACCAGCATAGGTCAGGCGGCCAACGCGACCGGCCTCAACTCGGCAGCCACCGCCGGTTCGACTGTAGCAACGGCCACTTCCATTTCCGTGAACGGCGTTGAAATAAGCATCGCCGTGGGCGATAACGTTGAAGCCATCCTTTCTAAAATTAACTCTAAAAACTCGCAGACCGGCGTTATTGCAACCTTAACCGCCTCCCGCGTGGTAAATTTAATTTCCGGTAAAATAGACGCCGACGCGGCCAATATAGCTACCGTGAACACCGGCACCACCATCGGTTATGCTATAATCGGCACTTTGAACACGGTGACAAACAAAGACAACAAGATCAACATCGGCGGCAACGCCAATATCTGGTCCGGCTATCTGAAAATAATAGCCGCGGCAACATCCCTTGGAACGGTAGCTTCGGGTATCAGCGCCACCGCCACCTTAGACGGTATAGCAATGACGGTAAAATCGTCCGAAGGCGGAAACATATTCGAAATGACAAATGCCGGTTCCAAAGCTTACGGCATAAAGATCGGTTTCGAATTATTCAACGGCGCCTACGGCGGTTTTGTTATTAACGGCGCGGGCAGCTCAGGCACAGGCACCATACTTTCAGCGGCCACAACGGACAGCGCCCTTATGCGCGTCGCCTCGACATCAGACACCGCGGCCATCACACTTACAGTTGACAACAAATTGAACCTCCAGACCGGCGCTAACTATCAGCAGTCTCTTAAATACAGCATTGCCTCGGTAGACGTAAGCAGCATAGGCAGGGGCGCATCCTCGAAATTCGGCGCTCTGGCCGACGTTAAAGTCGATACGGCCGACAACGCTTCTCTTTCCCTCAAAGTCGTCCAGCAGGCGATCAATGACGTATCCGGCATTAGAGCTACAATGGGCGCAGTTATGAACAGGCTCGACTACACCGACAAGACCCTGCAGATTCAGCGTGAAAATATAACCGCAGCTGAATCGCGCATCAGAGACGCCGACGTATCGCTCGAAATGACCGCGTTCGTAAGGCAGCAGATATTAATGC
>MGFH01000172.1 GCA_001791795.1 Candidatus Wallbacteria bacterium GWC2_49_35
TATTATTTTCAAAGAGTCGGGACGAAAGGATTTGAACCTTCGACCTCATGGTCCCGAACCATGCGCGCTAGCCACTGCGCTACGCCCCGAGTATTTAGAGAAAAATTCGGACAATACCTGAATTTAACTCAGAAATATTATAACACACCCTGTCGGATTTGTCAAACAAAATATTTTGCGCTTATTTGCCCGCGATCAGAATATTCGACGCCAGGCCGGCGATCTGACTTAAAATATTAAGCGATTCGAGAGGCGTCAGCGCGTTTATATCGATTTTTTGGATCTTTTCGATAATCGCCGTGACCTCTGGCGGAACGGCGGGCGCTTTCGCCGAAGGCGCCTCGAAGAGGTCGAGCTGATTTTCGTCGATCCTGTGGCGCGCGCCTGATGCCTTTTTCAAAAGCCTCGCGATATTGTTCTTCTCATCGCTTTCTTCGAACGATCTCAATATTTCGGCGGCGCGGTCCACCACCTGTTCTGGCAGACCGGCGATCTTCGCCACGTGAATGCCGTATGAGCGGCCGGCGGGGCCGGGCAGGATCTTATGAAGGAAAACGACGCCTGAATCGCCATCGGCGACGGCCACATTGAGGTTTTCTACCTTCGCGAAGGTCTTGTCCAGTACGGTCAGCTCGTGGTAATGCGTGGCAAAGAGTGTGCGGGCGCCGTCGAGCAGATTGCCTCCGCCGCTGAGAATAAATTCGATGACCGAGTATGCTATCGCCAGGCCGTCGTAAGTCGATGTGCCGCGGCCGACCTCGTCGAGTATTATAAGGCTCTTAGGCGTCGCGTTATTGAGGATATTCGCAGTTTCTATCATTTCGACCATAAAGGTTGACTGTCCGGCGGCCAGGTTGTCCGATGCTCCAATGCGCGTGAATATGCGGTCGCACAGACCGAGCCTGGCCCTTTTGGCCGGCACGAAGGACCCCGCCTGGGCCATGAGGACAATAAGTGCGACCTGCCTTATGTATGTGGATTTACCGGCCATGTTCGGGCCGGTAAGTATCTGAACGTGAGCGTGAGCGCCGCCAAGCATCGCGTCGTTATTGATAAAACCCATGTAATTCATGCGGTTTTCGACGACCGGATGGCGGCCCTCGATTATCTCGATCTCGTCGCCCCCGGTTATCTCGGGCTTCGCGTAGTTATAGCGCGCGGCCGCTTCGGCGAAGGACATGAGCGTATCGGCCACCGCCGCCGCGCAGGCCGCGGCATAAATTTCGTCTGTGTGCCTGGCTATCTCGTCGAGCAGTTTCATGAAAAGCTCGTACTCGAGCTTCTTCTGGCGCTCGTCGGCGTTGAGGATCATGCTTTCCATTTCCTTGAGTTCGGGCGTGTAAAAACGCTCGGCGTTGGCCAGCGTCTGCTTGCGTATGTAATTATCGGGAATGGATGAAAGGTTGGCCTTCGTTATCTCGATATAATAACCGAAAACCCTGTTGTATTTGATCTTCAGCGACTTGATGCCGCTCCTTCTCTGCTCGTTCTGCTCCAGGTTAAGCAGCCATTCCTTGCTGCTGTGGGCTATCTTGTTCACTTCGTCCAGCCCGGCGTCGTAGCCGCCCCTGATGATGCCGCCGTCCCTGAGAGAAAGCGGCGGATCGTCCACGACCGCCCTGTCAATAAGATCTGAAAGCGCGGTGAAGTCGGGCACGCACGAAAAGAATTCGCCGAGCCCCGCGGCGCCGGCGCCGCGGATAACTTCCGCCAGGGCTCGGATCCCCGCGAAAGATTTTTTAAGCGCCGTGATATCGCGCGCGTTGCAGTTTCTGAGAGAGACGCGCGACATTATGCGCTCGATGTCGTATATGCCCGAAAGGCACTCCGCTGCGCGGCGCCTCAGGTGGATGTCGCCGTAGAATTCGCCGGCGAGCCGCTGCCGCCATTCTATGGCGGCGATATCGCAAAGCGGCGACTCCAGCCACGATTTTAGAAGACGCGCCCCCATGGTAGTTTTCGTAAAGTTAAGCACGCCGAAAAGCGACGGTATTATGTCGAGCGAAAGCCTGCTCTGCACGTCGAGGTGCATGAACTTGCGCTCCATGCGAAGGTTTATCTTTCTGATATGCGCTACGGAGTTTTTCTGGGTCTGATAAAGGTATTTGACGACGGCGCAGGCCGCTACCGTCGCGGCTCTGGAGTTTGACTCGTTCAGGCCGAACCCCTCGAGCGTCGCGACGCCGAAGTGCGAGCACAGAAAGTCGACGGCCGCCTGGTAGTCGAGCGGATAGTCGTCTTCGAAAGCGCTTATAGTAAGGGCTTTCGTGTTGCCGCGCTTAAGGTCGAGCTCGAAACCCGGAGTGGCGAGAAGTTCCTTGGCTACCAGCGCCTCCGGAGGCGAGACGCGCCCAATCTCGTCAAGCAGCTGCCGCAGGGCCGAATCACCCGAAAACTCCGACACGTGAAAATCCGTCGTCGAAATGTCGGCGTAAGCGAATCCGAATATTCCCTTTTCGTAATATATGGCCGCAAGGTAATTGTTGCTGGTTTCGTCGAGGTAATTGGCCTCGGTGAGCGTTCCGGGTGTTATGACACGCGTGACGTCGCGCTTCACTATGCCCTTTGCTTCCTTCGGGTCCTCGACCTGATCGCAGATGGCGATCTTGTAGCCGCGCCTGACCAGTCGTGATATATAGTTTTCGATCGAATGGTACGGAACGCCCGCCAGAGGAATGGGATCGCCCTCCTCGCGGCCGCGCGCGGTCAGAACGATGTTCAGCTCGGCCGCGGCGGTCCTGGCGTCCTCGAAGAACGTCTCGTAGAAATCGCCTACCCGGAAGAAAAGTATCATGCCCGGATAGCGGCTTTTTATCTGTTCGTACTGCTCCATCATAGGCGTTTTGGCCATATATGGAAAACCTCTCTTGAATTTAAAGTAAGCGAAATTATTTAGTTTACACCAGTAAAGCCGGCAAAATTAATTTTTGTCTTTTACAATAGTTCAGCTCAACCGCTGATTATTTCGAATATTGTTTTTCCACTTCGATCAATATCGGCTGCTGGGTTACTTCGCCGGTCTTTTCGTCCTCGGCCAGATCGCCCGTGTCGATATCGAATACTATCGGGCTGCTTCTTACCACGTTGGCGTAGCACTTGATCTCGCGGTTGACGCGCACGTAGGCGGCAAGCATGTCGCCGAGCTTCGATATCTTTATCTGCGTTTTGCCGCGGCCGATGACCTTAAAGCTGAGTTTGGAGTCGGTCTCGAAATAATCGAAGACCACCGCGCGCGGAGTTATCATGAGCTTGCGCTCGCGGTCGACGAAAAGCTCCATGGCCGTAGGTGAATACATAAGGTCAATGCGGTTCTTGCCGACCTTGAGGTTGTTTATCTTCACTTCGTCGAGCGAGTAAAGGTTGCCGAAGCGGAGCTTGCCGTCCATCTGCAGCTCGATGAATTCGTTCATGAAGATAAGGCCCATGAGCGAGCCCCAGGTGTAAAAAGGCGCCGTGCGGCAGTAAACGCCGGCCTGCGCCTCGCCGTATCCGGTATAGGCGCTGTAGTTCTCGTGCACGTGCGCGGATTTCTGCCATTCGAACTGGAACTGCCTGAGCGAGGCCAGGGCGAGTTCGTAGGCTTTTTTTAGCATGCCCTGCATTTTGAAACCCTGATATACCATGAAGTTCAGCGGCGGCCATACCCTTCCGCGCCAGTATTCTCCGTCGAGCGAGAGTTTTTTATCGGAGGCGGCTAGTGATATCATCTTGAATATAGCCCCGAAAAACTCGGGGTCTCTGAATTTAGAATATAAAGATTCCTTGATATTCTTCGTCAGCTTGATGAAAAGCATGGGATAGAACGACGTGGGGCTGTATGTTTTGGCGAAAGAGCCGTCGGGGAGTATATTGGCGAATATAGATTTACTTTCGTCGTAAAAATTCTTCACTATCGAGTCCTGAAAATTCGAGGCCTCGGTGGCGAAAAATGAATAGTCCTCCATCATCTTCAGCTCGTTGGCCATCAGCGCCATTATTGCCGCGCCGTAGCCCGTAAGCGCGGTGAGATCGAGGCAGCCTCCGTCGAGGGTAAGTTTATTCTCGTCGAAGGAAAACTCGTCCCACATGGGGCTGTCGTCCAGGCCAGACTCGTAAGCCGCGCCGGTCTTGCCGGTCACGGGCCCGGGCCTTTTTCCGCCGGCGCCGTCGCCGGAAGGCGCGGCCGTCGAACGCGAATCAGCGCCCCAGGCCATGACGTAGGGTTTTATGCTCGTGCGCTTGTTCTTGAGAAAATTATAATATTTTTTAAGTTTATAATAGCACGTCGATAAAAATTCGCGGTCCTTGCTGTACAGGTAAACGGTCCACGCGGCGAGGAATATGATCGGCGGGTTCGTGCGGTCCGAAGAGTAATCGTCGAGGACGAACTGCGGAAGACGGCCAGAATCATCCATGTAGGAGATCATCTTCAGCACCAGATCGGCAGCGAGCTCCGTGTTGAACGGCGCAGATATGATCGCGGCGAAGGCGGTGTCCCAGTTGAATAAAAGCGGCCCGCCGCGCTTTGCGGGATCTATCTCCATGATATTTTCCATCATCTCGACCCACGATTTAGTTACCGGAAGGAAAGCCGTTTTATTGCGCGGGTTATACGACATGTTCCAGAACAGCGGCGCGCAGATGGCGCCGCCTATGTCGCTGAAGTAATTGGTCGTAAAAGTGGTGTTATTTACGAAGAACTTCTTTTTGGCCTGCGCGAATATGCGGTCGAAATCTTCGATCTTGGATATCTGGCTCATCTCCAGCTCGGAGGACACGCCGAAATAGGTCGTCACATGCGGAATAACGCAGAAAATATCGCCCTCGGTGACGTCCTCGTAAAGATAGAGTTTGCCTTCCTTGAAAATATTTTCTACCTTGAGCTCCGAGGACAGGACCGAGTAGTTTTCCAGCTGGCATTCGGCCCTGTAGGCGTGTATCGCGCCGCCCGGATGGTCATAGGCCTCGAAGCCGAACAGCGATTTCGACAGCGTGCGCGATATCTTTATCGCTTTTTCGCCGCTTCCCTTGAACAGCAGAAGAAAATAACCCTCGGTGACGTCCACGCCCGCAGGCTCCATTTTAATGAAGATGTTGAACGGGTCGGTCTTTACGAATGTGACGTCAAGCGAGGCGTTTTTATAGTTATACCTGATGCGGCCGTAATTGAGGTTGAAATCTCTTATGTCCGCGCGCGCCTCGCACAGCGCCGGGCTGTCCTTGTGAAGCGGATGGCTGGCGGGCTGCTGGTCTTTCTGCCCGACGTTATAGCCGAACTGGTATTTGAAAGAATCTTCGGCCCTGTCGTAATAAAAAATGCATATTTCGGTCTGGTTCTCGATATTGGTGATCAAATTCAGCCCGAAAACACTGTGGGTATTGTACCCGAGAGGATATTTGTCTCCGAATAAATATTGTTTTGCCATTTTACACCCTTTTTTTAAAAATAATATTTCGAAATAATATTCCGGTCCTATAATATTCAAGTTTAATAACATTCACCCGCAGCAGGGGCGCCGGGCGTCATTTTTTAAAGATATTCCTGATCTTGTCGTACATAACGCCTTCGGTTATTTTAATGATAGCCGCGCCGTCCATGTCGTATATTATGAGCGGATTATATAGATCGCCCATGATCCTGCCGTATATTTTAAGCCCTTTTTCCATGCCGCTGAAATCGGCTTTCAGAGTGTTGTTCTTGAGGATCCGCCGCGGTATGCAAAGCGTGAAGCGGCCGTCGAGCCTGTCATTATAATCGGCCGTGGCCGAAGCTTTGAACGTATAATCAGGCGCCTGGATCTTCAGGCTTTCGACCGTCAGTTCGCGGCCGCGGAGTGAAATTAACGCTTCGACGGTCTCCGCGCGCGCCACGAGTTCTGGGGTCAGACCCAGCGAAGTGACGAAATCCCCCGCGCCGACGTCGCTGAAAACGCGGTTTTCTTCGGTGTTATATTCCAGCAGCCGTGCCCGCGTGAAACAAAGCCGTACTGCGAGGGAGCCGCCCCTCAAATCTTCGGAGTTTCCGGCGTATTCGAGCGCTATTTCGGCGCTTTCGCTCATAACCAGCAGTTTCGAAACCGGGAACGCCCGGAATATATCCGCCGTATTAAGCCCGCTCGCCCTTAATTCGACGCCAAGAGTTCCGCTTAAAAAACCGTGAACTATCTTCGCGATATTCACCGAACACGTGTCGAGCCGCACTTCGGAACTATACATAGAAAATATCTTTTTTTCGGCGTCGTAGCCGAAGTCAAGGCCCGCGCCGGCGCAATTATATGTGAGACGGCTTCCGGCCTCGCGGCCCGGTATCGTAAGCGCGACGTTCTGAGCCGCCGCAAAGCCTTTCAGGCCGTGAAGCGAGTTTTTGATGTCGGCGGCGCCCCGGATCGTCACCGGGCTTGCCTGGGCCGTTTTTATATATCCGGAGGCAATGTCGAACGAGGTATCGTAGCGCGCGAGGGCCTGCCCTTCCTCCGGACCATAATCGACGCTCAATTTATTTGAAATCACGCCGATCTCGGAGGTTTCGCCGTCGATAACCAGGCGGCTGGCGTAAAAATTCAATTCAGCCGGAATGCCCGAGCGCGTCAGATAACTGAAAATATGCGAAAGCGGATGCAGCGAGAGCGTCGCCCTGTTCGAAGTGAAAAACCACTTTGATTTTCCTGCCGCGTTTTCCGGCGGCCTGACGCTCAGGCCCAGAAGATCGATCTTCGCGAGCGGGTCGCCGTCGATGGCTTCGTAGGACGCCCTGACGACGCCGTTATAGCTCAAAGCCGATGCGAGCCGCGCATCAAGGCTCTTCCTGAAATATTCGCTTTTAATGTGCAGAAAAAAGAGCGACATAAATAAAAAAACGAATATGCATATCACATATAAAAAAATCAGGATTTTTTTTGAAGTTTGAAGCGTTACCGCGGTATTATTCATTGCGCCAGCGATCCTTATATCAGAGTTTTACCGTTTTTACAATTTTCAGGCTTATATCCATGGGCCTGGCCGAATGAGTGATAGCGCCGACCGAAATGAGGTCCACGCCGCATTCGGCTGTTTCAACAAGATTTTGTTCGCATATGCCGCCGGACGCCTCGCACAGGGCGCGTCCCGCGACCAGTTTAACCGCCTTTTTCATATCCGGCGCGATCATGTTGTCGAGCATGATAATATCGGCACCGGCCGCGAGCGCCTCTTCAACCTCGCGGATATTCCTGGTTTCGACCTCGATCTTCAGCAGATGATGGGCCTTCTCGCGCGCCAGCCTGACCGCGTCTGCGATCGAACCGGCGGCCTCTACATGGTTGTCTTTTATCAGTACGCCGTCGAAAAGCCCGAAACGGTGGTTCGACGCGCCGCCGATAACCACGGCCGCCTTTTCGAAGACGCGGAAATTAGGCGTCGTTTTTCGCGTATCGACTATTTTAGCCTTGAACCCTTCTACCATGGAAGACATTTTTTTTGCAGCGGTGGCGATGCCGCTCATGCGCTGAACAATGTTGAGAAAGGTCCGCTCGCCTGTCAGTATAAGCCGCGTCGGTCCGCTTATTTTAAGGACGGTCTCGCCTTTTTTTACCGCGGAGCCGTCCGCGAGCCTCTGCAGAACTTCTATCTTATCGCATCTTTTGGCGACCGCCAGAACGTCGAAGACCATCAGAGCGAAATCGAGCCCGGCGAGAACGCCGTCGGATTTGAAAAGCGCGGCGGCTTCAGATACGCTGATTTCGGCCACGATGGAGTCGGTGGTCACATCGCCGTTCGCCGACAGATCTTCGTCCAGAGCCATTTCTATATACTTTCTGACGGTGTTTTCATTATACATCGAAAATATCACCTTTTCATAATATTCGCCGCGACGCCTATCTTTTAACGCGCGGCGGCCGTTTCGTCTTTTCGTTCACGCGGCGGAGTTCGCCGTTAACCACGACGGCCGATATCTTTATTTCGTCTATTTTATCCGTCGGGGCCGTGAAAATATCGCTATCGATTATAGTAAGATCGGCCCGCTTTCCGGCCGAGAGGCTTCCGCGATCGCGCTCCTGAAAATTTGCGTACGCGCCGTTTTTAGTGAACATGGAAACGGCTTCGAAAATTCCGACCCGCTCGCTTTCATTCGGAAGGTTCATGAGTGCGTGAATGCCCGCGATCGGCGACATTGGAGTGACGTCCGAATCGGAGCCGCCCGCGATCACAGCGCCGGCCCTGATAATAGATGCGAACCTGTTGGTTTTCATAGCGCGCTTTAAGCCGAGCCTTTCGGCGTACATGCCGTTTCGCCCGCCCCAGAGCATTTCGAACACCGGCTGCATGGACAGAACTATTCCGAGTTCGGCCGCGCGCCTGATATCGGCGGAGGACGCCATTTCGAAATGCTCGATACGGTGCCGGAGAATATTTTTAACGCTTCCTCCGCATTTTTTCAATACTTTTTCATAACAGTTCAAAAGCCGGTTCACGGCCTCGTCGCCGATGGCGTGAAATGCCGCCTGAAGGTTGTTCATTTGCGCTTTTTCTATGAACGGCGCCATGAATTTTTCATCGAGGTACATCGCGCCGCGGTTGCCGCCGTCGTTTGCGTATGGCGAATTGAGCGCCGCGGTCTTCGAGCCGAACGAACCGTCGACAAGAAGGCACCCGCCGGTGCGTCCGAGGCCGAGTTCGGCCGCCCTCCCGAAATCGCCCGACTGATCGAATAATATCAGATTTAACTTATTGACGCCTTTTTTTACGACCGCGTCGACGAAGTAAACGTCGTTCGCGCCCGATATCGCCCCGCCCTCGAGCGCGCATAAGGAAGTTATGCCGGCGGACAGGGCCTTTTTTTCAGATATTTCGTAAGCCGCGCGCCTGATATCTTCGTCGAAATCGTTTATCAGCATGCCTTTTATCCTGTAGTTCGGCGCCTGCCTCAAAATGCCCGTTTCGATAGATTTTTTATCGACTTTAGCGAAAAAATCGGGGTACAGTTTCATAAAAGCAGTATTGAAGACCGAGCTGTGATGGTCGACACGGCTTATAAAAATAGGAACTTCCGTTGAGACGGAATCGAGATCGGCGCGCCCGGGCATGCGCTTTTCGAAGAAAAATGATTCGTCGAAGCCATGGCCTATAAGAGTTTTTCCGAAAAATCCGGCGGCGGCGCCTCCGCCGTTTGCGGCTTTTTTTATCTTTTCAGACAGCAGTTCCTTCATTTCAGCGACCGAGCGGCACGATTCGAAACGGACCGCCATGGAGTTGTAGCCGGTCTGCATGAAATGGGTGTGCGAATCGAAAAAACCCGGCAGGCAGTAATGATCGGAAAAATCGAATATTTGAATGTCTTTGCGGCCGGAATTTTTTATCGCCGCGGCCTCCCGCGAATCGACGCAGCGTTGAATGACGCCGTTGCCGTCCGCGATTATGCCGCCGTAAAAATGGCCCGGCGCCTCCAGGGAATAGGCCCTGTGAAAAATGTACAGCGTGCTGTTCATAAACTCACTCGAATATCTTCATCTTTTTAAAAAGAGAGAAAAGCAGCAGGCCCGTCAGCATGAGTATGGGAAAATAACTCAGAAGCATCTTCGAATAAAAAACGGTAATCGATGTGACGGGAAGCATAAGAAAAACATACATATAAACCGCCACGGCGGCTGAATATAAAATAAACTTTACGTAGTCGAAACCTTCCGGCTTCATCGCCTTCTTTTCGAGCGGCGAGCCAAGGCGCGCGCTGTCGTCTTTAAGGCTTCCGGCTTTATTGTCCGGCATTTCACTCACGGCGTCCGACGCCGTCTGATTTTTAACTTTTACCGTAAGCGGCCGGTCCGAAACAACGGACTTGCGTTCGACGCCGCGCGTTTTATCGGCGCCGCCGGATATCTTGATAGAGCCGCCCGTTTTGATCTCGGCGACCGGGGATTTTATGCCTGCGGACACGGCGCTTTTGCGCTCACGCGCGTCAAACTTTTCTTTCGCGGCCGGCTCTTCCTTTTTCGCCGTCGAAACTTCTTTTTGCATGCCTGGCGCGCCGGCCTGTGCGGCAGCCTGAACGGAGGTAAATTCCGGTTTAACGCCCGAATTGAGGTTCAAGCCGTCGTATATGAGTTTTATCTCTTCGGCCTTCGGCGATTTCGGATACTTGCCCATGAAACTCACGCAATAGCCACGCGCAATGTTCTTTATTTCGTCGGGCATTTTTTCCCTGCTGTCGAAGTAAAAATTGATATTCAGCGTGACCAGCTTATAAAGCGCATCTTCTTTAAGTTTTTTCAGAGGAACGCTCTTGTAAATTTTTTCATATACGGTTGTAGCGTCCCTGACGCAGCCGGCCTCTTCAAGAATGACAGCGTAACGGGCCGTGAGATGGTAAAGTTTTATGAGCGCCTCGTTATTTTCGTTATAGTTCTTCTCGTCGACGGCCTTATAGATATTTTGAGCGTTTATGGTGTCTTTAAGGCAAATATGGCATTCAAACTTATATAAGTTGATAACGCTTCTGCGCGTGGTTTTATTGAAGATGTTCTCGTATTCGTTCAAATAGGTTATGGCGTCTTTATATTTGGCGCGCCCGATATAGTAATTTACGAATTCGAGTTTTATCTCTTCTTCGTATATCGCCTCGTTATAGACCTCGGAGAGTTTTTCATAGAACGAAAGCGACGTGACGCCCCTCTCGAACCTGAAAACGATGTATGCGAATTTGATGATGGTATAGAACGAGCGCGGCTGGTAAGAATAACTTTTAAGTATGTAAAGCAGTATCTGCACTATCTTTTCGATGATAGGCCCGAACTCTTCGTTGTTGCGCTCGAGCGACTGGTATTCCATTTTATATATCTCGAGCAGGTCGCAAAGCGCCAGATACTCGTATTTGGAGTCAGGGAATTTATTAATGACCGTTTCGATTATGCTGAAAACGAGTTCGTAATCGGCCGCCGCCATGTAATAACGGGCCAGCGCCAGGTATGAGTACCCGAACTCCATCTCGAGCCTGCTTCTGACGAAATCAAGGTACAGCGAAGCAAACTTCGCGTTCTGAATATTCAGCGAGACGTTTTCATAGCAGAATTCAAAATAGCGGCTGATCTTTGCGAGCAGGTTCTTCTGCTTGTAATCCGAAAAGGTCCATTCCTTGTCGCTGACGATCATATCTATGTCGACGAGAAGTCTTGCGCATTCCTCGTCGGAAGATTTCAGCGCCCTCATGTTTTCGACGGAGCTGACTACGCGGTCGAAATCAGAGGCAGCTACGGCGCACTGGCAGACTATTATGTGCGTCAGCGCGCTCTTGTAAACTCCGTTGTTCGAGTCGAGGGCGAAATTGACCAGATTGTTTAATGGATTAGATTCGTTCATAATGGAAAGGATTATAACATAAAAATTAAAAATTGACAAATAATAATTTTACTGTTATATTTTAGCACTATGTTAAAATGGACGGACTTAAAGCGGACACTTACGAGACATGCGGTTATTCCCGCGTCCCTTATACTGCTGGCGCTGCTGATTCTGGCATATCTTTCTTTTTTTTACCGGCTCAGCGGCCTCGGCGCATCGTTGAAGAACGTTTTCGCCGCCGGAAAGTCGTCTTTTTTCTATAACGCCTCGATCAGACTGAACAAAGCTCAGCTAAAGCAGCCTGGCGGCGCCGCCGTTACAGCCGATGATATAACCCTGAATTTTGAGACCGTCCGCAATCTGCTTAACATTTACACCTGCGACGCCGTTATCACCCTGAGCGGAACGGATGCGGCGGCTGCCTACGCCTCGGGCGATGAATTTTTAAAATCCCTTTCTGCAAAGCTTCGCGAATCCGGCTTAAGAGTGGGGCGGGCGAAGATCCGCTTTGAAGGCCCTTTCACCGGCGACGGCTTCTTTAATTTTTCATTCGACGCGACATTTAAAATGGACGGCGCCGTTTGCGAATACGACCTGTCCGGGGCCGGGCCTGCGCCTGTTTCCGCATCCGCAAAAATGGATTTCGGCGGCTCGAGTTCCGAGATCTCGCTCGCCGCGCAGGCAGGCGGCGGATTTGTTTTCACATCGCGGGCGCTTCCCCTTCAGTTATTCAAAAACAGGATAAAGTCGAAATATTTCGAATTGAACACCGCCGAGATCGACCTGACGTTCAAAACCCCTGAATCCGACCTGTCCAATTTCACCTCTTTTTATGATATAAGCGGACGGGCGGCGAATTTTTCGTTTATATACCTGCCTTTTAAATGCCTTCTTAAATCAGATTTCACCTTTAAGATCCTCGACGGCCGGCTTATCGTCGAAGACGCCGCTTCAGCAGGCGGCGCCGGCGAAAATAAAGCGGCCCCGAGACTCTCCGGTTACATTGACTTTAAGAGCCGTTCCCTTTCGGTAGAATTCCTGTCCTCGCAGTTCGACCTTTCATATTTTTCCGCCATATTTTCAAAATTCAAAAATTTCCTTTCGCGCTATTCGCCCTCCGGCTACGCTAAAATTTTCATCAAAATAGAAGGCGCGCTGGACAATCCCGAGACCTACGCCGAGCTGAACCTGTCTAACGCCATGCTTCAGGGCGACGCCGGTTATAAAAACATCAACAATATCAGCGGAAAACTGAATTTCATAAATTCGAAGATATCCTTCAACGATATCGCCGGCAGCCTCATGAGTTCTAAAGTCGGTATCAACGGCGTCTGCGATATTTCTCAAATCAGCGGCGGCGGGGACATAAGCATCAATTTTTCTGAAATACCCGTAACTGAAGTCAAAGAATATATGATCTTCAACGAGAACGAAATAGAAAAACTGATCTCCTACGCGAGCAGCGGCAGGCTGAGCGTAACGTTAAAATTATCACGTGACGGCGGTTTCCGCGGGAATGGAACTTTTTCGAAATGCAAGCTGTCGCTTCCCGTCAAAAATGAAGTCATAGAAATCAGCGACGCCGGCGGCAATTTTACGCTCGGCGAAGAAAGCATTGAATTCAGCGAATCGTACGGCTTCATCGGTAACGTCCCTTTTTTTTTCACGGCGTCATTTTCGAAAAAATCGCTGAAGAATTACGTATTCAACGTCAGGGTGCAAAATATCGATTTTTCTGAAATAATCGCCGGAAAATCCTCTTACGAATTCCTGAATTTCATATCCAGGATACAGGCCCAGAGCAAATCAAAGCTCGAACTTAAGATCAGCTCCGACGGAAGCGCAAAAATTTCGAGCGAGCTCAAACTCAAGCTGAGCCATCCCGATATTTCGCTGTACCCGCTTCCTTTCAGTCTGAACATCGAAAATGTCGACGGCGGGATCAATTTCGACTACGATACGCAGACGGGAGCCTTCGAACTGGATACCTTCGATTTCGCCCTGCGCGGCGCGTCAAAAATACTGCTGCTGTCTTTCCTGTACCGTTCCGTGCCCGTTTCGATATCCGGAAATTTATACGGCGACATACATCTGTCGCAGAAAAAAGTGATCACCGGAAACTTCAGTATAGCGGAGGGCGTCGTAAGATATTTCGACAACAAATACGTGGAGCTCTTCATTAAGGTCGCGGATCTTAACGCTTATTTTACCGTGCAGAACACCATCATCAACGGCATATGCAAACTTAAATTGCTCGCCGGCGACGCGCGCCTCGATTTCAAGTCGGATTTCGCGAGTTTTTCTCTCGCCAGCGTTATGAGCTTCAACGCTGAAAATATCAACCTTGACGACATTCACTATCAGAACCCGAGGCTGCCGAAATATATCCAGGGAATGCTCAACGTTAATTTTAAAAGCGTCTATAACGCCAAAGACAAGCAGACCGACGGCCTTACCGGATCCGCCGTCATGAAGAACGGAAGGTTCATGAACCTTAACCGGCTCGACATCGTATCAAAAAAAGATATAGTGCCCAATCGGATTTACGACTTCAGCAAGTTCCACTGCGGATTCAACCTCAACAAAGACAAGTTGAAGATCAGCTCGCCTGTTTATGAGGGAGCCGACAAGCAGGATTTTTTGACGGTGCTTAAAAATATAGACTATTCGATCGACCTTTAGTCCGCCGGGGCTGTTTTAAAAAGGCCAATCTTTTTTTCTTTCGAAATAATGGAAATATCTTTCATCCACGCCGCCGCGCCTGACGCCGGCGGTTATTCTGTGCACCTTCGCTTCATAGCCGGACTGGAACGCCGCGCTTTCAAAGATTTGACGATCTGAGCGGTATATGGGCGTTTTCGAGCCTTCGAAATTGCCGAACACTATGAAATCGGGCCGTCTTTGCAGCACGTAGCCGCCGTCGCCCTTTTCATGCCCGGCCGGACCCGCCCCGAAGTTCTCGACTGCGGCCGAGGCGATATGTACGTCTGTCAGTCCCAGCATATCGATGGTTTTCAGTTTCGAATAGTACGGGATTATTCCCGCCGTGTTTATCGCGAGGACCGCGTCCGGCCGGCCTTCCGTCTTTAAGAAAAAGCCCGCCTCACGGCCGAAATCGACCGGGCTCGAATTGGATATGCCGTAAATTTCGGGATGGACGAAAAACTGTATCAGGCCGTAGGAGATAACGAAGATCAACGCGGTCACAAAATAACGCCTGGCGGCGAAGATTTTTTCCAGCGCAAAAACGGCGAGTATGGCGATCGGCGCGGTGAGATGGGCAAAAAAACGGAACCCGTACATGAAATCGCCGCCGGCCGCGATAACGAAAATTATATTCAAAATCACAAATGCATATAAAACGGCAAGTTTGGATGCGCCGGCCGCGGCCTCATCCCCGTTAAAACTAACGCCGCAGGCTTCATCCCGCGCGTTTTTTTTCAGATCTGAAAAAATATAAAATCCGGCCGCCGCAGCAAATAACAAAAGAGGCGCGGCAAGTAAAAAATAATCGAAAAAATATTCCGCCCCGCGCGCGGCCTGGCTATAACCGAACCCGACCTTAGCGCGGACGGTGTTCGGCATCAAACCGCCGTAATACCAGAGACGCCAGAGAAAATAAGGCGCGTAAACATACGCGAATTTGAATAACGAAATGTAAAAACCTCGGTCACGGCGGTGAAAGTGATTTATATAATGAAAAACGAATATCGGTAGCACCAGAAAAACGCCTTCCGGCCGGCACATGACAACCAGCGCGCACAAGACGCCGCTGACGCCGTATTCGACGGGCTTTTTCGCCCCCGTGGAATAAAAAAACGCAAAAAGTATCAAAAACGAGAACAGGACAACCTCCATGCCGGATGAAAGCCACGGGGCGAAAGCTCCGCAGGCGGCGGTAAGGGCAGCGGCGGCGGCCGCGCCTTCGGGCGGGACGCAACGGATATATTTATGCGATCCGGCGGCAAGGATTATAACAAGACAGGCCAGGATAGCGTTCAAAACCTTTGAAAAGACCAGCAGGTCAAATTTAAAAAGCGCAACCGCGCCGAGCGTCAGCATCCATAAAAAAGACGTGCAGCCCTCGACACACTCACCCGGATTATAGACGAATCCTTCGCCCGACGCGAAATTTTCAGCGTATCTGAAAAATATGAAAGCATCGTCCATCATCCAGGGATAAATGTGGAGGTTGTACGCAAAAATAAAAATTATGGATGCAATTACAATAATTTTTCCGTTAAGGCGCATATTATTTTATCCAAATCCCTAAACTATTAACTTTAGAACTGTGAAATTAGCCGTAAAAATAAAGCGGCACCCTAAGATGCCGCTTTAAGTTATTTAGCTATGAAAAAATATTAGCTGATGATTACAGACCTTTGGTCTTGTCGGTGGTTTCCTGGAGGCTCAGCTTGCCGTGTGCGTACGTGCCGCCGGCTTTGCATTCTACATCGGTCATTGCGCCTGTGCCAGCGCCGATAGTGATCGAATAGGAAGTAGCCGTGTCGGAAGGGCATTTCGGTTCTGATTTGAGATAGCCATTCGTCTGGAGCTGCTGAGGAGTCAGGTTACCCTGGGTACCGTTTTCCATCTGGTATAATTCGACGGCACCTTCGATAGTCTTCATGTTGGCGACGCATGATTTTTTCTTCGCCTGCGCGCGTGCGCGGTTAAAGTTAGGAACTGCTATAGCAGCGAGAATTCCGATAATCGCGATAACAATCATAAGTTCGATTAATGTGAAACCTGCGCCGCTTTTAGTTCTGATATTGTTCATCATAGAACTTCCCCCTTTCTAAAATTTTAGAGTTTCCCCTACTCTATTTTAATTATAACAAACACCTAAGTCTTTGTCAATGGTAAACGGAAATTATTTTTTATTTTGTCAA
>MGFH01000173.1 GCA_001791795.1 Candidatus Wallbacteria bacterium GWC2_49_35
AGCGTATCTATCGGAACGGGAAGTACGGTAAAAGTTAATGACATTTCCGTTACGCCGAACGCCGCGGCCTCGATAACGGTAAATGGATTACATGAATTGTCGGCGGCGGGTGGAGCCACGAACTATACGATCGACGCGACAACCGGAGCGGCTATCAAGATCTTCAACTTCATTACGACAGGGCAAACCGGCACTATTTCAGCTAAAGCGAGCGAAGCGGTCAACGGACTGACACTGGCGGCCGCCGTCGCAAGCAACGGCCCGATCACTATCACGGGCGGAAAAGTCGATGTCAGCGCCGTTAATCTGAGCGGCGCCATAACTTATGATACGGCGGCGGCGGCTACGATTTTATCGGGGTCTAAAGCCTTAACGATAGGCGCGACCACGGCGGCTAACGCTGTAAGCGTCACCGCCACGGGCGGCAGCGTTTCACTCAACGCTGCGGCAAGCGCCGTGACCATAAACAACGTCCTGGTCGATCCGGACGTCACTGCCGTTATCACGGTAAGCGGCGCAAACGATCTGTCGGCCGTGGGCGGAGGAACTAACTATGTTATCGACGCGACAACCGCGGCAGCAGTCAAGACCTTCAATTTTATAACGACAGCTCAGACTGGAACCATTTCGGCAAAAGCGAGCGAAGCGGTCAACGGCCTCACAATAGCATCGGCCACTGCAGCAAGTACGGGTGCCATCACCGTCACGGGCGGAAAGATCGACGCCAGCGATGCGGATCTGACAGGCACCGTCACTTACAACACGGCGGCGGCGGCTACTATTTTATCTGGCGCAAAAACCTTGAACATAGGCGCGACCGCGGCAGCTAACGCCGTAAACGTTACCGCTACGGGCGGCATTATATCGGTCGACGCCGCGGCGACAGCGGTAAGCGTGTCCGTCGGAGCAGGTACTACAGTAAAAGTTAACGATATTTCTATTACGCCGAACGCGGCCGCCGCAATAACCGTGAACGGCTTACATTCTTTATCCGCGGCGGGCGGCGCGACAAACTTCACGCTCGACGCGACCACAGCGGCATCCGTCAAAACCTTCAACTTTATCACGACAGCGCAGACGGGCACTATATCCGCTAAAGCCAGCGAAGCGGTCAACGGCCTCACCATAACCGCCGCCGCCGCGAGTAACGGCCCGATCACTATCACGGGCGGAAAGATCGACGCCGGCGCCGCAAATTTAACTGGAAATATCTCGGCCAATACCGCTAATTCAACTATTGTGTCCGGAACTAAAAACGTTACCACCGCCGGAGCTTTCACCTATACAATCACCGGAACCGGACTCATTACTATAGGCGACGGCGGAACGGCAGTGATCAGCGGCGTTACGGTCCCCGGAACTACCGCTGCGACCGTCCAGCAGACAGGAACTTCATTAACTATAGCCGGAACTGCCGCGGGCGCGGTAATAGTAGACGTGGCTTCCGCAATAACCGATATAATATTAAACGCCGCAACGACAACTTCATTGACAAATAACAAAGCCGCGCTGGCATCGCTTACCGTCGGCGCCGCCAAAACGCTCACTACTCTCACTAATGGCGCCGGAAATACAATAACCCTGCTTACCGATAACGGGACCATAACGACCATTTCGGCCGGCGGAGCGGGCGCGGTCATAACGACTCTGACGCTTGGAACTTCCGGAGCATTAACGAACCCGCTGGCGACAGCCGGCAATCTCACGATCACAAATATCGATCAAAACGCCATAGCGGCCGACAGGACCATACCGCTCGGCAGCTTATCCACAACTATTACATCCGTTAAGGGACACGCCGTCAATAAACTGACCCTGACAGGCACCGCAAACGCAAATTTAACCGTTTCATCCGGCAGCGTAGACGTTTCGGGATGCGCCGTCGGGGCAACATTCAATATCACGGCGACAGGCGCGACAAAATTGACCGCTACCGGCGTAAACATCGCGGCCATAAGCGGAGCTCAGGCCATCGAAGTCGCCGGCGCGGCATCGGCCACGGTGAACGGCGCGGTCACGGGACTTACGGTTTCAGGAGCCGTAACCACGCTGAATATAGGCGCAAACATTACTACTCCCGTATTAAACGCTCTGGTCACGGCCTTGAATATAACCGCCGGTACCATAGGCAGTATAAGCGGAACGAGCGGCGCGACAAACCTTAATTTAACGGGCGGCACGCTCGCCGGCTACACCGCGACAACGGCTATAACCACGTCCACGCTGAGCGGAGGAACCCTGACCACCATAACTAAAGCGAAAGCGGGCGGCATCGTCATAGGGGCCGACGCGGCGAGCGCGAACGCTCTCAACGCGACGATCACCGGAGGAACGGGGCCGTGGTCTATTGGCGCCGCGAACTCCACGGTTGCCACGTCGGCGGTTCCGGGCAATGTTACCGCCGTCTGGAACAGCGCCGCGGACATAGTTCTGACATGGGCCGCGGACAACGCCGGAACCAACGTCACCTTCACCGGCAACGACGCGACGGCCGCCGCTACCACTTCAGGAGGATCTAACGTTTCTCAACTTATAATAACCAAACCTTAAAAATAAAATTATGACAGGTGTTTTATCGATTAATGCATACCTTACATCATACCTGCAAAAATTTGACAAAATACCCTTTTTTATGTATAATTGAAGCACTTATAAATTTTAACATGAGGTGAATAGTAATGTTTAAAAAAATGGCTAAAACCGCGTTAGTAATATCCGCAGGAATAATAATAGGATTAAACGCCCAAACTGCCGCGTTCGGCGCCGACGATTACGGCAAAGCGGCCGTCGACGAAGCTATGAAGACCTCGAATCAGGCCATAGAAGCCGGAAATCAGGCGGGTGCCGCGGGCGTCAACGCCGGAATGGAAGCCGTCAAAGCCGCCGAACAGACCTCGAATCAGGCCATACAGGCAGGCGCGAAGGCCGGAGAAATCGGCATGAAAGCTGGTGCGGACGCGGTAAAGGCAGCAGGCGAAATATCGAACGCCGCTATCAAAAATTCACTTACGCTCGCAATGGCGGGAATGAAAACTGCCCAGGAAGCGATGGGCAACGCCAATAAAATAATAGAATCCGCCATGAAAGCCGGAAACACCGGGAGCCAGGCTGGCATCAAAACCGCGCAGGATGCCATTCTGAACGCCAGCAAACTCATCGATGAAGCCATGAGCAGCGCGGGAAAAGTTACCGACCAGCAGATCAAATCGGCAATAGACGCAATGGCGAAAGCCAACGAACTGATAGAGACCTCGATGAAAAGCGCTGACCAACTGACCGCCGATAATCTGAAATCAGCCGCCGAGACCATCGCCGGCGCCAACAAACTCATCGAAAAATCCCTCAAAGAAGGCGAAGCGATGACGCAGCAGGGTTTAAAGACCGCCGAAGATGCCATAAAACAGGCTGAAAAAGCCGGCGAGATTGGCGATAAAGCTGCCGCCGACGCCGAAAAAATGGCCGAAGATGCCGTTAACCAGGCCGATCAGGCGACGCAATCGCTCGACGGACTCGACCAGCAGATAAACAGCACTGTCGATGACAGCGTAAACGACGCTATGAAAGACGTTAATGTTAACGTCGGCGAGTAGAAAATACGCTAGTCGTTAGTCATTAGTCGTTAGTGGCTAGTAGCTAGTTCAAATTAATTCGCGATAATAAAAAGCCGCCTTCGAAAATTTCGGGGCGGCTTTTTTTTAATTGAATTAAAAATTAAATTATCATGAACCGTTATAAATATAAACTTCAGTTAAAAATTATTAAAACAGGCCAATCGTTTTAATGTTTCACGATAATTTATCAAAACTTTCTTTTATTTAATTCTTCAAAAATCATCAACTATTCTCTGTTCTCTGTTACCTAAAGGCTAGTTTCCTTCCCTGTCAGATACCTTTTTATATACAAGAACCACCGCCACTGTGCCGATAAACACCGCGAGATATTTCGCCGCTGAATAGATGAAGGTGAAAACGCTCTTTTTGCCGTGCTGATGGGGTCCGCCGGAGAAACTTTCAGCGACATAATAAAGCGCGCTCAGCACCGTTATGAAAACGCCCATTGCCGCCATGGCGGGAAGGAAAACATCTTTCATGTCGTCATCGTCCTCATCGCCGTCGTTTTCGTCATAGGCGTTCGATTCAGCCTCGGAGTTGCGTTTGACGGCATCTGTTATTTTAGCGGCCGGAACGATGTCGGAAGACTTTTTGAATTTAAGGCCTATTTTTATCAGATCGCTGACCGGATCGCTTTTTTTGACGAAATATATATTTTCCTCGCCGAGCCCTAATTTCTGGCAGATGTCGTCCTGTATGACCTTTCGGTCGTCGGCCGTGACCGATTCGGCGCGGTCGATGACGGCGCATACGCCGTCGAAGTTTTCTCTGATCGTGAAAAACAGGTCTATTTCGGCGCGCCTGAGGCCTATAAGAGAGTTTATATAAAACAGCGCGTCCTTCTGATGATACTGCGTCGCAATATTGGCGACGGAATTGTCTTTTATATCTTCGACGGTTATTACGCACACGGCAACGGCTGTTTCACGCCTCTGCTCGACGCCGCTTCCCTCCGCGCCCAAAAGTATATTAGCCATAATTAATATTCTCCTTGATCAGATAAATTATAACTGTTGTATTTTATTATAAGATTTATAATACTCATTCGACTTCTGCTGGAATGATTTAACCAGTTCCTCGACCGACGGCGGCACTTTGGCCATCAATATTTTTTTGAATGTGTGCCCGAGGCCGTAGGTTATAGAACCCGCGGTAACGGCCGCCACGGCAGAAACTATGGCGGGACCCGGAGGCCCGAACATCCAGGATACGCCCTTCGAAACCGCCACGAATATCTTTTTGCCGATCGAGTTTATTCCCAGCTGCAGGAATACGTTCTGAACGAATTCTTTATTCAATTCTTTTTCATATAATTTAGCAAGCTGATATATCATTTTAAACTGTATGCCCGACAGCGCTATGGCGTCGGAACCCGGTATCGGCAGAGCCCCCACGCCGAAAGCCTCGCCGGCCGACCAGTTGATTATGCTGCTCGCCTGGTCTTCTTTGAACCGGCAGAGCCGGCCCCATAGTATTATTTTAGCCTCGCTGTTAAGAAGCGCGGTAATGCGGGCCACGGCCGCTTCCAGTCCCACCGGCGGCGCGTTCTTTTTTGTGGAAACGCCTATCGCCTTATGCTCATCCTTGACGATGCATAGTTTTTCGTTGCAGTCGTCTATCGCTATTTTATAGTCGCTTTCGTCGCCGAGCGTATCTATTTTCGATAATATGGTAACGACTGGTTTATTCAAATTTTTGATATCGAAGAACGCTTTTTTGACGTTAGATGTCACCCCCGCGGATGAATTTACGAAATACAGCACCAGATCGGCGTTCTGCTCGATAAATGTCGTGGCCTTCGCCGAAATATGACTGTTCACGTCTTCGAGCCCGGGGGTATCGTATATGAAAACGTTTTTGCAGCCGGGAAATTCATAACGGTTGACCTCGACGGTCTCTCCGGCCTTCGGGGATTCTTTGATGTCTTCGCGGCCGGTCACGGCTTTTATGAATGAAGACTTGCCGCAGTTGACGGTGCCCACGACGGGAATATTCAAAGTGGCCGCGCCGAGATCAGCTTCGACGCTCTGCTCAGCCTTTTTCCAGGCGCCCTCGAATTCGCCTTCAAATTTAGTTTCCTGCCATTCGACGTTCACGGTCTCTTCGGTGTAAGCGCGGCCGCATCCGGAATCCTGCTTCGCGCCGGCCCTGCTTTTATCGCCGCCCGTGCCGGTATTTCCGCCCGAGGCGTACTGGTCTTTGAAGTGTTTTATCAAAGATTCAAGTTCTTTTTGAAAATCCATGAACGGCGACCGCCTTCCTACTAAATTTCGATGCTTTTTTCGCGCGAGTAAGATTCCGCGTCCCCCGCGTATTCAATATATTTTATATCGTTTTTAGTGTCAATGTCAACATTTTCTTTTTTAAATCCGCTTTTATATTCGTCGAATAATTTTTTGAGCCGGTCGAGCGGAATGGTTTTGCCCGAAGCTATCCAGGCCGTCATTACCCTTCCGAGTGCGTATGTGACGCTCGCCGCCACGGCCGATTTGACGCCCCAAAAGAATGTCGATGCGAGGGAAGTTCCGACCACGGCCGCGCCCAGTGAACCCATAACCGCCCTGATATTTTTGAACGTCATGTCTTCGCCGTAAACGCCGGCTATTTTAACTATCATGTAATACTGGTTCATCATGAGCGGAACGGTTTCACTGAATGGAACCGGAAACGCGCTGATGGCGAGCGCCCGTGCGGTAGCATATTTCACGAATGAAAGCGATTCTTTATACAGCGCTTCCTCTATCTCCGGCCTGTTCTCGCGCAAAAAACGGGCGAGTTTAAGCATTTTCTCCCCGCCTTTCAATATTTCAAGTATTCCGTCGCGAAGAGACGCCACGCCTTCACCGGTTTTAACGCATATGAAATAAACGCGGCCGTTGTGTTTAATATGCGGCATTTTCTCGAAGATATCGGCTTTCATCTGCTCGAACTGGCCGTCTTCGCTCAGCGCATCTATCTTATTGATTACGGTTACTACCGGACGCCCCGTTTTGAAAAGCTCTTCGGAGCAGCTTTTAACCGTCGCGGTAATCCCTTCCGCCGCGTTTATAACGTGGGCGAATATATCGGTGTCTCCCTTGAAGTCAAACGTTTTTTTAGAAACCTCCGTCTCGATATCTTCGAGCCCGGGAGTGTCGGCCAGAAATGTATCAGCGCAGATAGGATGAAGTTTTATCTCTTTGGTCCATCCGGCGACCGGAGATATCTCCGCCCGGCATTCGTCGATATTCAGCAGTTTGTAAAATATCGAAGTTTTACCGGCGTTCACCTTGCCTATAAGCGTTATTATCAGATTATCTTTTTTCTTCAAAGCGCTCTCCGCTGCTGAAATCTACTAAAACAAAAAATCATTATCAGTAAATAAATAAATTTAAAATATATTACAATACCATTATATACTGATATGTTTCAATCAATCAAAAAATTCAAGACGTTCTATTATCAAAATATTCTTTGTATGGTTATACCTGGCGTCGGGATATTTATATTCTTCAACTGTATGGGTCCCGAATGCCTTCACTTTTTTTCCCTGATGCGGTTTCAGTTTTTCAAGTTCGCTTTTTTCGGCGGCTATATAATGATCGGCTCCGCCGTCGGGCGTGACGACCATTTCCGCGGAGCGCGAGGCGCCGACCAGCCTGAGTCTTCCCGATATTTCAATTTTCTTCGCGGCGGCGGAATTGCCGGCGGAAGGTTGTCCTGCCTGGTTCTTTCCGCCGCGGGCTGTTTCGACGTTCGATCCGCAGCCGCTGTAAACGCGCGAGTCTGAATAAATAAAGGCCGCGGCGGCAAATATAAGTATCACAACATATATGATCTTTTGCATATATCTCACCAGATCGGCCTTTTGAACGATTTTGTTCGGTTTTTTTTGATCGTTTTTATTAATTATTTATTTACTTTTATCTTATTTATTTACCCTTATGAACCTTATGTTAGTTCCCTGGCCGCTCGGAGTGAAGGAACTTACGTCCGCATCGGACGGATAAATATAAACGCAGCCGCCGGGGGCGAGTTTCAAGCCGTCAACGCTCGTCGGCGCGTAGGCCGCGGCGCTGAAATTGAAAACGGCGTTCTCCGCGCCGTAGCCGTAAATTCCACTCGACGCGTTGACCATATTGGCTATCCTGTAGCCGGCCATAACGGATGCAAAATCGGTGAACTCTGAATTCTGTTCCTTCATTATTTTTTCGACGGCCCTGTAGTCGCCGTTAGTATCGCCTATGAGCAGTTTGAACATGGCTTCCCCGTCTTTAGCGTGGTTCTTGCAGTACTGCATGAATGTGTATGCGAGCGCGTAAGATTCATCGTCGCCCATCCATACGCACATGGGCGCGCCGTTCTTTATCTTGTTGCTGTTGTCCTCTTTAATGGTGTTGATCCTGCTTGTGCCCGGAGTTCCGCCTACGATCTGCTCCGCCGATTCGGCCATGCCTTCGTCGATCCAGGTGTCCATACCGTTCAGTTTCTTAATCATGACCCGCTGACCGTAGTTTATGAGGTGCTGGAACTCGTGAGATAGCGTCCTGATCATATCGGGGTCAAGAGGGTCTGCGGTGGCGGTCGAGCCCGTCTCGATCTGGAATTTAATATTCATGTAAAATACTTCCATTTCGTTTCCGTCCGAACCGAGTGAAAGATCGTCCGACATGAAATATCCGTAAGTGCTTATTTCTTTCACGCCCATATCATAGTATAAAATGACGACTTTGCCATTGGCGTCGATGTCGGTCGGAACACCAAAAGCGTTAGCCATTTTAGGATAAACAACTTCATCGAAATTCTTTCCCACTGAGTTCCAGTCATAAGTGGTCGCGACGGCGTCGTCGAGAAATATCAGGCATTTCGACGATGCAGTGCCATAAACCTTCGTGGTGGCCAGATCTTTGGTTATTATACCGCCGCTGCCGTCCTCTTCCGAAGTTTTGAAGGTATAAATCAGCGTGTTTTCGGTGATTATCGGGCGCGTTCTGACGCCGGTCTGCCTCGATGGCGCGCGATTGGCGAAATATCTGTCTTTCATGCCCGATTTGACCGGATCGAAGTTCATTATCATCTTCGCCGGACCGTTGACCGACGCCGGCAGAACGCCCACCGCTTCAGTTTCGCCGCCCTTGGCGACGCCGCTTGTGTTGAGCGCGATAATGGCTTTTTTAGCGAAACCGGAAATAGTTAAATCGGCCAGAGCCGGATTCACGGGCGCCGTTCCGCCGGTTACGGTAACGGAAGAGCCGTCGTAATTAAGAGTTTCGTCTGAATTCATATTGATAAAATACGATCTGCCGGCGGTAATAACCGGGTCAGAACCGTCGAGCTGCTCGATGGCGCCAGTGAGCGCATTACGAACTACGGCGACGAAACTGCCGGCAGCAGCGCTCCAACTGTAAATACCTTTAATGGAAATGCTTCTTGCCATTAATTGCGAACAGGTAAGAGTAATCTCGGGGTTTTTCGAAAATCCGACAAGATTGAATCCTGCTTTCAGATTTATGTTATTGACCGTTGATATGGCGGTTCCGCTGAGATCTATCGTGGCATCCGCGGTGGATTTAATTATATATCCTTTTCCGGCGCCGATTGAAGTAAGCGTCGAATCGCCGAAACTCAAAAACCCGCCCGCGGCGGCGCTGAACAGATAAATATCTTCGATCGAGGTATTTTGCGTTTTAAATTCAGTCAATGTGATCGAAGGAACAATGGTAAAGCTGACGAAATTAAAGCCAGCCTTCAGTTTGAGCTGCT
>MGFH01000174.1 GCA_001791795.1 Candidatus Wallbacteria bacterium GWC2_49_35
GCCGGTATGGAGCCGTCGGCTACCCATGCCGATTTGTTGCCGGAATTGTCGGCCAGCCTGTAATAAACGCCGTCGTTGGCGTTACGCGCGGCCGCGACCGTGAGCAGGGGCGTGGTGGCCGAAAAATCGTGCTGTGTGACGAAATTCAGCGCCGAAGCCGTCGCGGCCGTAGCCGGGAGCGGATTCGCGCCTAAAAATATCTCGAGTCTGGCGCTCTCGCCGCAGGGCAGCGACGCCGAAGACAATATAACATAGCCATTCTGGTTATTGAATGAAAGGTTGGCCGGAATGATCTTCGAAGGCGGCGGCGCAACTTTGTCGGGGATGGTAACCGCCGTAGAGGAGGCGTTAAGATTGATCGCCGCGAATTTATTTCCGTAAAGATCGCTCAGGAAATTCGTGCCGTCGGCGTTGACTATATTTATTTTGACCACGCCCGTTCCGGCGATGGCGTTATTGAACGTGATCACTAACTTGTCTGTGTCGAGGAGCGAATATCCGCTCACCGTCAGCGGCGTGTCGGACGTGCCATTATAAACCGTCACGCCGTTATGGAAATATCCGGCGCCGGCGGCGATGTTCAGAGAGCCGTTGATCTTTATGTTCTTGTTGAACTTAAGGACCAGTGAGTTAAGTTTGCCGTCGGTTTCGGCGTCTACGGCGTAGCAGTCGGGCTTATCCTTGTGAGGGTCCCCGACGGCGGTTATCAGAGAGAGCGCCGGCGGCGTGGAGTCGGCCTGATACTGTACGGTAACCGGAACACTGAAAACCGATGCGTTGCCGTTAACGTTGGCGATTGACGCGCCGACCGATACCGCTCCGGAATTGATGGTGGTGAAATTGAACGAGCCCGTTACCGTGTCGCCGTCGGTGGCGGCCGCGCCGGAATAAACGACGTTCGGGGTCTGCTCGCCGAATACCGGCGTCGCGCTGAGCGTGGCTTTAGCGGTCATGGTGACGGAGCTGCCAGCGACCGCCTTTAAACTTAACGCTTCGCCAGTCACAAGGGAGATGCCGGGCCTCATTACAACGGCTTTGCTTCCATGGTCGTTCACGAAACCCGCGAGGGCGTAAAGTCCGCCGTCGCCGGCCGCTATAAGGGCCGTGGCGGCGGGAAGGACGGGCGCCGCGGGCACGGTTCCATCGACCGAGTATGCCGAGATATTGCCGTATTCGTTGGTAAGAGTGTAAATAACGTAAGCCGCTGACGAGATTACGCCGCCGGTGCTCGCCTGAAAGGTGTAGGCGCCGGAAAGGTCCGCCGAGGTCTTTGAGCCTTTTTCGGAAATGGTCGATCCCTGGGCGTCGTTCGATTGATAGCAGGTCAGTTTCGCCGAAGTGCTGGTATTGGTTGTGGCGCCGGATGTGACGGTGACGTAGCCGGTGGCCGCGTTATAGGCGAGTTTAGATGCGTCGGGCGCAGCAGGGACCGTACCGTCGGCTCTGTATGTGGAAAGTTTGCTGGCCGCTTCGAGGGCGTAGGACATTTCATCGCCGGAGCGCGGGAATGTCGCCGTTATGACGTCGCCGGATACGTGCGTGAACTGATTGGTGGCGGTTCCGACCGCGAACGTGAAGGATCCGTCGAGGTTGTTCGCAAAAGCGCTGTTGTATTTATAGACCGTTTCGCTGCCGTTTCTGGTGACCTTTATGTAAAGCACGAGCCCGGTGTTGGCGCTGCCGTTGATGTTGGCCATATAACCTATCTTTTTGTCGTGCGCGGATATGTAAATTCTTTCAGGTATCATGACCGCGGGCGGATTCGAAGAGTCGTACTTGCGGCTTGAAATATTGTCGTCGCTGTTTTTGATCGCGTATGAAGTGAGTTTGCCGGTGGGAACGGCGGTCCAGGCGCCTTTGGCGGTGGCGTTGTAAGTGGTGTTCGTGCCGTTTATCATCGCGAAAGCGGTGTAATTGAGCAGAGTGAGCCCCGCGCCGGAGCCGTTGTCGTCGTAGTAAACCTGGATCGAGTCGAAGGCCGTCGATGAAGTGACGGCGGTGCCGCCGACTATGATCGCGCCGTTGGAGTTGTTGAGGCTTACCGTGGTCACGACGGGATCGGCGGGAATGGTTCCGTCGGCGAGCCATGCGGATTTATTGCCCGCGCCGTCGCTGTATCTGTACCATACGCCATGTCCGGCGGTCGCGGCGGCAATGCCGGTGATGGCGTCGCCGGTGATGTGCCCGGCGGCTGTTTTTATCGCGCTTCTTTGGGTTGGGGCCGTAGCGGCCGAAGGCTGCGAAGCGCCGGTATAAACTTCGAGTATGGTGGCTTCTCGGTTGGTAGTGAGCGGACCTGAAACTATGGACACTTTATTGGCGGCGTTGCTGAAGCCCAGTTTGGATTTATCGGCTTCGGCGGGCGGGTTCGGCGCTGTGATATCGCCGGAAACCACGCTGGCGCTGTATATTGGCGTAGCGGTTATGGAGGTGCCCGCGGAGTTTTTTACGCTGGTATTGGGCGCGACCACGACATATTTGCCGTTCGGAAGATAAGCCGAATTTTCTACCTTTTTAAGGGTTATCGTGAGCGTGAGGGCGTTCGAATCATAAAAAAACGAAGTGGCGGTGAGGCTGAGCGCGGTTTCGCCGCCGGCCGATTTGTCGTCGTCGTATTTTACCTGCCAGTTGGAAGCCATTTCTACCGAGGTTTTATTCATCGACGTGTTGAAAAAGACTTTGACGGTGTCGTTGCCGTTGTCGACGGATGTACCTGTCACCGAGGTTATAGCAGGCGCCTGGCTCGCTCCGAACGTGTAAGCCGCCGTCGATACGTAAGAATTATCAAGCCCCGCCTTTATGCCTATAGCGCTTATCGTCATGCTCTGCGAAACCGTTATCGGCGTGATGTAAAGAGAACTGGCTGAAGTGGGGGTCGAGCCGTCGGTGGTGTATCTTATCGAGGCGCCCGAGGTGGCGCAGTAAATTGTTACCGTTTGAGCCGAGGTATAAGTGCCGGCGGCAGGAGTGAAGGTCGGGGAAGAAACGCGGTTGGCCGTGGAACCGCCGACCGTGACCGTCGTGCCGTTATAATCGAGCGTAGTTTCCTCGTACATGTTGAAAAAGTAAGATTCGCCGGCTTTGAAGGAGGGGTCTGAACCGTCGAGTTGTTCGACGTTAGAGCCGTTTCTGACGACCGCCAGAAATGATCCGGCCGCGGCGTTCCACTTGTATAAGCCTTTTATCGACTGAGAGCGCTGCATGAGCTGGCTGAAGGTAAGCGTTTCAGGCACTTTTGAAAAACCGACCAGGTTGAACCCGGCTTTGAGCGTGATAACGTTCACGCTTGAAAGGGTTGTTCCGGCGGCGCTTGCCGTGGCGGCGCCGGAGGTTTTGATTATATACCCTTTTCCGGCTCCGAGCGAGGTCAGTTCGCCCGCGACGGCGCTCAAAAAGCTGCCGGCGGCGGCGTTGTATGAATAGATATCGCTTATGACTGATGTTGAAGATTTTAACTGAGAGGGGGTTACCGACGGGTTAATCGTGAAACTTACAAAATTATAGCCGTCTTTGAGAGAAAAAGACTGTGAAGATTGCGCGAACGCAGGCGCAGAAACCAGCAAAACCAGGAAAACGATAAAAAGAACCCTTTTAATCATTGAAAGACCATCCTTTCGAAATGTTATTTATTAAAAATATTTTATTTTTCAAATGACTTTAACCGATAAACGTCCGTTTCTATCGGTCAACTAATAACTATATATCATTATATTTTATCACAATTAACGCTGATAGTCAAATAATTACACAAAATTAAAGAAAATCTTAAGCGAATTTAAGGGTGCTTTCCAAATAATTTTTATGCCCGTGACCCGGAATTTGATTTTTGCGTCTAAAACCAAACTGAAAATCAATAAAAAAGGGCCTTTGAACAATATAATGACAAAGGCTCCTTTTTTATCTATTTATGGCGTGGAATGCCTTTCCAGCTTGAGCGCATTATTTACGAGTGTTTTACAGCCTTATCAGGATGCAATTTTCTTCGATAAGTTTATTTATCCGGCTCTGGTATGAGTTGAGCTCGAAATCGCTGAATTTATATCCGGCGGCCTTTTCGCTGTCGATGAGGCCTCGCTCTACGATCGTGGATATGATCTTTTCACGCTCTTTCTCGAGTTCTTTGACGCCGGCGTCTCCGCTCAGGTTCGGCCGCGATTTTAATATAGCAGCGAGCGTGAGACATTCAGCCTCGCTGAGGTCGGCGGGTTTTTTATTGAAATAAACGACCGACGCCTGCAGAAGACCGTTTATGCCGTCACCGAAAGGAGCGTTGTTGAGGAATATTTCAAGTATCTTGTCCTTGCTTCTGATCTTAGATTCTATTTTATAGGCGAGCAGGCTTTCTTTCAAATAAGCGGCGGCCCTTGCGGGAAGAGTTTTGCCGGTCACGGCGGCGTTTTTCGAGTTCAGCGCGACGACCGCGAGGTTCTGCGTTATAGTCTTATCGCAGAATTCTATGTCGATGCCTTTATAAATTTTCAGGACGCCGCTTTTAACGTTATCAGCAGTAACGCCTTTGTGTGAAAAATAAGCGGGATCGAAGGCGCAAACGAGGATTTTCGAAAGGAACTCCGGCATTTCCGAATACGCGAGTGCGATGCCGCCGCGGGCGCTCATATTTTTGATCTCGCTGATTTCGGGAAGGCCGGCGTTGATCTTGACCGCGTACGCCAGAAGCGAGGCCAGAAAGAGAGCGCATATTATCGTCGAGGCGGCCGCCGCGTAAAAAATATTCGATATGAAATTCATAATCCTGCTTCCCGCTTTTGAACTGTTATTTAAAGTTTCTTTCATTGCTTATCGCCTTCTCGCTATTGACTAAAAGTCCAAAATTTAATTGATTATACGCCATACGCGTAATCCGCTTTCGTGAATTACAGTTTAATTATAACAAAACGTAAATTATTTATGGCAGGGCGCGCCGGAGTTTTTTTATTCTTCGGGGCGATATTTGACTTTTCTTGTTTTTTATGGTACAATGGTTTTCAAGTTAAAAGTCCGGCCGACCGGTGTCCCTATTGTGAAACCATTTGATAATACAGGGTTGACGGATCAATAATTGAAATAAAATTTTATAAAGGAGAACGGCCGCCATATTTTTCTATAAAATATGGCATTTTTATATGAAAAAAATATATAATATTCTTTTTACCTTCTGTTTTGTGGTGGTTTTAACCGGCATTATCGCGATGTTCGCTTCGAAATACGCGGTAGATTTCAACTTCGGCCTCGCCTCCGCCTCTTCCGGCGGCGCCGAAACCATTGTCGGCGCCGATATAAAGATGGCCTATGTTAAAACCGGCGGGGCGGTCTGCGTGCACAACCTAAAAAACGGTTCCGAAACAGTTATCGCTGAAAAATTCGAAAATATCAAATCGCTCAAATTCAACCGCGCGCACGATAAACTCATAATCTGCGCGTCGCTCAAAGGCAAAAACGGCATTTACTCCTATGAAATACCTTCGAAAACCCTCACGGCCATTACCGAATTCGAAGTTAAAACCCGTCAGTTCATGTCGGCCAATTTATCCGATGACGACCGGCTCGTCTGCTTCAGCGCGTCGAAAACCGGCGACCCGTTCGCTCCTTCCGATGTTTTCATTTACAACGCTGACGATAAAACCGAAAAAAATATAACCAGGCAGGACGAATCGGCCGAAGTGGTATTCTACTTTAATTATCCTCAATTTTCAACCGACTCGAAATCGCTGGTATATTCGAAGGCTTCGATACCCGATATCGACACGCCCCGCTACGACGCCATTTATATATGCTCGCGCGATATCGCATCGGGCGCCGAAGCGGTTATCGCCGGCGGAGCAACGGCCTTTGACGAAAAGGGCGCAGCCTCCGGTTTCAAAGCTTCCGCGCCGGTTGTTGTCGACGGCGGCAGCATAGCTTTTTTAAAGACGGTCGGCACCGTCGAAAAGTACCTTTCGGTTTACGATATGAAGAAAAAAGAGTCCGTAGACTTACTCAGCAAGGCTGAAAACATAGCGCATCCCTGCTTCACCGGCGATCTCAAATACGCCGCTTTCGAGCAGATAAACGACGGGGACGGCAAGGAAATATATGACGTATTCCTTTACGATATCGCGCAGAAGACCATGAAAAAAATAGCGCCCGGCCGCATGCCCGCGCTCTAATAAGTGCATAACGCATAGTTTATAGTGCATAGTTCGCGTTTATAACCCAAAAACTTTATAAAATAAAAAAAGGGCCGGAACCTGATTCCAGCCTTTTTTTATTGTTGTTTAATTTAATTTGCCGTAAGATTTTAAAATAGTGATTCTAATTTTTAATTTCAAGTTTTTTTAATTTCAAAAATTATGAATTATGAATTTAAAAAACGACGTTTACGATAAAATAATCTTTAACCTTTCTGGTGGCTTCGTTTTTGATCTGACGTATGCGCTCGCGCGTCAGTTTGAACATTTTTCCGAGCTCGTTGAGCGTGTAGGCGCGGTCTTCTTCAAGGCCGTAATAATATCTGAATATGCGGCTTTCCCGGTCGTCGAGTTCGGCGATGGCGTTGACCAGCTGCTGCTGTAAAAATTCTGAAAAGATCCTGGATTCGGGATGCTCCATGCACGCGGGATTTATAAGATCGTAATCAGGGCGTTCGTCCGAGGGCGAGTCGAGATCGTGTCTAAAATTTAACTCGATCGACAAAAGCGGCTGAAAATAATCGAGAATTTCCTTGATCTTTGGTTTGGGAATATTGGTCAGCTTTGAAATCTCATCGGTCGACGGCAGGCGCCCTTCGTATCTTATTATGGTTTCGGTAATCTGTTCGATCCTTTTGCGTTTTTCTATCAGGTTGACGGGTATCCTTATAAGCCGGGCCTTATTGGCGATCGCCCGTCTTATGTAATGGCGGATCTGCCATACAGCGTAGGTCGAAAATTTATTGTTATGCGACAGGTCGTATTTTTCGAGGGCG
>MGFH01000175.1 GCA_001791795.1 Candidatus Wallbacteria bacterium GWC2_49_35
TTTTGAGCATCCACATCGCCTGGGCGTCGATATTGGTTTCATACATTTTTATTTCGGGATATTCTTTCGCCACTTCGCGCGCGGTGCGTATCATCAGTCCGCCGGTTTCGCGCAGCACGTTGGGTTTATCGACGACCGTCACGGATTTGCGTTTGAACTTGCGGGCGAATTCGAACGCCTGTTTAACTATATTGGCGCACATCTGGCGGCTCATGATGCGCGTGGACATTGCCACGTTTTCGAGGCCGAATTTTTCGAACTTTTTGATCGCCTTGTTGTGCTTTGCTATAACGTCGAAAACTTCCTGCGGCAGCGGGTGAAACTCGACTCCGCCGTACATGCCTTCGGTGTTCTCGCGGAAAATGACCCAGTCGATGTCGCTTCTCAATTCGAAATTGAGCGGATTGCCCGGATAAGCTTTGCAGGGGCGGAGGCACGTGTGCAGGTTGAGTTCCTGTCTGAGCGAAACGATAGGGCTTCTGTAAACCAGGCCTTTACCCTTCAGTTCGGGAATGAGTTCTTTGTCGGCCTCTTCCTTGGGTTTCGAGGTTATCGCGCCGAAAAGCGCGCAGGTCGTCTCGCCGAGAAGTTTTTTCGTCCTGTCCGGCAGCGGGTTTCCTTCTTTGCACCAGAATTCCCAGCCTATATCGCCGTGTATGTATTCTGCGTCGAGTTTAGTTTCGTCGAGGACTATTTTAGCCGCTTCCATTACGTCATTGCCCACGCCGTCGCCCGGCAGCCACGCTATCTTGTACTTTGCCATCCGTTCCTACCTCCGTAAAATTTATATTTTTTTAAAAGATATTGATTTTTTTCGATTAAATTATTATATCATAATTTTTTTTTATTTTGAATTTAAATTTTATTAATTTAACAAAATTTTATGGTATAATCGCTTTTTCTATGAGCAGTATTATAAGATATCTAATAAGGATGACATCGTTTTCGAGTAACTGCAGGATGTTCATTTTTTCGAACTCGATGCTGAGTTTCGGCATTTCATCGATCGAAGTCTTTCTCGGCCTGTATTTTCTGGAGCTGAAGTTCCGCGAGGATTTCATAGGCACATACTACGCGGTTTCCACGGGAACATCCGCGATTTTGCTCCTGCTCGCCGGCCGTCTTTCGGATCGAATCGGGCGAACCACTAGTTTCTATATCACGCTTGCCGGGCATTTCGCCGGTTATTCTCTCCTTTTTATGTACCAGAGCCGCACCGCGATATTTTTGTGCGCGTTCATAAACGGCGCGTCAGCCGCGCTCAGGGCCTGCACTTCTGCGCCGTTCCTTCATGAGAACGCCCGGGTGTCGGAGCGCGATTACGTTTACTCCTCCTCGGCGAGTTTTATGCTCATGGGCGCGATGTTCGGAAACGTTTTCGGCGGCTATCTTCCCATTACGCTTATGAAACTTGCTCCGGTTATCGGCGCGGCAAGAATTTCCGCGGCCGAATCATATCGTTATTCGATACTGATATCGATGACGCTGATACTTGTTTCGGCCCTTCCGCTTTTGCGTATAACGAAGAACGCTCCGAACTCAGCCCCCGGCGCGGAAAAAAACGCGGTTCCCCGCCCGGCGGCGGAAGCTGAAGACGACCGCCCTCTTAAATCCGGCCGCCGTCTGTACAGAAAATTCGTCATATACACTTTTTTGATAGGCTGCGGCGCCGGCCTGATAGTGCCGTTTTTCAATATATATTTTGCCCAGAAGTTCGGCCTCGATTCGGGGCGCATAGGTGTTATATTCATGCTGGCTAATATTATTACGGCGGTTTCGATGATGATGACGCCGGCGATAACGATCCGCTACGGCAAGATCCGCTCGATCGTATTCATGGAACTCGCCTCGCTTCCATTTCTTCTGACCCTCGGGCTTTCGGGTTCTTTTTCCATGTGCGTCGTCTCATATCTCATGCGAAACGCGCTTATGAATATGAATAATCCCGTATTCACCAATTTTATTATGGAAAACACCGATAAGGACCAGAGAGGCCGCGTCAATTCAATAGTCACGCTCGGCGATAATTTTTCGCGCACCGTATCGACTTATATTTCGGGAAGGCTGATGACCGATCACGGAGTCGGGCTTCCTTATTTTATTACCGCCGTTTTTTATCTTGCCGCGGCGCTTTTTGCGTATTTTTCGTTTTCGGCCCTCGAGCGCGAAATGAAGAAAAAATTGGCCGCGCAAGCCGCCCTGGTCGGCGCCGGGCGTTAGCCGGTCAGGGCCGCCGGTCTTCGGCGTATTTTTTTATAAGTTCCTGTATTTCGACAACGTTAATGGGTTTTGAAGTGTAAGCGTCCATTCCCGCGGAAAGGCACGAGTCGATGTCGTCTTTGAGCGCGGCTGCTGTTATGGCCACTATCGGCGTTTCAATGCCGGATTCCCGGATCTTTCGCGTCGCTTCTATGCCGTCCATTTCGGGCATCTGCACGTCCATGAATATCAGGTCGAATTTTTGGCTCCGCGCAGCTTCAACCGCCCTCAGGCCGTTTTCGACCACGGTGATGTCGTGGCCGAGTATCTTCATTAGCTTTGCCATGAGCGCGATGTTTGCGGGGCTGTCTTCCGCCAGAAGCACCTTTGCGTGGAATTTTTCAGGGTCATCGGCTTCTTTTAACTTTATCGAAGGCCTGTTGACCGCGGCGCCTTTTATGGCGGCTCCTTTTTTCAGTTTCAGCGTGAAATAAAATCTGCTTCCGAAACCTACCTTGCTTTCCACGAATATTTTTTCCGCGCCCATCAGTTTGACGAGCTGGTTCGAAATTGCCAGTCCGAGCCCGGTTCCGCCGAAACGCCTCGTGGTGGAAGAATCGGCCTGTACGAACGGCGAGAAGATATGCTCTATTTTTTCGGGAGAGACGCCGATGCCGCGGTCTTCGACGCCGAGCGTGAATGTCGCTTCAGATTCCGTTTCGGAGACGAGCTTGAATAAGATCTTAATGTCGTCCTCCCCTGAAAATTTAATGGCGTTGGTCGCGAAGTTCAAAATGACCTGTCTGATGCGGTTGGGATCGCCTATCAGGTAATGTTTTAGAGCGAAGGTGTTGGCGAGATCCACCTTCAATTTTTTAGCGTCGAGCAGCGGAGTTATTATGCCGGCCACTTCATACAAAACACGGTTAAGGTCGAATTCCAGGTTCTCTATTTCGAACTTTCCGGCCTCTATCTTGGAAAAATCGAGGATGTCGTTGATGAGAGATAAAAGCGTCTGGCTGCTGGTTTTAATATATCCCAGGCAGTCGTTCTGCTCGTCGGTGAGCTTCGTGTTGAAAAGTATATCGGCGAAGCCTATTATGGAATTCATGGGCGTTCTTATCTCGTGCGACATATTGGCCAGGAAGCTGCTTTTCATCTTATTGGCCCGCTCCGCCTCCGCTTGCGCTTTAAGAATTTCTTTTTCCGCGTCGCGCCGTTCCGTTATATCTTCGAAACTTTCTATCATGCCTGTTATTACTCCGGCTTCGTCCCTGAGCGCCGTCGTCTTTTTTAAAAGGTAAATTTTTCTTCCGCCCGTGACGACGTACTCGCCTTCTTTGACGATGAACTGATTCTGATGAAGCTCTTCGACCGTGATCGGCCTGTCGAAGCAATTATGCCTGATGAAAGGGCAGCTTTTTCCGACGACCTCAGAGGTCTGAAATCCGGTTATGATCTCCGCCCTTTTGTTCCAGCTCGTTATTACGCAGTTTTTATCGCATGTGAACACGCCGCTCGGAATGAGGTTGTAAAAAAGTTCTATCATGCTTTTTTCGCGGTTAAGGTTGCGCGTCCTTTCGGCGACCTGTTTTTCGAGTTCAACGTTGGTGTCTTTCAGTATGATTTCGGCCTGTTTCCGTCCGGTTATATCTCGCGCGACGCCGGTGAGACCTATTATCTCGTCTACGTGATTGTAAACGGGCCATTTAATGATCTCAAGATGAATGGTCCCGCCGCCGGCTTTTTCGACCGTCTGCTCGTAATTGAGAGGGCCGCCTTCGAGCATTACCGATATATCCTCTTCTGTGTGCTTTCTGGCTAAGGCCTCGGGCAGAAGATCAAAATCGGTCTTGCCGATTATGTTAGCGGCGTCCGTACCCATGAAATCGGCGCAGGCGGAGTTGACCAGCAGATATGTGCCGTTGTGGTCCTTTATCCACGCCATTTCCGGAAGGCTTTCGATGAAGTACTTGAGCTGGTTCTCCTTTGTGTGAAGTGCGTAAATGCGATCCTGGATCATAAGTTCAAGATCTTCGGTATAATTTTCGAGTTTGGATTCGCCGGCTTTCAGATCGTGAATATCGAGGCAGCTGCCGGTATAGCCGTCGAATTCGCCATGCGCGTCATAGCGCGGCGCGCCGCAGTCGGCGATCCAGCGGTACTGGCCGTCGTGACGTCTGAGTCTGTATTGAACGGTAAATTCGGATTTTTGCGCGAACGCCGATTTTATCAGGCCGAACGTTTCTTCGAGGTCCTCTTCATGGATGGCGCGCATCCAGCAACGTGCAGGTGCTGCCTCTCCGAAGCAGCCGGCGTATTCGAACCATTCGCGGTTCAAATAATTCAGAGTGCCTTCGCGGTCTCGTGTCCAGAGCATGGCGTGAATTGCTCCACAACCCTGCGGTGCCGGATTATCACATGAATTGATGTCCTTCGGGTCTTCGGTAATTTTATTCATTGATCAGCCCAGTAAAAAATTGATTGATTATTCTGTAATGCTTTTGAATGTGCTGGCGAACGATTGAAAAACGGTTTAAGGTTAATGAATTTATACTATAAAAAATCCGTGGAATTGTCAACAAAAATTATCGTGTTTCAGATTTTTTTGTGGCGGTTCATTGGTGATCGGCGGCATTGATCACCGCGCATAAAAAAATACTGCCATAATAAAACCGCGCCTTTCGAATTACGGTAAGTCGCGGTTTCATTATATTTATTCAGTTTTTATTTTCCGGCCGTTCGCGTTACTTTCCGGCTGAAAGTTCTTTTTTGATGTGCTCGATGAGCCCGCCGTCCTTCAATATCGACAGCATGTGCTCGGGAAGCGGCGGAAAACCGTAAACGCCCGATTTGGCTTTGACCTTGCCGGCTTCGAAGTCGATCTCGACGGTTTCGTGGTTTTCGATCTTTTCGATCTCTTCCGCCGAGGTTATTATCGCGATGCCCTGGTTGATGGCGTTTCTAAAGTAGATGCGCGAAAAAGATTTCGCGACTATCGCCGCTACGCCGAGAGCCTTGAGACAGGTCGCGGCCTGTTCGCGGGACGAGCCGCAGCCGAAGTTTTTGCCGGCCACTATTATATCGCCAGGCTGTATTTTTTTCGAAAACCCTTTTTCGAAACCCTCGAAAGCGTATTCAGCCATCTTTTTAGGGTCGCGTTCCTTGAGGTATCCGCCCGGATAGATTATATCGGTGTCTACGTTGTCCCCGAACTTCAGGACTCTTCCCTTTATTATATTTTCCATTTCATTACCTCCGAAGATTATACGAATTCGCGCGGGTCGGTTATCTTTCCGGTTATTGCGGAAGCGGCCACCATGGCCGGAGAGCCAAGATACACCCCGGCCGTCGCCGAGCCCATTCTGCCCTTGAAGTTTCTGTTCGACGATGAAATGACCTTTTCGCCGTCGGCCAGAAGCCCCGCGTGGGCGCCCAGACACGGGCCGCAGCCGGGATTCATGACCACCGCGCCGGCTGTTACCAGGTCGGTGATATAGCCTTTTTCGATGGCCTGCAGAAGGACCGTCCTCGAGGCGGGAAATACCAGCAGGCGTACGTCCCTGCAAACTTTTTTGCCTTTGAGGATTCTCGCGGCGATGGCGATGTCGTCGAGGCGGCCGTTGGTGCAGGAGCCCAGAAGCGCTTGATTGACGATTGTTTCCGGCATCGCGCTTATATTTTTAACGTTGTCTACGTTGTGCGGGCAGGCGACCTGAGGCTCGAGCTTCGACGCGTCGATCTCGAGCGTCTGTTCGTATTTTGCGTCGGCGTCGGAATAGACGGCCTTCGACCTGTCGTAAGCGAGGCCGTTCGCGCCAAAATATTCTTCGCTGATCTTGTCGAAGGGCACCAGCGCGCATTTCGCGCCCATTTCCATCGACAGGTTCGAAAGCGTCATGCGCTCCGATACGCTCATGCGTTCTATCGTGTCGCCGTAGAATTCGACGGATTTGTAATTCGCGCCTTCAACGGTGAGTTTTCCGATAATATGCAATATAAGGTCTTTCGCATATACGCCTTTGGGTAAGCTTCCGGTGACCGTAATCTTCAGCGTTTCGGGGACGCGCAGCCAGATCTTGCCGGTCGCCCATATGGCGGCCATTTCGGTCGCGCCGATGCCGGTGGAAAGGCAGCCTACCGCGCCGTAGGTGGTCGTGTGCGAGTCGGTGCCGACGACGAGTTCTCCGGGGCGCGCGTGGCCTTTTTCAACCATTACCTGATGGCAGATGCCTTCTATGATGTCGTAAAAGTGAGTTATATCCTGAGCCTTTACGAATTCGCGGATCTCCTTGTGGATGTTCGCCGATTCGACCGATTCGGCAGGAGTTCTGTGGTCGAGAGGAATTACTATTTTATCTTTAGCCCAGACTTTAGGAAGCCCGAACTGTTTGAACTGCTTAATGACCAGCCCCGCGTTGTCGTGCGACATCGCGAAATCCGGTTCGACCGTGACTATCTGGCCCGGGACCACGCTCGCGAGCCCGGCTTTTTTCGCCAGTATTTTTTCAGCCATCGTCATACCCATAGTGTTTTTTCACCTCTAATTTATTTTATAAATGCACGGAAATAGAGAATAGAGTATAGATAATAGAGAACAGATGATGAATTTTGATATTTAGAAGGAACTTTTAACAAAAGAAAAACTTTATTAAATTATAAAAAAATCCATAACTATTCTCTGTTCACTATTCACTGTTA
>MGFH01000176.1 GCA_001791795.1 Candidatus Wallbacteria bacterium GWC2_49_35
AGACGTTCATTCTGGTCGCGAGCGCGCTCGCCTTTTCACCCGATTTGTTCAAAAGCAATATGGAAAAGAATATCGCGGTTTTATCGGGACGCGGCCCGCCGGCGAATAATTTTTCGGTTTTGCCAAGATATATCGCGGCGGTTTTGATCATTTTATCGATGATATCGGTGAATATTATATCTTCGGAAATAAAATCGAAAAGGCCGTATTTATTTATCTCGCGCATGGTTTCGTGGACGGCCGGCTCGCTGAAGATATTTTCGAGTTCGTTGAAGATCCTTATAGGTTCGATCTTTTTGGAAATGTCGAATTTAAGCGCCTCTTTTATGCCGGCCGACGCGTGCCTGTCGATGGTGAAGCCGAGCCTGGTCTTGAATCTGAGGGCGCGGAATATGCGCGTCGGGTCCTCTATGAAACTGAGGCTGTGAAGAGGTTTAATGACCTTTTTTTCGATGTCGCCGAAGCCGCCGTAATAATCTATGATCTCGCCGAAATTATGAGCGCACAGCGAAACCGCCATGGCGTTGACGGTGAAATCGCGCCTGAGCAGGTCCTGATATAAATTTCCCTGGAATACATCGGGCAGGGCGGCGGGCGATTCGTAAAACTCGGCGCGCGCCGTCGCGAAATCTATCTTGGGAAGTCCGGGCATCGATATTGCGGCGGTTTTAAAACGCTCGTGCCGGCTGGTTATAAATTCTTTCGATCCGGCGAGGGCCTCGGCAAATTCTATTGCCGACATTCCCTCGATAACTATGTCTATGTCGGCGCTTGGTTTTTTTAATATCATGTCGCGGACTATCCCGCCGACTATATATGCCGAAACCTTCAACTCGCCGGCTTTTTTTGAGACCTCTTTAAGCATTTTAAATATTGGCTTGCTGAAATATTCACTCAGAGATACTTTAAGCGCTCCACCGCCCGTGGCAGTTTTGAGCTTCCCGGGACCGCCGGTTTTTTTAAAAGTCTCAGCCGCGGGGGCGGCCGAGAATGATCCTGCCTGACCGCCCGATTTATTTTTGCTTTTAGTAAAAGTATGGTTTAATATGTCGTTCGCCGTTATTATTCCTGCGACCTTGTTTTCGCTTCCGACCAGAATGGTTTTGGTCTCGCTGCGTGCGATCTTTTCGACGACGGTCTCAAAGGGTTCGTTCGGCTGTGAGTATATCGTTTCGCGGCACAGAAAACCCGATATGGGCGCGTGCGAGAGCCCGTGATGAACGGCCCTGTCGATATCGATCTTTCTGATGAAGCCGATGATCTTATTGCCGTCGGTGACAGGCGCCGCCGTATAGGCGTAGCGGAACATTATTTTTTCGGCCTCGCTTATTATTACCTCCGGATTGAGGAACAGCACGCTCGGCCCCATTATGTCGCGCGCCGTGACGGCAGGTTTTAAATTCTTTTTCAGGACAGTCTTTACTTTTTCATAGGCCTGTTTTAAAGAAAAATCGGCAAGCGTCGCGTAAGCCGCGTATTTCGGCCCGCCGCCGCCGGCTTTCGCGAATATCTCACCGAGGTTTATCTGCTCGACGTTGCTGCGTGCGAGCACGTGAACGCTCGAACCCATTCTGGCGATGAAAATGGCGATATTGAATTTGTCGGTGTCGACGATGCGCTGTATTATGCTGTCGAATTTATAGACGAATTTATTGTTCTCGGCGAAGTAGAAGTTGATCTCGAACCCGTTAAGATTGACGATCTCGCGTGATTTTACCAGCTCGTCCAGCACGCTCTTTTGAATATTGGAAAGCCCGTCTTCCTTCAGGAACAGGTTCACCGTCTTAAGGTTGACGCCGCGCCTGAAAAGTTCAGCCAGGCAGCTTATGTCAGCTTCGCTCGTGTTAGGGTATAAAAGCGAGCCGGTGATCTCGTGGATGCCGAGGGCGAAAAGAGTTGCGTACACAGGACTTATGGTTATGTTATCTTCGAAGAGTTTTTTGCAGATAAGCGCCGTGACGGACCCGCTTTCGGCTTCTATGACCGAATCGGCCTGTATTTCGCACTTTATGGCGGGAGATTTGTCGATGACGGCCACGAGAATATTCGGATTATCTAATATTTTTGAGATGGGCGCTATGCGGTGGGCGCTCTTTACGCAGATGAGCATAGCCCCTCTCACTTTCGAGCAGTCGAGTTCGTCGTCGTAGATGAAATCGCCGGGCTTGAAATGCAGCGATAAAAAATTTTTCTGAACGCGCTCGAGTTTTTTAGGCAGAACCACGACCGCGTCCCTGTCGAGTAAAGAGGCGGCGAAAACTCCCGCTATGGAATCAAATGTAGGATTCTGATGGGTGGTTATGATTTTCACTTAAAACCGCTCTTTGCTCTTATTTACTTGAACAAAATATAGTGATATTGCATAATGTATAATAGTGGAGAGTTGAGAACGGAGAGTGGAGAACTAAAGGATTTTTGATAATTATAATAAAACGGTTATATAATTAAAAACATTTCTTTAATATCAAAAATCATCAACTCTCCACTCTTAACTCTCCGTTCTCCACTATTATTTATTTATTACAACCTATAAAATTATTTGCCGTCAATATCTTTTATGTCGCCGTCGTCCGCTTTTTTCGGCTTTTTCATCTCTTTTTTGACCTTGTCCTTGAGTTTGTCGAATACTTTTTCGAGTTTGTCGTAGGATGCGGGGTCTATGAGTTTATCGAACAGCGTCTCTTTGTCGTGTACCGGCACGAGGCTGACATCGCCGTTTTTGATCACTAAAAATCCGATAGGCGTGATGGTCGCGCCGCCGCCCGAACCGCCGCCGAAGCCCTTGTTTTTAGTATCGAGGTCTTCGCCGCCTGCGCCGAAGCCGAATGTGACCTTAGCGATCGGAACTATAGTGATCTCGCCGACGGTGATCGGATCGCCGACGACCGATTCGGTTTTGATCGTCGTTTTCATTTTTTCGAGCAGGGTGTCTATGAAATTTTGAAAAGACATGTTACCACCTTATTTCTGTATTATTATCAGGATTAATTCGAACGCGCGTCCGTTTTGAATGCCGCGATGATTTTTGCGAAATTTACCGCCTTAAGCGATGCGCCGCCGACCAGGGCGCCGTCGATACCTTTGATGACGGCTATTTCCAACGCGTTGGTCTCGTTGACCGATCCGCCGTATAAAATTCTGATAGCGTTCGAAAAATCTACCCCTAATTTTACCATTATATTTTTTCTGATAAAAGCGCATACCTCGGCTATCTGTTCGCTCGACGCGTTCATTCCGGTGCCTATGGCCCATACAGGTTCATAGGCGAGTATTACTTTCTTCGAATATTCTATTGGAATGGAATAAAGCGCCGTGAGCATCTGCGCTATAACCGCGAAGGTTTTTGCGGTTTTTCGGTCGTCTATATTTTCGCCGAGGCACATTATAGGCGTTAACCCCGCGTCTATGGCTATTTTAAGTTTCTGGGCGACCAGCGCGTCGGTTTCAGCGAAAAGTTTTCTGCGTTCGGAGTGGCCTATTATGACGTAATCCGCGCCGCATTCCCTTAGCAGATAAGGCGAAACCTCGCCCGTGAATGCGCCTGATTCTTTTATGTAACAATTCTGTCCGGCCACTGAATATATGGCCTTTTTATTAGAAAGCGCGAGCGCCACGGGCACCAGCGGCGCCGGCGGTGCGACGACCACGTCGGTTTCAGCGGCATATTCCGGATAGAACTGCGCCAGGCATGAGGCGAGCTCGGCCGCGTATTTATCCATGAAGCCCGGTCCGCCGTTCATTTTAAAATTAGCGCATATGCAGGGCCTGCGCGTTATTTCGGAGCTTATTACTACGCCCAGCGTGCGCGCCATATCGCGCGCCTCGTCCGTCACGACGTCTTCCTTTTCGGCGTATATGAACGCCTTTTCTCCGCCCGACGCTTCCCTGGCCGCTTTTCTTACTTCATCCGCGGTTATGAATCTGCGCATATATTTCTCCTTTTTACTGTGCGTTGGCTATTTCAGCCGCTATCTGCTTTATGGCGAGCTCTTTAAGCTGCTTTTCGTCCACCACGTTCGGAGCTCCCGTCATAAGGCACGATGCCGAAGCGGTTTTCGGGAACGGTATCACGTCGCGTATCGACGGCGAATCGGTTATGAGCATGAGCAGGCGGTCCAGGCCGAACGCTATTCCGCCGTGGGGCGGCGCGCCGTACTCGAAGGCCTCCATTAAAAATCCGAATTTATCGTTGGCGGCCTCTTTTGAAAATCCGAGAGCAGCGAATACTTTTTCCTGGATCGAACGGTCGTGTATCCTTATTGAGCCGCCCGCTATTTCGCAGCCGTTGAGCACAAGGTCGTACGCCGACGCCCGCACGTTATCGAGTTCGCCCGAATCGAAATATTTAAGATCCGACAGAAACGGCGAGGTGAACGGATGGTGCTTTGCCACGAAGCGTTTTTCTTCGTCGTTGTATTCGAACATCGGAAAATCGGTGACCCAGAGGATCGCGAATTTCTTCGAGTCGATGAGGTTGAGCTTTTTGGCTATTTCGCATCTGATGCGGCCGTAAGCGTTGAGTATTATATCTTTTTTATCGGTCGCCAGAAGCAGGAGGTCGCCTTCCTTAGGCGCCAGAGGCGCGAGCGCCTTTTTGATTTCTTCTTCGCTCATGGCTTTGGTGAGCTGCGATTTTATTCCGTCGGCCTTGAACTGAACGGTCACGATGCCCTTCAGGCCGAATGATTTTCCCATTTCGATAATAGCGTCCGTTTCCGAGCGCGAATATCCGGCGCAGCCTTCCATTTTAAGGCCTTTTACGACCGAGCCTTCGGCTACGGCGCCTTTAAATACGCCGAATCCGGCGTTGCTGAACTGCTCAGTGAGATCGGTGATCTTCAGATCGTAGCGCAGGTCGGGCTTATCGGAACCGTATAATTCCATTGCCTCGTCGTAGGATATTCTTAAGAATGGCGTGTCGAATTTTACTCCGGCCGTTTTTTCGAACATATATGTGGTAAGGCTTTCGACCATCGACATAACGTCGTCCTGGCGCACGAAAGACATTTCGATATCTATCTGCGTGAATTCCGGCTGGCGGTCGAGCCTGAGATCTTCGTCGCGGAAACATTTGGCTATCTGGAAATAGCGGTCCATGCCGGCCACCATCAGAAGCTGTTTGAAAAGCTGCGGTGACTGCGGCAGCGCGAAGAATTTACCCTTCTGGACGCGCGATGGAACTAAATAATCTCTTGCGCCTTCGGGTGTGCTCTTGCAGAGTATGGGCGTGTCTATCTCGAGGAAATTATTGTCGCTAAGATAGTCGCGGACGCACTTGATCAGTTTGTGGCGCATTTCCATATTGCGCGTCATGTGCTGCGTGCGCAGGTCGAGATAGCGGTATTTCATCCTCAGATTTTCGTCGGCCGTGATATTTTCTTCTATGAAAAACGGCGTGGTCTTCGCTTCGTTGAATATTTTTATTTCTTCAGCGAGAAGCTCGATCTTGCCGGTGTTCAGATTGGGATTGATAGCGTTATTCGCGCGCGCGACGATCTTTCCTTTGACGCCGACCACGAATTCTTTTCTTATAGTCACGGCTCTTTCGAACGCCGCTTTCGATATTTTAGGATCGAGGACGATCTGGCAGAGGCCGTAGCGGTCGCGGATATCTAAAAAGGTGAGGTCGCCGTGGTCGCGCCTTCTGTGGACCCAGCCGCATAAGCTGACGGTTTCGCCTATGTTTTTATCGTTCAGGTGGCCCGCGCCGTGCGTCCTTGAAAACCCTTCGTACTTGTCTAACATAAATCAGTTTTCTCCTCGAATATTAATTAAATATATGCTTAAATGTATTTATTTTGAAAATACTTTGCGTTCAATTTTTAAAATAGTGTTTTTCATTTATTTTATCAAAATGCCTTAACTGTTCTCTATTCTCTTTTCACTGTTCTCTTATTATGATTATCGTTTTATGAATATCAGTTATTTTTAATATATGCCGCGAGTTCCGCTTCTGAAACGCTTTGCTGACTGCGTTTTCGCAGGTCTTTTACGGTGAGCGTTCCGTTTTTTATCTCGTCTTCGCCTATAATAACGGCGAAATCCGCGCCCGCCTTTTCGGCGTCTTTAAAATGCACCCCCGTCTTTTTTTCTGAAACGGCCATCTGAGCCGAAATATCAGCTTTTCTTAATATATCGAGCAGCTTGAAAGCGTATTCGGCTTCGTTTCTTGAAAGCGGGACGACATAGGCGCGCAGACCCGAGCCGAGCCCCAGATCGATATTCTGGGTTTTGACGGCGATAACGACGCGCTCGATGCCCATGCCGAAGCCTATGGCGGGCGTTTTCTGGCCGCCCAGCTCCGAGACGAGGTCGTCGTAGCGCCCGCCGCCGCCGAGAGCGTCCTGCGCCCCCAGATGTTTCGAAGTAACTTCGAACGCCGTGCGGGTATAATAATCGAGGCCGCGTACGAGCCGCGCATCGATGACGAAAGGAACGCCTATCTGCGCCAGGGCTCTTTTGACGCTTTCAAAATGCTGAGAGCAGCCTTCGCAGAGGTGATCGAGGATCACCGGCGCCCCCGTTATATTTTCTTTGCACGAAGGCGTTTTGCAGTCGTAAATTCTGAGCGGGTTCGTGTTTATGCGCTCGTTGCATTCGACGCATAATTTATCTTTCACCGCTCCGAAGTATTTTTCTGCGTTCTGCCTGAAAACAGGCCTGCATTCTGGGCAGCCGATCGAATTTAATTTTACGCTGATATCGGATAATTTCAATTTGGTCAGAATATTATATAAAATTTGAATAACTTCGGCGTCCACGAACGGCGAATCGGATCCGAAACATTCCACTCCGAACTGGTGAAATTGCCTGAGGCGGCCCTTTTGCGGGCGTTCATAGCGGAACATGGGGCCTATGTAATAATATTTCGATACGGGCTCGCCCGCGTTCAAAAGCCCGTGCTCGTTAACGGCCCGGACCACTGACGCGGTGCCTTCGGGGCGCATCGTTACCGAGCGGTCGCCTTTATCCGAAAACGTGTACATCTCTTTTTTTACTATGTCGGTGCCGCCGCCCACGCCCCGGACGAATAGCTCCGTCTTTTCAAGCACGGGCGTCCTTATTTCGCGGTAGGCGAAAGTTTCCATTTCGGAGCGTATGAGCGCTTCGATATGCTGCCACAGCCTCACTTCGGGCTGGAATATGTCCTGCATGCCTTTAACGGCGGTTATTTTTTCCAAATGTCTTATATCTCCTTTTCGTCGTTATCATCAACGAACCAGTATCCGCAGGATGTTTTCAAATGCTTGAAAAAATCCTTGTTATTGACGGGGTAAAGATGGCAGGGGTAAGGCTTATGCTGATGTATCTTGCACAGCAGCTTCTCACCGATCTTGAACAGCATCGGGCAGGGTGCCACGGCCTGGCAGCATTTTCCGCAGCTCAGGCATTCTCCGCGCCTTTTTTTAAGGTCTTCCTTAACCTTCTGGGGCGAAAAATAATAATAAAACCTTCTTTTTATCTGGGCTTTTAAAGAAGACAGCACGACTCTCGGCGGATTCATTTTCACTCATCTCCAGTTTCATAATTTAAGTTTTTCGAGTTTCTTATTATTATTGCGTTACATTATAATACATTATATTGCCGTTTTCAAGTTTTTTTTGCGGCGGGCTGAAATTATCTTTAATAAAGCCTCAATAAAAAAATAATTTAAGGTCAATATATATTTAAGTTGAAAAAAAACAGTTTTTAATTTAAAATGTGTTAAATTGTTTTAAACACGGAGATAATAAATTATGTCCGATCTTATCCTTTTTAATTACGTTAAATTTTTAAAAACCCGTTATTTTAATTTAACGCTGCTTTCACTCGTTTTTTTCGTCCCTTCCGAATCGTATGCCGCCGGAATTTATTTAATTCCGATCTCGAGCGCTTTTGCAGCGCACAGGCTGGAATTGAGCATATTTTTAATTGCGATAGCCATGCTTGCCGCGGTACTTTATTATTCCTACCGTGAAATTAAAACGCTCAGGATAAATTGTGATAAGACCCTCGAATCGCTTAAAGAGCAGCAGGAGATCTTCGATCTTCTGATGGAATTCAGCCCCATATACATATTTTTCAAAGATGAAAACATAAGGCCGGTCAAATTAAGCCGTAACTATAAAGATATGCTCGGCATGCCGGCGAGTGAAGCCATCGGAAAAACTATGGACGATCTTTTCCCGTCCGATTTCGCCAAGAAAATGATTCAGGACGACATTAAAATATTGAAAGAAGAACTTCCGGTCAAGCTGATAGAGCAGTTTAACGGCCGCACCTATATCACGCTGAAATTTCCTATCAAAAGAGCCGATAAAACCAAACTGATGGCCGGCTTCACCATAGATATAACCGACCAGAAAAAAATAGAAAACGATATTC
>MGFH01000177.1 GCA_001791795.1 Candidatus Wallbacteria bacterium GWC2_49_35
CGATTATAGCGATAAAACGCCCTTCATTAAAGGCGAATTCAAGGAATTCGACGCTGCGGTCGTCGATATTATCGACGGCGGAGACTTTAAAAGATTCATGAACGAAAACGGCCCGCTGCTTTTAAAATTCTGCGCGGACGAATATTTCGGCGCTCTGCTTTTAGAACTTGCGGAGATCGAATGCAAAAAACTCGACTGCTACGTCACAAGCGGCGAAGATGACCCGCGTGACGCCGTCAGGGGCAGCGTTTACGATTTTCCGGCGATGCTGGAGTTCATCGAAAAAATAAGGGTCATGAACTACGAAATTAAAAACGCCCATAAAAAAATAAGGATTAAAAGCGTTCACTGCGCCATGAACAAAGAAAACCCGGCCAGGGTTGCGCGAATCATCAAACGATACGACGAAACGGCCGCTAACGATCTGCTGTGGCTTATAAAACATTTGAGCGCGGATAATTTCAATAAGTTGAAACCGACGCAGATAAAAGAACTGTCGCAAAAGGCGGACGTCGTTCATAAAGCGATAGTTAAAAACAGAATAAAGATCATCGCGGACCATTCACTGGACGATTATATAAAATCCCTGATGCAGCTGGATATAATAAAATCATTGATGGCTTATTTCGAAAAAAAACTAGAATTCAAAACCGGCATTGATCATAAAAACGAGATCGAAAAAATGAAGAAGGCGATCATTATCAAATATATCGAGTATTACGCTAAGTACGATCTTTACAATAAAGGGATTATAATTTTCAATGAATCGGTTTTATAATTCATAATTAAATTTAAATTATAATCATAAATTACATATATATTGTAAAAGACATAAATTAATTTTGCTGGCCGGCAATAATCTTTTCTCCGCTCGCTGGTCCTCGGCGCCTACGGCGCCTGCGGAGGCTTCGCTCCGAAAAATTATTGCCGGCCTTGCTGATGTAAACTAACTAATTTCGCTTACTATAGTCATAAAAATTAATTTTTTAAGTTACTATATTTTTTCGGAGGCGGTTGAATATGAAGAAGTTCGAATATTCTATTTATATAATATTTCTTTTTTTTATTATGGGGTCGGGCGCCGCTTTTGCCGGGACTTTCGAAACTGAATTAAAAGCCGCTTCTGCGGATGAACTTGCAGCCGCCGCGTCGCTGCTGGATGAAACGGCCGACATTTCATGCCAGCTGAATCTTTCGAACGCGCATAAAAAGTTGCTGAACGCCATGGCCGCCGGCCTTATCGGCGACCCTTACCTTATAACGGCCGCTCCCGAATTGAAGGGCATCGCGGACAATTCGCTGATAAGGTTTTTCGTTAAAACGGCCTTCGAGTCTATTTTAACCGATATTTCGCTGGTTTCTTTTTCCTATTCGGTCAACGGCGGTAATAAAGAGGATAAAAACGGCCTTAACGACGCCTCGGCGCTGCTGGTTTTCACTTTCGGCGGCGTCGAAACGGCCGACAAGATATTTGAAACTAAAAAAGACCTTCTGGAAATGATATATTTTGAACAGGGCCGTACTTCGGAGATCAAAGTTATCGAAGACGACCGCAGCAGCGGTTACGACGTTTCCTACGCTGAAATAGAAGGTAAAATTTGCGGTCTCGCGCTGGTGAAATTCGACAGGCATCTGGTATTGTTATACCGCGGCGTGCCGTCGCCAGAAAAATTTTCGGCCATGGCCCAAAAGGCTTCGGCCCTTGTTTTCAGATATTCCAAAAACGAAAAAAGCGCGAAGTTCGATTTTGACAAAATGCTCCGCGGCTTCGATAAAGCTAACAACCTGATATTCAACGTCGATCTTGGCAATTTCGATATCGAAGAAACCTCGGCCGCAGAATTGATCAAAGGTTTTTTCATAGGCGCGAAACTCAAAGACGATCTCTCGTCGCTCGGCGTCGATTCGTGCGTGCAGTTCAACAAAAAAGCCGGTTTAAAAAGCGCCGGCGGAAAAGCGGGCGCGCCGGAAAACATCAACGTTAAAACCATGGGCGCGCTGCGGCTTATATTCAGGCCGCTTAAAGGCGCCGTTTCGGCCGCGGATTATCTTTCGGAAGATATTTCACTGCTCGCCGAGTTCAACCTGAATTTCAACGATGAATTCCTCGCGCTCACCGATATTTTCGTGTTCAGGGGAATTTTACTGACGGCTACAGGCATCGATTATAAGGACGATTTTCTTTCGTGGTTCGACGGAAACGTATTCTTCGCGCTGGGCGGGTTTTCCGCGTTCGACATGAGCGCCGCGGCGGGCGGAAAAAAGCAGGAGATCCCCGAAGCGTACGTGGGTTTAAAATCGAAAAATGCCGCGCTCGCGGATAAATGCATCGAAAAGCTGGCTTTGTTCATATCCGATTACGTGACGCCGCTTGCGATCGAAGACTTCAATATCGGCGGCATTAAAGCTCGGACGGTCAAAGTAAAGGGAACGCCGGATTATAATGACTTCGAAATCGCGTTCGGCCAGGCGGGCGGTTATTATCTTATTGCTTCGTCGGTAGAGGCTTTTAAAAAACAGGCGGCACGCGGGGAAGGCAAACCGGCTTCGAAAAAACTTTCCGCGACCGCGCACTTCGCGACGGCCTCCGGCCTCGCCGAAGGCCGGTTCTTCAACTTATATGTCGATTACAGGGCCGTCCGCGCGGCTTTCGAAAAGACGATCAAGGCGCGGCCTGAGTTCGAACTGATAGTTTCGCTGCCGCTCGATTTTTATTCGTCAGGCTCGGCCATGGCTGAAAACGGTGACATCGACTCCCGCGCAATCCTTACGCTCGACAAAGACAGGATAAATTTGATGACGTCAAAATTCAACGTGAAGAATCTGGTCATGTATTTTGATATGCTCGATAAATTGCTGAAATAAAAGATATATAAAGTTTTTGAGTCCGGTTATTAAGGCGTCCCGCGAATCGTCGAGGTTCAGTGCGCCTTTTTTATTTTCCGCCTGTTTTTTCGAGGATTATGAAGCCGGCGTTTTTGAATATGATTTTGTATCTTCCGGCTTTTTCCTGCGAAGCCGCCAGAATGTCCATCGCGCCAAAATTTTCGAATCTTCCGGCAGTGGAAAAAGGCCGCGTCAGATCGTGCAGATGCCTTGGCAGCAGGATAAAGTCCGCGCTGAAACTTGTGTAGTCTTCGAGGCATCTTTTTTTTGCGTCATAGCCAATGTGCCCGTATACTTCCGGGGCTGCCTGGACCGTTCTTTCGCGCGGAAGCTCTCGCACCTTTTGCAGAAATACAAAATGGCCGGCGCCGCAGTCGGGAAAAACGAAATGCGCGAAATTGAGCACGAGCGCCGCCGTACATAAGGTTTTCAGAACGCCGTCTTTGAATTTGAATTCATTTTCTTTGTCCAGCAGCCATTTCAAGCCGGATATAACGGCTATCATCGCGAACGAAAGCACCGGCAGTCCGTAATAATGTACATATTGCCTGCTCAGTTCCGACGAGCTGGTCGAATTGACGAGCCACGGAATGAAAAAAAGCGGCACAGCACGTAAACGCAGGAACGGAAGAAATAAAAGGCATGAAAATAATCCTATAGAAGGCCACGCCAGCATATGCTTCAGAACGCCCGCCGGATCGCCGGCCATCGATAGTAATATCTGCGCGATGCCGCCGCCCCAGGCCGACCATCTTCCAATAAAAGGATATCCGGTTCCGCTTTCGTCCGAAAGATAAGGCATTGCTATGTATATCGCGGCCAGGGACCATGAAATTGAAATTACGGCCGTGAGCAGGCCGTACCGGTATTTTTTGTCGTTGACCGCAATGAAAAAGGCCAGCCCCGCCAGATAAAAACCGACGTCTTCTTTGACCGAAAGCGCCGCCAGGAGAGCCGGATAATAAAGCGCAGGTTTATCCTTCAGATAGAAGTAATAAGCCGAAAACAAAGCCAGCGGAAGAAATACTTCGACATGGAAGCCGCCGAAAAGCGTTTTTAAGATCACCGGATTGTTCAGGTATAAAAGGCAGATAAAATTGACCGTGAAGGCCGAAAGCCCTCCGGCGGCCTTTAAAACAGCCCTCAATACGGGCATGGACGCGAATAGTATCAGGGGATGGAGCAGAAGCAGGAAATACGGCGAACCGGATATCGCGTGCAGCGGGACAAGAGGAATTAGAACGGGCGAGAAATGATGGGCCAGGAAGGGTTGGCCAAGAAGGTTCGAATACATGAATTTTGGACCGCTATAGCCGTTAAAAAGCGCTTCGTCGAATATAGAAAAATCGTAGATCATCCTGAATGAAAACCACATGTTGAGCGTTTCAAGGATGTACACAACAAAAAAAATCCCCGCCAGAGCCCTGAAATTTTGTTCGTCCGAAATTATACCGCGGAACTTCGCGGAAATTCGTTCCAGCGCCGCGCCCGGCCTATCGTGCGTCAGCATATAAATACCCGCAGCGATGTATATCACTATAGTGAAAGGCCTTACCATAGTGAAATGCCCGAAAGGAAGGTCCGCCTGATTGATGATTATTAAAAAAATCATGAGGCAGGAGGCGAATATCGCCGTGACCGATAATATATTAAGTGTTTTGACAATCATAGATGCCAGCCGTTTGATCATGCGCGCATTATAGCATAACGGCTGATTATTTTCAATTATATCGCATTAAAACGATATCTTGAAAAAATTCCGCGCGGCGAGCGACATGAAATAAAAGATTGAATTGACGAGCACGATCGCGGGCCCGGTCGGAAAGTCGAAGAGCACTGATGCAAGTACGCCGAAAATGGCTCCCAGAAGGCCGAATATGATAGAAAGTTTTATGAAAGAGCCGTAGCCGGCCGATATATTTTTGGCGGAGTTCGGCGGAATGACAAGAAGCGCCGTTACGAGTATGGCTCCGGCGATCTTGACGCTCACCGAGATTATAAGCGCGAGCAGGATCATCAGCATGAAATCATATTTTTTGACGTTGATGCCGTTTAATTTCGCGAGCTCGGGCGTAAGGAAAGTGAGCGCGTGCGTTTTCGAAAACGCGCTCAGGTAGGCTACAGATATAATAAACAACGCCGAGCACAGATAAATGTCGGTATTGGTAACTGCCAGAACGTCGCCGAAAAGATACCGCGCTATATCGGTGTTTCCGCCCCTTAAAAAACTGAGCAGTATTATGCCGGCCGACATGACGGTCGCGTGTATTATGCCTATAACGCTGTCGCGCGAGGCGATCGAACTCTGGGCCACAAGGGCCACGGCGGCCGCCATCACGACGCTGAAAAAAACCAGGAAGACCGACGGGTCGAAGCCGAGCCACAGCGCAAGGGCAATTCCGGCCAGAGACGAGTGCGAGATCGACTCGCTGAAATACGCCATGTTCTTAATGGTGACGAACACTCCGCTCCACGCGCAGATGACGCTTATGAGCGAGCTCGCCAGAAGGGCTTTTATAGCGAAGGGCATCAGAAGTATCTCAAGCATGATGGTGGTGGCAGCCTCCGTGCTGGTAGAGCCCGCGGTGGCCTTCGAAAAATTTCTGAAGGCGGTTTCCCTCGAGGATCTCGCACGCGCCGCCCATGCAGTGGATAGTTTTATTCAGGCAGATGACGGTGTCGACGTTCTTGAGTACCGCGTCGATATCGTGCGATATTATTATAATGTTGATCCCGCGGACTTTATTAAGTTCGTGTAATATTGAATATACCAGGTTTTCGCCTTCGATATCGATGGCCGAGGTGGGCTCGTCGAGAAAAAGGACGCGTTTGTCGTGAAAAAGATTGTAAGCGATAAGGGCGCGCTGTATCTCGCCTCCGGAAAGGCCTCCCATGATATGTTTTTTCAACTTCAGAAGGTTGAGCGACTCGAGCGTTCTGTCGTATTCCGCCCCGTACCTGACCGGGCAGGTTATTTTGAAGAACTCGTCGAGCGTTATGGGAACGCTTCTGTCGAAGGAATAATTCTGAGGAACGTATCCAAGCCAGCGGCGGGTTTTGTTGACTTCGCCGACGCCGACGCCGTCGTAAAGAATTTCGCCCTTCTGCCCGTCGGGTTTCAGCAGTCCGAGCATTATCTTTATCAGTGTGCTCTTTCCGGCGCCGTTAGGGCCGACTATGGCGGAAAAAGACCCTGATTCGAGTTTGAAGTTTATGTCCTTCAAAATTTCGACTTCGCCTATTTTACAGGAAACGCTTTTTACTTCTATATTCATTTTATTTTATATTCCATCATCGCGGCTGCCGTTATCGTTAAAAATCATCGTGCGTTTATTTATTGACCGCAGCGGATTTTGCGAACGCCGCCGAAAGTTTGTCTATATTGTTTTTCATGGTCAGCATATAATGGTCGCGTGCGTTTTCCGGCGCCGGCGGGTACGAGCCCATGGGGTCGAGCTCTATATTATCGAGCGCGTACTGCTCGCAGAGGGCCCTGATCTCCTTGTTCTGGAAACCCGGCTCCGATACCAGAAATTTTATATTTTCATTTTTTATGATATCATAAATTTCTTTTATTTTAGACGGTTTGGGAGCGTTGCCGAAAGAGTCCGCTATGGAGTCCTGGACCATGCCGTAGTCGCGGGCGAGGTACGCGAATGAGCCGTGAAAAACTATGAATTTTAAACCTTTATGAGGCGAAAGTATTCCGGCGGCGGCTTTATCGAGTTCCGCGAGTTTGTTTAAATATGCCTCAGCGTTCGTCCTGTAATAAGCGGCGTTTTCCGGGTCGATCCCGCTCAGCGCGTCCGTTATGTTGTTGACCTGTATGGCCGCGTTTTTCAGCGAAAGCCAGGTATGCGGGTCGCTCAGCGCGCCGTGTTTATGGTCATGGCCTTGTTCGTGCACGGAGCAGGCCTCGCCGCCCGCGGCGGATATCAGTTCGACGCCGTAGGAGGCGTCGGCCGTTTTAAGGCCCGCATGCCTGTAGTTTTCGGCGATCTTCAGCGCGAAATCGTCCAGTCCCGCGCCGTTTACGATCAAAAGAGCGGCGCCGGCAATTTTTTTTATGTCGGAGGGCTTGCAGTTGAAATCGTGAACGCCTACGCCCGGAGGAAGCAGAATGTCTATCTTCAATTTGTCGCCGGCTATGTTTACGGCGTGAACGTAAATAGGATAAAAAGAGGCTATCACGCTTTTACCGCCGGTTTCGCCGACGCCCTCCGCCGGCGTGATGAAGGCCCGCGCGGCCAGGAAAAAAAACGATAAGGCCAGTATAGCCGTCAGGCGCTTTAGCGAAGAATTTTTAACTTTCATAAATATGTAATCAGCTTTCTGTTTTTCTTTGTTTGTATTATCTGAAATTTTTTCTTTCGGCGTAAAAGAAGTCGATCGGAACGTTTAGTTCGAGCCTGTCGCGCACCGTGAAATCGAAAGCCTCTTTTTTAGTGGGCTCGGGAAAAGATATTTCATAGCGGACGGGTTTTTTCGATTTATCGGTCTTGTGGGTGAATGTCACTACCAGCTGATATTCGTCTTTAAACTTAAGCGTGTAGGCGCTGTTTTCCTTGCCGAACGGAAAGCTGGCCAGAACCGTGAAATCGTCTTCGTCGGCGTAAATTTCGAAAAATTCATTCGATATCTTTTCAAGAAAATTTTTCTCTTTCATGCGCTCGCGGCTCATTTTGTCTATCTTGCTTTCGGCGTTGTAGCTGAAGGAAAACCCCTCTTTTTTTTCGGGCCCGCCGGGCACGTCTTTTGAAGAATCGCTTTCATCGGGCGTTATATCCTCTTCGGAAGCCGCCTTTTCAATTTTTTTAGCGCTTTTGTCCGCCGCGGTTTTTCCGGCGGCTTCGGCCGATAAGGCGAGGCCCGCCGCGAAAAAAATCGATATGAACACATAAACGGCGATTTTAAATTCAGTTTTGATAGTTTTCATAATTTCCAGTTTGACCTCCGGATATTGTTTTAATGGTGTTTTTGGCTTAAAATCGGTTAAATGATAAATAATTAACGGCTAATTGTCAAGATATATTTTTCTTTCGGTTCTTTATGATGCAATAAAAGGAGAGCGAGATTGTTAATTTCGCTCTCCCTTTGGTTAATTCGATCTGATTATATTAAATATTCGATATTTTTTATATATCTTCGGAAGGCCGCGCCATCCATGCCGTGCCGTGGGATGGGTATTATACAGCGGGACCGGCGGCGATCATTTCCTTCGTCGCGAACTCTTTGTATTGCTCGAAATTTTTATTAAACAGTCCGGCCAGTTCTTTCGCTTTTTTATCGTAGGCGTCCTTGTCTTTCCAGGTCTCACGGGGCGATAGAACGTTCGATTCGACGCCCGGGCATTCATTCGGCACCCAAACGTTGAATATGGGGTCTTTATGACATTCGACCTTGTCGAGTTTTCCGGTGAGAGCGGCTGAAAGAAGGGCCCTGGTGATGCGTATCTTCATTCTGGAGCCGGTTCCGCACGGGCCGCCGCTCCAGCCTGTATTGACCAGCCAGCATGTGGCGCCGTGCGCTTTAAGGCGCTCCCCGAGCATTTTAGCATAGGTCGTCGGATGCAGCGGCAGAAACGGAGAGCCGAAGCAGGTGCTGAAAGTGGCTTTAGGCTCGGTAATGCCCGCCTCGGTACCCGCGACCTTCGCGGTGTAACCTGAAAGAAAGTGGTACATGGCCATATTTTCATCGAGCTTTGCGATCGGGGGAAGCACGCCGAACGCGTCGCAGGTCAGGAAGAACACGTTCTTAGGATGCGTGCCGACGCCCGGAATGACGCAGTTCGGGATGTGTTCGACCGGATATGTGGCCCTGGTGTTTTCGGTGATATGGTCTGAGTTGAAATCGGGTACTTTTGTGTCGGGGTTGATCACGACGTTCTCTAAAAGCGAACCGAAGCGTATAGCGTTCCAGATCTGAGGTTCGGCTTCCTGCGATAATTTGATGCACTTTGCGTAGCAGCCGCCCTCGAAATTGAATATGCCGTTGTCCGACCAGCCGTGTTCGTCGTCGCCGATGAGTTTTCTTTCAGGATCGGCCGAGAGCGTGGTTTTTCCGGTGCCGGAAAGCCCGAAGAACAGAGCGCTGTCGTTATTGGAGCCTATATTGGCCGAGCAGTGCATGGGAAATATGTTTTTCTGCGGCAGCAGAAAATTTAAAATGGAGAATATGCTCTTTTTAATTTCACCGCCGTATTGTGTGCCGCCTATCAGTATAACTTTTTTAGTGAAGCTGACGCATACGAAAGCCTCTGAACTTAGCTCGTCGATGCGCGGAAGCGCTTTCATATTGCAGGCGGCGACTACCGTGAACTCAGGAACGTGAGTCGAAAGTTCGCTTTCGGTAGGCCTTACGAAAAGGGTGTTGGCAAAAAGTGCCTGCCAGGCTTTTTCAGCTACGACCCTGATGGGTAGCCTGTGTTTAACGTCGGCGCCGGCGAAACCGTCGAATATGAAAATATCGCGGTTCTGAAGGTAAGTGGTTACCAGTTTATATAAATTGTCGAATAGCTCGGGCTTCATGGGTTTGTTGATCGGTCCCCACCATATTTTATCTCTGTATTTTTCTTCGTCGACGATATATTTATCGTTGGGCGATCTGCCGGTCCTTTCGCCGGTATTAACGACAAGCGCGCCGTTGGAGGCGAGTTCGCCTTCATTGCGTGAAAGCGCCAGTTTTATTAACTCGGGAACCGGTAAATTGCGGTAAACGTTAGCCACGTTGTAAATTCCAAGCGTTTCGAGATTGTGAGTAGCCATAAAAAGAATACCTCCCCTGATATGCCGATATTTTATATTTTATGCATACTATATACTAAAAAATGAAATTATCGTTAAAAAACGAAAAAATGAACCTGAAAAAGGAATTTTTTCACTACTATTATATGAATGTAAATTGAATTGAAAACGCCGCAAGTGAGTTCTGTAAAGATTATAACACTCTAAACGGCGTTTGTCAAAGATAAATTAATTTTATTTAATATTATTAATTTATAAATCGATTATATTCAGAAGGTAAAAATATTAACCTGGCGTTTCAAAACCCTCTTTATTTTCTTAAAAATTAAAACTCTTCGAGAACGTTCTTATTTTCTTCAAAGGGGATCACTTTTTTCGGATCGCCGCGTTTTTCGCCGGTTTCTTCGCCGCCATCCAGCGGGTCGTCCCTGCCGGCGCCTTCGTAAAAATCTTCGTTGTTATTTACCAGGGCCTGTACCGTGGTCCTGTTTTTATAAGGCCTGTCGGCGGGGCCGCTTTCGCCGCCTCCGCTCCTGCTCTTGTTTTTATTGACGGCGCCCGGTCTGCGCTGCGCGCCGCGCTGATTATCTCCCGAGTTTCCGCGGCTGATATAACTTATATTGAAACTCGACACAATTTCCCGCATCTGATGGGCCTGATCGGCCAGTTCGCCGGCCGCGTTAGCCGATTCCGTCGAAAATCCGGAGTTCTGCTGGGTAACCGTGTTCAGCTGCGCGATGCCGTCGTTGATCTGTTCGATTCCCGCCCTCTGGTGCTCGGAAGCGGAGGCGATGTCTGATACGACCTCGTTGACTTTGTTGACGTTTTCGCTTATCTCGTCGAATTTTTTCATGACTTCGTTATTGATATTTACGCCTTCCTCGGACGTCTTGACCGAATCGGCTATCAGCTTCGCCGTGTTCTGGGCGGCTTCGGCGCTTCTCATTGCGAGGTTTCTCACTTCGTCGGCTACTACCGCGAAACCTTTTCCGGCTTCGCCGGCTCGCGCCGCTTCTACCGCGGCGTTCAGCGCGAGGATGTTGGTCTGGAACGCTATCTCGTCGATGGTTTTAATGATCTTGCTGGTGGCGCCCGCCGAATCTTTTATTTTTTCTATCGTGGCCGCGAGCTTTGTCATGCTTTCGAGACCCTTGATGGTGATCGCGCGCGTGTGCTTGGACATTTCGAGGCCTTTGCGGGCGTTCTCCGCGTTCTGTTTCGACATGGCGTTGGTTTCGTGAAGGCTCGCCGATATCTGTTCGAGCGCGCTGGCCTGCTTCGAAACGCCGGAAGCCAGGGATTTGCTGCCCCGGCGGATATCTTCGGACGCGTAGCTGACCTGCACCGAAATTTCAAGCGTTTTCTGGAAGGAGATGTCGAGATTGTCGAGCAGATTGTTTATGTTGAATTTCATCTTTTCATAGATGCCGTTGTAGTTTTTCTTTATCCTGCCGGTAAGGTCTTTTTCAGCGGCTGCGCTCAGGACCTTTCCGCCGTCGTCGATCATTAGCGAGCGAAGGGTAACCAGGCATTCGTTGATATTATTTTTTATCTGGTTGAAGTCGCCGTTATATTCCTGTTCGATCATCTTCGGGATCTCGCCCTTGCTTATTTTTTCGATATATTCGGCGGCCTGGTGCAGCGGGGTGACGACCGCGTTGAGGATGTTGTTGATGCCTTCGATAACGCATTGGAACTCGAAGTTGATCTTGCGGACGTCGCCTCTGACGTTGAGCTGGCCGCCCGTGATGCTTCCTGTTATTTTATCCGTTTCGGAAACGAGGGATTTGATTATGCTTCCGATGTTATAGTTGAAGAAGATGCTGATAATTATGATGAAGAAAACTATGGCCATGACGGCGTTGCTCATGGTGCTTGTCAGGCTTTCGATAGTGGTCTTGAATTTTTCGCGGCTGGTTTCTTCTTTTACCATGACCTCCGACAGATATTCGTTGACGCCCTGGACCAGAAGGCCGGCGGCTTTGTCGAAATTGCTGACCAGATTCAGCGCAGAGGTCGATCCGGACGAAAAAGATTCGAAAAGGCCCGAGCCGGCATTATAAACGCCGCTTATCGAAGCCTGGAGGTTTTTCATCCTCGAGTTGTACGCCTCGTCGCCGCTGTTTAAAAGCATCAGCTGTTCGGTGTTTTTGATAGCCTTTTCATAATGGCCTTTGGCCGTGACGCTCAGCGTGGCGCGGTCCTTGACAAGAGACGCCTCCATGACGGCGCGCCAGATTCCTGTTATGTTCAGTTGAAGGTCTTTAGCCGATTTCACCTCGTTGATAAGAAATGAATAACTGTTGAAATCCCCTTTCAATTTCGCGGCGTCGCCTCTGAAATACCACAATAAACCTAAAAGCACGCCGATTATAAGTAATAGATTTATCGCCAGTTTTTTACCGATAGTAAGTCTCATAAAACACCTCTGTGAATATATTAATAAACTAATAATTTATAAATAAACCAACTTTTGATTTACCTGGTTACGTTCGCCTGTCCGCTGTGTTCGACGTCCCTGAAGACGCGGTCGAAGTTCAATATAAAGATCGTTTTCCCCGAGTTTTTAACTATTCCGTCAATATAGATCGTGTCTACTTTCAACCCGAGGGCCGGCGTTTCCTCGATCCTGTCGGACAACTCGCTTATGACCTCCATGACCCTGTCCACGACTATTCCGACCGTGGCGCCTCCCGCTTTAACAATGATGATGCATGTCTTTTCATCGTATTTTTTAAAAGGCATCGCCAGTTTCAGGCGCATGTCGATGATTTGTATTATATTTCCCCTCAGGTTTATCACGCCCATTATGTAGAACGGGGTATTGGGCACCAGCGTGATCTCGGGCATTATCACTATTTCAAAAACTTTTTTGATATCGACGGCGTAATATTCGCCGTTGAGAAAAAAAGTAATGAATTTCAGGCGTTCTATCGCCCTGACCGGGATTTCGCCGCCGTCAGGGTTTTGCCCCGTGGTCTTTATTTCGCTTTCAGCGCCCACTGCCGCCACCGCCAATAGATAACATTTTATTCCTTTTGCTACTTTCTTCGCGCCAGTTTAAGCGCTTCCATGACGTCGATTATCAGTCCTACGCGGCCGTTGCTTAAAATAGTGCCGCCCGATATACCGGTCACGTTTTTGATCTCGCCTTCGAGCGACTTGGCCACAATCTGCTGCTGGCCGATGATCTCATCGACGAGAAAGCCGCTGTGGCTTTTTCCGTCGTTGACGACGATGACCATGCCCTTGCTGATGTCGGACACGGCGTCTTCGATATTGAAAATATCGCCGAGTTTGAATATTGGAAGCGTTTTGCCCCGGTGGTTCACCATTTCCTGTTTCGCTTCGAAACTGGTTATTTTAGAGGGGTCCGCCTGGAACGTCAGCTGGATGTTGAGCACGGGTATTATGAATTTGTGGCCGCCCACCCTTACGAGCATTCCGTCCGTGAGCGCCAGCGTCAGCGGCATCCTTAAAATGAATTTGCTGCCGCGCCCGTGTCCGGAAACGATCTCTATGCGTCCTTTGAGTTTTTCAATGGAAGTTTTGACGACGTCCATTCCGACGCCGCGTCCGGAAATATCCGTGACGGAATCGGCCGTCGAAAAACCCGGCAGGAATATAAGGTTGTGAATATCGTGTTCAGAAAGCCCGCCCGGTGTTTTAATAATTCCTTTGGATAAAGCTTTAGCGATTATCTTTTCCGCGTTCAGTCCCGCTCCGTCGTCGGATACCTCGATGAGCACGTTTCCGCCCTCGTGATACGCTGACAGTTTAACGGTTCCCCTGGCCGGTTTCCCGCTTTTCTCCCGCTCTTCGGCACTTTCTATGCCATGGTCGACGGCGTTTCTGAGAAGGTGTATGAGCGCGCCGTCGATCATATCGACAAGATTTCTGTCGACCTCGGTTTCGCTTCCGGAGGTTATAAATTCGATGTTTTTCCCGCTTCTTTTAGCGGTATCGCGTACAAGGCGCGTCATTTTCTGGAAGGTGCCCTTGAACTGGATCATACGCATCGACATGCTTATATCCTGCAGTTCGCGGACCATTTTAACGGCCTGGGTGATCTTTTTATATAATTCGTAATTTTTCGAAGTTTTTAAAACGGGGTCCTGGAATATCATGGAGTTGAGTATGACCAGCTCTCCGACGGTGTCTATGAGCCTGTCCACTTTGTCTGTCTTGACTCTTATGGTGGAATCAGCTTCCTGCGGGGTCTGAGGAATGGAATTTGACGCCGCGCCGTCCGGTTCCGTTAATTTAAGGCCTTCGCCATCGGGTTCCGCGCCTTCATCGTCCTGCAAGGCCGCTTCAGGAAACGCTCCGGTTTCGCGGACCATTTTTTCTTCTTCACCGCGCCCGCCGGAAGCCGTTTCGGAAATTACCTTCCTTCGGGGCGCCGCGCCGCCGGAATCGACCCGGTTTTCGCTCAGCAGCCCGAATATTTCGGCGTATTCGGGCGGAGGCGCCAGAACACCTTTCTGGACGTTAGCGATCATTTTTTTTATCACGTCGACGGCGCAGAGCATGAGATCGGAGTAGTATCCGCTGAAGCTGACCTCGCCTTCCTTGATGCGGGACAGTAAAGACTCCGCGTGGTGGGCCAGATCGGCCATATCGTCGAAGCCGAGGTATGACGAAGAGCCCTTGATAGTATGAAAGGCCCTGAAAACGCTGTCTATGGCTTTAACGTCTTCGGGCCGGGATTCGAGCGTAAGAAGCGCCGCCTCTGATTCGTCGATATTTTCAACGCAGTCGGTGACGAATTCGTTCAGCATTTGAGGATCGATCTGAACGGCGGCGGCGCGTTTTTTCCTGCTTCCGGCCGGCTTGACGGCCGCCGGCGCGGGAGCCGCCTTTACAGCGGGAACGGGTTCGTTATATTTTTCGTTTTCCCTGGCCAGTTTTTCACCGATACTGTCGAAATCGTCATTTATGAGCGAGCCGGAAGCCGCTACGCCGGCCTCTGCTGCCGCGGCTTCTTCTGCGGTTTTCTGCATGAACTCGAGCGCTTCATCCTGCCCGCTTTCTTCGCAGACGTCATCGACCGAAGTTTCAATATACATTTTTGAAGAATCCACAAGCCTGTGAAGGATCTCGACTTCTTTAGCGTAAAGGCCGCCGTCGGATATCTTTACCGAATCGCCCAGCTTTTGAATTATGCTTTCGATCAGGGCGGTCAGTATTTCATCGTTGGTTTTTATGGAAGAAAGGTAGAATTTTATCTCGTAAAGGCAGGCATCGGCGATACGATAATTATTTTCAGCGTCGAGCCTTAAAAGTTTATCGACGCTGTCTAAAAGAGATAAATTGCGCGAAGAAACGCTTTCGCCGGATACGCTGAATGCGGTCATGACATTCCTATTTTAGTATTTACAACAAATTCGATATTTATGGTTATATTTTACCATAGGCCCGCCTAAAATTCAAGGCATATCATTAATAATGTCATTAATTATAGGAAAAAACGTTGAGGGAAAAATGCCCTTGATTATTTCGCGAAGGCGGAAATCGAAGGCGTGATAAAAATTTTTAATAAGAGCTGTGGTATTGAATAAATTTAATAAAAAAAGAAAAATCAGATCAGTTGTTCCATTTTTTCAGAAGAATCGTTTCGCGGACGCTGTGCGTCCTTAAAGTGAATTCGCCCTGGACCTTTTCGCCGGTCTGGGCGCCGCCGAGCTTTGTAGCCGCGCATCCCATGACCTCGACCGTGATGGACTGCTCCATGACGTTCTTTCCGGTAGTGGTGTCCAGGTCGCGCTTAAGGCTGCCGTTTTTGATCGCGACCGGCTTATAGCCCCAGTGCTTGAAATCGTCTTCGGTGTCGGTATCGGTAAGGGAAAATCCGCCTTTTGTCAGCGGCAGCGTGTTGTATCCGCCTTTTTTCTTGTCGAGATCGGTCTGATCGCAGTTGGCGACACCGGTCATATCCGCTACCAGTGAAGGAGCGGTGTTTTTAGTCGTAGTTTCGTTGTTGTCGGAGAGGTTGTTGGCGTCGTATCCGGTGGTAACGTCCTCGAAAAAGCATGCCAGATATTGCGGATAGGCTTTCTTCGAATCGCCTATGCTGTCGAACTGGTCGTTGTTGTTGTATTCGGGCGAAAATCCGGCATAGAGCCTTCCGCAGTCGAACATTATATCGGGTTTTATCTTATATTTGAGTTTGAAATGCTGAAGTCCCGCCTGCGCCATAAAATAAGCCTTTGTAGTAAGAAGCGTTGAATTGCGCTGCTTTTTCGACTGCGTGTTCGAGCTTAGCATCATGACCGCGAAGACCATCAGCAGGACCGATACGAGAATGACGAGCGGAATGGCGAAAGCCTTTTCGCGAAATATAAGCGAAAGGTTTTTATGTTTTTTACATTCTGTTTTTTCCGTCAGGAACTTGATCCGTCTTGTATTCATAATTACTTCACTCGCATATAAATTTTAAATTGCCCATGCCCGTGTTCATGTTTTTAGTTATTACATTTAATTTAATTTCACTATGCACTATGCACTGTAAACTTTGCACTAATTAAGAGCGCCTTCGAGCTTTGCTTTTCTCGTCAATAAAACGAATTTGCGCCGTTTGTCGTTGAAATCGACTTCGCCTTTGTTACGCCACGACATTTTCAGCTTGATGGTTTTCATAAGCACCAGATTTCCGTTTCCGCCGACGAAGATGGAGGCTTTTTTATTTTTCATGCTGTCATCCATTTTGGCGATGCCGTCGTTGCCGGTCCCTTTGTCGCTGGAAAGCCATGCCGGTGGAGTGTTTTTAAATACGACGAAAGACATGTCCATATCGTCGGCCTTTATATCTTTGATCTCGAATTCGAATTTATAATCGACGAAATTGTGCGTGATGATGCCGCCCGATGTATTGCCGGATATAGCAGCCCCCGTAATATCCAGATTGACGTCGGAGCCGGCGTCGGTTATGCCGACAGTCATATTGGGCCCCACTTTTTCGAATTTCACGTTTTTAAGGACCTGCTCGAGTATATTTTTCGCCATCGATTCGGCGGTGAGTTCGAAATCCATCTGGTGCGTTTTTTTGGAAGTGCTGAAAATGACGGAGGCTACCGGCATGAAGGCGAAAGCGAATATCGCCGTTGCGATGAGTATCTCGACGAACGTAACCGCTTTATTTCCGGATCTTATGAAGTATAAAATATTCATGATGTTTAATATACCTTTCCCGGTAAAACTCCCCGCCGGACTACATAGTTACAGCTTCAACCTGGAGCGGCACTTCTATGTCTTCGTTGAGTATCGTCTTAGGATAGGACGGATGCGCGCACTGTATGGATATTTTAAGCGTCTTATGGCCGTCGCCGCTCATCGGGTTTTCTATTATTTTATTTTCGTATTTTATGACGTTTTCGATCAATACCGTGTTCTTGGTGTCTTCGGTCGTCACGTCCGGCCGCGACGCGCCCATTTCGACGTTCTTGGTGAAGACCAGCCTCGTCGTTTTTCCATCGGGCGCCTTATCGCATTTCAATATCGCCTTTACTATCTTCGGATCGATCTTAGCGGGCTCGCGCGGCGTGAAATCGCGCCCCGGAGAGCATATGAAGAATGTCAAAAGGTCGGTCTGCGTGGTTTGCGGGTCTATCGGCCCGGTTTTATATTTGAGTTTCCACTGCCCGGAGGCGGTGTCGACCTCGGTTTTATTCGGAAAGATAGTCGTTTTATAGGACGCGCCTATGATGTCTTTTTGAAGCTGCTTGATGGTTATTCTCATGCGGCTCTGCGTGGACGACTTCCAGCTGCCGATATCGACCGTCACGACGGTTTTCGAAAACAGCGAATAAAGGCCGTTGAGCAGCATGCCCAGAATGGCCATCGCCACCAGGACCTCGACGAGAGAGAAGGCTTTTCTTTTGATTTTGCTATGCTTAATTTTCATAAAATATTTCCATCCAGTTTTCCGTAAAACGCTTTAAGCCGTTCAGGCAAATTTAATTGTTCATATGGGATCTTATCATATTGACGACGTTCTGGTTCTTGCTTATTTTAGCGTATTCAAGCGCGTCAAGGCCGTTAAATTCTTTTGCTTTAAGGTCTACTCCCTGCTTTAGAATAAACTCTACGACTTTTTCGTTTCCGCGGCATGCGGCTACCATTAATGCGGTCTGTCCGCGTTCGTTTTGAGAATTCAGGTCGATGCCGTTATTTTCCAGAAGACCTTTTATCGTTTCAACTTTTGCCATGGCGGCCAGGTTGATCAGTTCAACATGGCTCACTTTCGTGCTGACGTCGGGGTTGTAAATATCGACCGGTCCGGAATGCGTGGCCGGCTGAAGCTGCTCGGCGCCGTCGAAGTTCGTCTCTGCATGGATTTCCGGCTGCTGCTGGGCGGCGGGCTCATTTTGTGCCGCAGCGGCCGTCTTCTGAGGTTCGGTTCCGTGTTGAGGCTGATTCGTTTGCGGCTGCGGTTGTGCCGCAGGCTGCGGAGCCGGAGCGTTTACCGGCGGTTTGACCGCCGCCGCAATTTCTTTTGGAAATTCGTATTCGTATTTGCGCCAGGAATTTGCCATGCCGGCGGCGTTATAGCCGATAGACTCAATTAAAAGCCCTTTTTGATCGTAATTGAAGATCTTTTTTCCGGCAAATTTATTATTTTTATCGTAAGACAGGCTTTCCGTCAAATTGCCGTTTTTGTCGTAACTGTAAGCGTATATGCCGTTAAAATTGTTCGCAGCGTCGTAACTTGTCGCTTTGATCCTGTTGCCGTCGGAATCGTATTTGTATGCGCTTTTTCCGAGGAACTTATTGTTTTTATCATACAGCGACTGCTCTGCGATATTTCCGGCTTTATCGAGCTTGGGTATCCTTTTATAAGCCGGCGCTCCGGCGGCATTATAGAATAACTCGCCGGCCAATGATCCGGAAACTTCGTCATACCTGCTTTCACATTTCTGCCGCATGTTGCCGCCGCCGTCGTATTCGATAAAAGAAATTTCATTGTTTTTCGAATCGTATTTGTACTCGGTTTTTTTGATTTCTTTTTCTTCGTTGTCCAGCTCTACGGCTGACAGCTTATTGCCGTCGGCGCTGAAAGTCTGATATGACATTTTTTTCTGAGTGTTAGTCTTCGGAAAGAAAAGGAACTCGTTCATTACCGATATCTTATTTGCGCTCATTTTAAGGCGTTCTCTTTCATCGGCTTTATTTTTTGAGAATGCCTGCGACGAAAGGACGACGATTATCGTGAACGCTGCCAACAGTACGGCCGCGTTTTTTTTTGCTGATATGGCTAACATATATGACATCCCTTTCTGATCAAAAAGCTTGTTTCAGAATATGATCAAGCTTATTCAGTTCGTTTTTCCGTTTTTTCAATGGTAATGATCTTCATGTCCAGAGGCGCTACGTACATCCACAGCTTCAATTTGCGCTTGTTTCCGGCCTGGTCGACGACGCCGTATGCCAGGGAAATTTCCTTGTCGCCGTTCGGTAAAGCCGACCCGTCCCACTTGCGATTGGGGTTGTTGAATGAGAGGTCGGGATACTTGAAGTAGTTGCCGTTCTTATACATCTGATCGAATACGGATGTATCGGTATAGGACTCATCTTTTATCAGCCATGAGCTGTATCCTTTACTGATAAAATCATCTGGAAATTCGGGCGTTTTTTCATTGTCCGAATCGAAATCGAGTGAAGTCAGGCCTTTGTACCAGTCTTCTTTCTTGATCTGGGCAGAGTCTTTTTTCACTCTCTGTCCGTCGATATTGTCGTGTGCGTACCAGGTGACGAAATTGGATTTTTTCGTATCGTTTCTCATGTCCTGGTGAGTGATTTCGAGTTTGGTATCTTCGGCGGTGCCGTAGGGCGCCAGCGAGTCCTGCATGGAGTCGGGGAACGTGCCTTCGAAGTCTTTGCCTTCCCAGATCCTGCCGTTGTTGGGCGAAGTATTCAGAAGAAGCTGCACGTCTTTAAATTCCCAGAGTTTTTCACTGTCGGCGTTGAGCGAGAAGGGCGCGCGAGGAGTTTTAGCCGAGTCCCTGATTTTATAATTGTGCTTGTCGTTATCGACGAGCGCCCAGTTCTTGCCTTCGCCGGAGCTAAGGTCTTTATAGCAGGCGAGCGTCGTCAGGTCGTTGATCTTATAAACCTTTCTGATCGAGCCTCTGATGGTGTCTATTATTTTCAGCCCGATGTTTGGTTTGATCGTGTCTTTGATCTCGACGCGGCCCCAGGCCTGGAAGTTTTTGACTACTTCAGTGCCGCCGTCCACGTCGGTGTTGAGGTTGCTTGTCAGAACGGGATTTTGCTTCCAGTCGTAGTCGGCCGCGGGAGTGTCTTTGTAATCTTCAGCCAGGGCGGGCTGGTTAGGATTCTGCGTGGGGTCTATCTGCGCGCCGGCGCTTACGTCTGCGGAAGAACTTGAATATTGCACATATTTAACGACTTCCGGATTGTACTTAAGCTGTCCCTGCTCGTATTTGTCGTCTTTAAAGTAACCGCCGCTGCAGTCGAACTTATCTTCTTCGCCTTTTTTGGAACCGCCGGTTGATTTGGTCGAGCAGTCGTGCACTTCCACGAAGTATTTAAGCGGGCCTTTACCTTTGGTGAAGTCCATGGGTTTATATTTGAACTTGGCCATTATATCGCCGCCGTTCATGTCTTTGCTGTAGCCGTAAAGGTCGTTCGTAACGTCTTTCGAATAAGGCGGGTTGCCGAAACCATCGCCCTGCGAGGTTACCGCGTAGTGCCACGGCATGATATCTTCATTGCTGAGGTCGTCGTCGCTGACGAACAGTTTCGAAACGGGTATGGTTTTTTCGTAAATAACATGTGTTGGATTGCCGAGTCCTGTGTTGCCGGCGGTGCTGCCGGTGTATTCCTGATCTTCAGAGCGCTCCGCGCAAGTTGGGGCGTACCAGTAAACTTTAGATGTGTTGCTGGTGCTGCCATCGCCGGCATTGAAAAATTCGACGAGGTTGTTGCACAGCGTGTGTTTTTTCCAGACGAACATGGGTGCGTAAGCCACTTCGATAAGCGGCTTTTCGATGCCGCCGGCGTCCTTCCATTTGTCGCCTATGTAAGAAGCGTACTGGTATAATGGCATTTCATACCAGAAGATGACCTTGAATTTAGTCTGGTCCCAGTCGCCGTCGACGCAAGTATTCTCGCTGTTGCCCACTACCGTTTTTTTAGTGGAATGCGCCGCGTTGTCGACTATTCTGATCACTATTTCCTTGTCGGCGATTTCTGATATTTTTTTGCCGCATTCAGCCTGAAGAGTAACTTTCTTTTCGTCTTTGGTTCCGATCTGGACGTGTGCGACGTTGTATATGTCTTTAACTCTGACCGTCGCTCGAGCCACGACGACCGGTTTTCCGGCGGCGTCGTCTTCGAATTTGGCGTCGGGAACGCTGTAAACCGAACTCGCGATACCCTGTTCGTCGAAGTACTTGCTTCCCTGGACGCGGCTTTTGGCGGCATCGGGTTCGGTGATGCCCTGCGAGCTCCAGAACTTATCGGGGTACCATTTAGTGCAGCTGACCTGGTCCGGTGTTTTCTGATAAAGCGGGTTCGTGGTGTTTTCTTCCTGGCAGTCGGACCATGGCTGGTGACCGCAAAGTATGCATTTGCACATAGGACAGGAAGTATTCATGCATGGAACGTGGTGTGCCTTCCATTCGTGCTCGACTTTAGTTGAATCCCAGTCCCACGTGATGGTTATAGCCGAACTGGCGGCATACCAAACCGGAACGGAGGGCACTCTGTAGCTGAAATCGAAAACTCCGAGCCCTTCGTTCGTGCCGCCGTTATCGTCTATCGATTCGCCCTTGCCGACATGGTAGCCGATCTGTCCGACGCCGTATTTCGTCGGGCTGTCCATGTGGTACACGTGAAAGAGTTTGTTGACCTTCCATGTATGAGTGCCGTCCCACTTGTGTTTTTCGATGCCCTGGTAAGTATAGCACGTCGCCGTGGTGGACATGTTTTTATTGCACTTAGGGCTCATATCGTCGGTTATTTTATGATAAACGCTGCTGAGCGGCTCCCATTTTTTCCAGTCGCTCGTCGTCTGGTCGTTGCCGGTTATATCCTTTGGAAGAACGCCGCCTGGATGGGCTCTGAAGCTCCATTTCGTGTTCGCGTTTTCATCAACGACGAACGAGGCGTTGGTAGAGCCGTTCTTCGGTTCGCCGGTCGTGGCTTTCGATAACGATTCGCCGACCCTGCAGCCGGGATCGGCCAGGTCTTTTTCACCGTTTGTAGCGCCGCCGGATTCGAGTTTTACCTTGTATTCTTTTGGAAGCGGACACAGATTGTCGGCGCCCGCAAAAACTTCGCCCGCCGTGATGATGATAAAAAATAAAAACGCAAAAATGATAAGCAGGGTTCTCTTTTTCATAGTCACTCCC